>JAZSLT010000026.1:0-2936 GCA_045535515.1 Clostridia bacterium | reverse complement strand
CGACAGAATTGCCGCTATCCGCGAAATGATTTGCTCCGATACAAAGGAACAGAGAGAAGCGGCGCTGGCCAAGCTGGAGCCGATAAGGCGGATCGTAGCCATGTCGTTCTGTGTGCCAAGGAGTTGAATACAAATTTTGTCTTCCTAAGACCGCTTGGCCTCCGACTTCGACAGAATTGCCGCTATCCGCGAAATGATTTGCTCCGATACAAAGGAACAGAGAGAAGCGGCGCTGGCCAAGCTGGAGCCGATGCAGCAGGGCGACTTTGAAAAGCTGTATGAGGTTATGGAAGGCTATGGCGTTACCATTCGTTTCCTCGACCCCCCGCTGCATGAATTCGTACCCACCGAGGAAAAGGACATCGAAGCCCTCGCCAAAACACAGGGCAAGACGGTGGAGGATATCAAGGCGATTATCGCATCCCTGCATGAGTTTAACCCCATGATGGGCCACCGCGGTTGCCGTCTGGCCGTTACCTATCCGGAAATTGCGGCTATGCAGACGCGTGCCGTTATCAAGGCCGCGATTGCTGTTTCGAAGAGAAAGGGCATCACGATTGTACCGGAAATCATGATTCCGCTCGTAGGCGAAATCAAGGAATTGGCCTTTGTTAAGAAGGTAGTTGTGGAAACGGCCGATGCCGTTATCCGCGAAGCCGGTGCAAACCTCACCTACAAGGTAGGTACCATGATTGAAATTCCGCGTGCCGCCATCACGGCCGATGAGATTGCCAAGGAAGCCGAGTTCTTCTCCTTCGGTACAAACGACCTTACGCAGATGACCTTCGGTTTCTCCCGCGATGATGCCGGCAAGTTCCTCGATGCGTACTACGAAACCAAGATTTATGAAAACGACCCGTTTGCAAAGCTTGACCAGAAGGGCGTTGGCCGCCTTGTCAAGATGGCTGCCGAGCTTGGCCGCCAGACGCGTCCCGACATTAAACTCGGTATCTGTGGTGAGCATGGTGGCGACCCGTCCACGGTTGCCTTCTGTCACGAGGTTGGCCTGAGCTATGTATCCTGCTCGCCCTTCCGCGTGCCGATTGCCCGCCTTGCCGCTGCACAGGCCGCACTTAAGTAGTTTCATAAAAAAAGAGCCGTCACAGATTATGACGGCTTTTTTGCGTTATATTTAAAAGGCTATTTTTTCAAATGGGAGAGCGCTTCCTGCACCGTACCGACGGCGAGAAGGCGGACATCCTTGTCCGGAAGGCGGAGCGCTTTGGCATTGTCCTTCGGAAGCACAATATCGCGAAAACCGAGGCGCACCGCTTCCGCCACGCGCTTTTCCGCGCCCGTGATGGAGCGAAGCTCACCCGTAAGGCCGATTTCGCCGAGGAACACCATTTGGGGCGGAATGGTAATGGCCTTATGGCTTGAAAAGATGGCCGCGGCCACAGAAAGGTCGGCCGCCGTTTCATCAATGCGAAGACCACCAATTACATTTATGTACGCATCCTGATTTTGCAGATTTATCCCCACGCGCTTTTCCAAAACGGCTATCAGGAGATTTACGCGCCCGAGGTCAATGCCGGAGGCCATGCGTCTGGGAATGCCAAAGCCGGTGGGGGACACGAGCGCCTGCACCTCCGCCAGCAGCGGCCGGGAGCCTTCCAGACAGCAGAAAACAGCGGAGCCGGGCGCATTCTGCGGCCGCTCCGACAAGAGCATGGCCGAGGGGTTTAAAACTTCGCAAAGTCCCTTTTCGCCCATGTCAAAAACGCCGATTTCATTGGTGGAGCCAAAACGGTTCTTCACCGCACGAAGGATGCGGTAGGATTGGTGACGGTCGCCTTCAAAATACAAAACACAGTCCACCATGTGCTCCAGAACACGCGGACCGGCGATGGCGCCTTCTTTCGTAACATGGCCGACTAAAAACACGGCCGTTCCCGTTTCTTTCGCGTAGCGCATCAGGCGAAGGGTAATCTCCCGCACCTGACTTACGCTGCCGCTGGCACTTGTGACCGAGGGCGTGAACATGGTCTGGATAGAGTCCACAATCAAAACGGCAGGGGAAAGCGCCTCCACATGCAGCATAGCGGCGTCCATATTCGTTTCGCTCAGAATATACACAGAGTCGGACGAAATGGAAAGCCTGTCCGCGCGCATTTTTAGCTGGCGCTCCGATTCCTCGCCGGAAATATACAAAACATTGCCGCCGCCGGAAAGGGCAGAGCAGATTTGCAAAAGAAGGGTGGATTTACCAATGCCCGGCTCACCGCCAACCAGCACCAAAGAGCCGCTTACAAGGCCGCCCCCCAAAACGAGGTCCAGCTCCCCGATGCCGGTGCCGATACGGGTGCCTTCGCGGTCAGCCGTAATCGTATTTATCGGCATGGGAGAAGCGCCGGAGGTGTAAGCGGGAACAGCCTTTGCCGGCGGAATAAAGGTCTCCTCCACCATCGTATTCCAGCTTTCACAGGCAGGGCATTTCCCCAGCCATTTCTGGGAAGCATGTCCGCACTCCTGACAAACAAAATTCGTTTTACTTTTCATTTTCATCACCTGCGCATTCGTATAAGATGCTATAAAATGATTATACCATAGTATTCCAAAAATGCAAAGAGTTTTTCAAAAATGTTATACATTCCGTCCGGCCAAGAGAATGCGGAATGTCGCGGAAAATATTGACAGAGATTTAAAGAACATGATACAATACAGGCGTATTCGGCAAAAAATGTATAAACTTTTGAACATTTCAGGAGGGAAAACGGGATGAGCGGCAAAATTTCATTTCATTTTAGCGATGTCCAAATCGCCGCAGGCGGAAAGGCTTTGGAGAACTTCCTTGCGGCCGGCGCTGTGGGCTGTATAGCCTGCACAGCACAGGAAACGACCGAGGCTGCGAGGGAGAAGCTTCGCTCTTTGGAGGCGGAAGGCTGGGAAATTATGGCCGCGCCCCGCACAAAAGACGAAATTGCAAAAAGCAAAGA
>JAZSLT010000019.1:0-36766 GCA_045535515.1 Clostridia bacterium | reverse complement strand
GCGGCGGAATTTCATTCTACCACACGATGCCCGATTTGTCAAGAGAAAAATTAACTTTTTCAAAACAAATTGCTTTCGTGCGACAGCTTTAATAGTTTACCACGCGCCAGGGGAATTGTCAAGCTTTTTCTGAAAATTTTTAATTTTTTTATTCCGCGGTGCACGAAAAGTGCGTTTTTTCGGCGTTTTTCAGGCACCGCGTCAGGGCGTTTTTTGTTCTAAAAGGTATAATAGACATCGACTACATCATCGGTTATGACTATCTTATCCACCAGGTTTCGCACGACCTTTTTCTTCTCACGCATCGATAAATACGCCCAGCTTTCCTGCAGACGGGAAATTTCCTTCTTCGTTTTCTGAAGCTCGGCCGCCTTTTCGCAGACCGCCTCCTCTTCCCGGATTTGCCTTTGCAGGGCGGCCAGCGTTTTTTTCTGCGCCATGATGGCATCGTGCAGTATCTCATCGCCCTTATCCCCGTACAGGTCATACAGCCGCCGGAGCTTTGTTTTAGCGGCATTCTCCTGATTCTGCAGTATTTCTAATATGTCTTCCTTCTCTTCTTTCGGCTCCTCCGCTTTAACGGAAAGGGAAAACAAATCCGCCAACACAATCTCTTCGATTTCCCACGCGCTATGGCGGTGGTTGGCACAGCCGGGGTCACGCACTAAGTGGGTTTTCGATTTATCGGCCGAATAGCAAACGATTTTGCAGTCCTTCTTGCCCCATTTCTGGTAGCGCATTTTTGCACCGCACTTGCCGCAAACGAGAAGCCCTGTAAGGAGGTACGCGCCGTCACTTGTCGGCTTTCTGGCGCGCATGGCCATGGCTGCCATCGTCTTTTCATAGGTTTCGAGGCTGATGATGGCCTCATGCCTTCCTTTATATTCTACCCCATTATAGACGATATAGCCTGCGTTTGTTTTTCTCTTTAAAATCTGGAGCGCCAGATGCTCGTACCTCAGGCCCAGCATCTTGGCAATTTTATCGGTGGAATAGCCGGCCAGATACAAATCATACGCTTTTCGGACCGTGTCGGCATCTGTATTCGGCACCAAAATCCCCTTTTCTCTGTCATAATCATACCCGAAGGGAATGCGTCCGCCGCCGGGCCAATAACCGTTTTTCACTCTTTCCTGCATACCCATCCGCGTACGCTCGCGTATCGTTTCCCGCTCCAGCTGGGCGAAAGCCGACATAATGCCCAGCATGGCACGGCCGATAGGCGTGGAGGTATCCATGTTCTCGTTCATGGAGATGAAGGTAACGCCGGCAGGATTGAAAACATCTTCTATTAAATATAGCGTGTCCTTCTGGCTTCTTGAAAGGCGGTCCAGCTTATACACAAGCACATGCGAAATTTCTCCGCGTCGTATATCCTCCATCAGCCGCAGCATGGCCGGGCGTTCGATGTTGCTCCCCGTAAAGCCGCCGTCAATATAAAGCTCGTGCCGCTTGATTTCATGCGCCTTGCAAAACGCCTCCAAAAGCTCTGTCTGGGCATCGATGGAATACCCTTCGTCGCGCTGTCCCTCTGTGGAAACACGGATGTATATGGCCGCCCTTTTTTCCATTACGCCTTCTTCTCCGCTTTCTCGGCTCTGCGCGCCGCCTCGGCCACCGCTTCCTTTACCGCCTCGTTTTCAATCACCCTTCCGGCAAAATTCTTCGTTTTTTCGCCGTTTACATATCGGTTAATCTGCATACAAACACTCCTTTCCTTCCAGTATTTCCTAAAAAAGAGAGGCGTATGCAGCCTGTCGGAAAATTTAGGCTTGACATTTCCCGCGGTTTGCGGTATACTATTTACAGATGAAACTTTTACATGACTGACGGATTTGCGGAGTACCGCAAGGGAGTGTAAAAGCGAAGAGGCCGACCGTCTGGGCAAATCAGTTTTGTAAAAGCTGGTTTGCCTTTTTTGATACGGAAAAAGGGAGAAAGGAGCAAGCATTATGGAACACAAACATTGGGAAGGCTTTATGGGCGGAGATTGGAAAGAGGAAATCTCTGTCCGCGATTTTATTCAGACGAATTACTCTCCTTACACAGGGGATGCGTCCTTTTTGTCTGACGCCACCCCGCGCACGAAAGCGCTGATGAAGAAGGTGGACTCCCTTTTTGCGCTGGAGCGGCAGTATGGAGGTGTGCTGGATATTGACACCGCCACCGTTTCCTCCCTCACCAGCTACGCCCCCGGCTATGTTGACAAGGAAAACGAATTGATTGTGGGTCTGCAGACGAACCGCCCCTTAAAGCGCGGCATCAACCCCTTTGGCGGTATTCGTATGGCGCGGCAGGCGTGCGAGGCGTACGGATATAAGTTGAGCGAGAAAATCGAAGAGGATTTTCGCTATCGCACCACACACAATGACGGCGTTTTTCGCGCGTATACAGACGAGATGCGCGCCGCCCGCAAATGTCATGTCATTACCGGTCTGCCCGATGCCTACGGCCGCGGGCGCATTATTGGCGACTACCGCCGCGTAGCGCTTTATGGGGTTGACCGTCTAATAGAAGAAAAAAAGAAGGATAAAAAGAGCCTTGCCGCCCAGAATATGAATACCGAAACCATCCGGCTGGATGAGGAGCTGTTTCAGCAGATTGCCTTCCTCGGTCATCTCAAGGAAATGGCCAGAATGTACGGCTTTGACATAAGCGAGCCTGCCGCCAATGCGCACGAGGCTATTCAATGGACTTATTTCGGGTATCTGGCCGCCATCAAAGAGCAAAACGGCGCGGCGATGAGCCTGGGGCGCGTGAGCACCTTCTTTGATATTTACATAGAACGCGATATTGCGCGCGGCATCCTGACGGAAACGGGCGCACAGGAGCTTATGGACGATTTTGTGATGAAGCTCCGGCTGGCGCGTCACCTTCGCACGCCGGAATACAATGCCCTTTTTGGCGGCGACCCGATGTGGATTACCGAGGCCGTCGGCGGCATGGGTGAAGACGGGCGTACGCTCGTAACGAGAAGCAGCTACCGCATTTTGCATACGCTTTATACCTTAGGCTCCTCGCCTGAGCCGAATCTTACGGTGCTGTGGTCCTCTTCCCTGCCCCTTCCCTTTAAGAAATACTGTGCCAAGGTTTCGGCGGATACGGACTCCATTCAATATGAAAACGATGATATTATGCGCCCCATCTATGGCGACGATTATGCGATTGCGTGCTGTGTTTCGGCGATGCGCATAGGAAAAGAGATGCAGTTTTTCGGCGCGCGTGCGAACCTTGCCAAGCTTTTGTTGATTGCCATAAACGGCGGCTACGACACGACAAGCGAGATGCACATTGGCCCCCAGATGCCCGTTTTGGAAGGCGATGTTCTTTCCTACGAGGCCGTTTGGGAGCGGCTGCACCTTTACATGGAGTGGCTCTGCCGGCTGTATGTCAATACCATGAATGTTATTCATTATATGCACGATAAATACGCCTCTGAAAAAATACAGATGGCGCTGCATGATACGAATGTGCATCGCTTTATGGCGTTTGGCATAGCCGGACTTTCCGTTGTGGCGGACTCCTTAAGTGCCTGCCGCTACGCCGCCGTGCATCCCGTCAAAAACGCTGAAGGCTTTATTACCGAGTTTAAAACAGAAGGCGCATTCCCGAAATTCGGTAACGATGATGACAGAGTGGACCTTATTGCGCGCGACCTTACGCATGACATGATAGGGTATCTCCGGCAAACGCCCACATACCGGAATGCCGAGCATACGCTTTCCGTTCTGACGATTACTTCCAATGTCATGTACGGCAAAAATACAGGCGCCACGCCTGACGGCAGAGAAGCCGGCGCCGCCTTTGCACCGGGCGCAAACCCGATGCACAACCGCGAGGAAAATGGTGCACTTGCCTCTTTGAATTCTGTCGCCAAGCTCTCCTATGATGATTGCCGCGACGGAATTTCGAACACCTTCTCCATCACGCCGCAGACGCTGGGGCATACGGACGAGGAGCGCATCGACAATCTCGTTTCTATACTGGACGGTTATTTTGCCAAACGGGCACACCATATCAATATAAATGTCCTTCGCCGCGAAACGCTCCTCGAGGCTATGGAAAACCCCGAGGCGTACCCGAATCTTACCATACGCGTTTCCGGCTATGCCGTAAACTTCCACAAGCTTTCGCCCGAGCAACAACGGGAGGTTATCAGCCGCACCTTCCACGAGGCGCTCTGATATGGACGGCTTTGTACATTCCATCCAGACGCTCGGCACACTTGACGGGCCGGGTGTGCGCTTTGTGGTTTTTATGCAAGGGTGCCCTCTCCGGTGCGCGTGCTGCCATAATCCCGACACATGGAAAATGGGTGGCGGCACGGTGTACACGCCCGAGGCACTCTCGGCGCGCGCCGCTCGCTATCGGGAGTATTTCGGAAAAGACGGCGGTGTGACCGTATCGGGTGGCGAACCGCTTTTACAGGCAGAATTTGTCACGGAGTTTTTTTCCTGTTGCCACAAAGAGGGCTTTCATACATGTCTTGACACCTCGGGATGCCGGCTTGATAATTCGGTTATGATGCTGCTGGAGAAAACAGACAGGGTGCTGCTGGACATAAAATATACCTCCGATGCGCTCTACCAGCGCTATGTGGGATGCAAAATGGAAAAACCGCTGGCCTTTCTCCGCTATCTGCGTGAGAAGAAAATTCCCACCACCGTGCGGCAGGTAATCATCCCGTCCATAAACGACAGCCGCGAAAATATAGAAAAGCTCTCCGCCATCATCCGCGCGCATCCTGTGGTGGACAGCTGGGAGCTTCTCCCCTTCCAAAAGATATGTACATCTAAATATGAAAAAATGGGCATCCCCTTTCCGTTTGCGGATATGGATACCCCAAGCGCCGCTGATATGCAGGCTCTGGAAAACCTTTTGGCTGATTTTCTTACGAAATGCTAAAAAGCACCGAAATCCTTTTGATTTCGGTGCTTTTTCCGTATGGGGCGCATAAAAAGCCTCGTGCGCCCTAAGGGAGAAAGAAGGAGACTATTTTGTCATAACGCGGTCAATGATAACCGCCGCTTCGGCGCGGGTAGTATTGCCGCCGGGGTTTACGGTGCCATCGGCATTACCCTTTACAATGCCCATGGATACCATAGCAGCCACATCGCCAGCTGCCCATTCGGGGATAAGGGCTTTATCGGAGAAAGCATCAAGAGATGCCGCATCCCCGTCAGCCGCTTTGCCGACAAGGCGAAGGGCACGGGCAGTAAGCGCCATAAGCTCGGCACGGGGGGCCGGCTTTTCGGGGTCATACAGATTATCGCCACGGCCGTTGAAGATGCCAAGTGCTCGGCCAATGGCAAGCGCATTTGCATATTCGGCATAGGGCTTAACATCGGCGAAGTTTTCGGTAGCGTCTGCCGTCAGGCCAAGCGCGTTTACGAGGAACATCGCATAGTCGCCACGGGTAATCTGTTTTTGCGGCTCATAGCGCATATCAATATCGCGATTGATGACTTTGGCCTCCTGCAGCTTCGCTACGGCCTGATAGGCCCACGGCGCGAGGTCAATATCGTTGTACTTTGTAATTTTATGGCCGGAGAAATCTACAGGGTTTGCGAGGGTGATTTCCCAAACCTCGGCCGCAAAGGACGGAATTTCAATTGAAAGCGTGTCCTTGCCGCTGGCAGAGCCTTCGCCGCCGTACTTTAAGGTAGCCGTAAAGTCGCCCAGCGCTTTGGCGTTTGCGGCATCTGTCAGCGGAATGTCTACCGTAAGGCTGCCTTCTTTATTCCCAACACCGCCTACGCAGTTTACTACAATGGCGTAAAGCTTGCCGTCTACGGCGTACAGATGCCAGATAAGCTCGTCACTTACATAGGAATTGATAAGCGGATACTTGCCCTCTACCATGCAGGCAAACATAAGGTCCTGCTCACCGGAGGCTTCCCACTCTACAATTTCTTTCCATACTTCTCTTTCAATAAGCGGAACGCCGGTTCCGTTTTTACCGATGGCATGATAGCCCCAGCCGCCACCGCCTGCAATCAGGCACTGGTAGCCGTAGTGACGAAATTCCTCGTATGTCGGGAAGTACACATCCGCCGGTGCTACCTCGTAAGCCTTCTGGAGAATACCAACAGGCTTACGGCCACGGGAAGCTTCTTCTGCAAGATTAATGGTGTTTACAATGTGGCTTGCCGATTTAGAATTACCTGTATAGGAGTCGCTCTCCATATAGTCGGTATAACGCGCGAGGATGGGGAAGTCGCCTTCCACACCATCGCAGGAATAGACAACATGGTTCGGGTCCAGCTCGCGGATGGCTACATAGCCGGCTAAAAGATGCTCTTCGGGTGTTCTCTTCTGGATAGGTTCGTCCTGAATCTTATAGCCAAAGAGTGCCGGATGGTCTTTTACCATGTTTACGGTATCGATTGTACCCATAATGCGGGAGGGGCTGCCGGCACAGGCGTTGGAGTCACCCATGTTTAAAATTACGAGAAGGCCGGCCTCATGTGCGGCGTCAAGCTTTTCAAGGAGCGTAAGCTCGCCCTCGCCAACCATCATGATAACCTCAAGACCGCCGTCTTTAACGCCCTGCTTGATTCTGTCTGTATTACAGCTGTTACCGGTACCCACATGGTATTCCTTGCCGTTTTTGCGGAAAATGCCGTCAACACCAAGGTACTTCGGTCTGTCAAAGCGATAGATGGCCGATTGCTGCGTCTGCAGAACATTACCGGCCGGGTCAAGAATTTCCGCGACATAGGAATAGGTCTGTCCCTTTTTGTTGGCCTGCATAACGCTTGTGGGGAAGGAGCCGGAAGCTACAAGCGTTTCGTCCTCCTCTACAAACGGAACGGTCTGCGGCTCGACGATAACCTTTTCGCCGTCCAAAATCCAGTAGCGCATAGAGCCGCCCACCATTTTTTCGGCATAATAATCGGCCACCTCGGCATCCACTGTGCCGTATGGATATTCTGTATAATAAATAGCTTCATCACTGCGGATTGTGGCCGCGTCCGGTTCTTTTACCATATAAAGCTCTACATCGTCAAAGTAAGCGGAGGCGTTCTTGCCGCCGATACGGATACAGATTTCGGCCGATAACGGGTCATCCTTATCCGGCGGATACGGCGCTACGAAGGTGTGGGAAAATTCTTTCCACTGGTTTTCCGGGTCCTGCCAGGCCGTCAAACCGTCACCGCTGGCAAGGCCGAGGTCCGGCTCATCCCACGGCTTTTCGCAAGGGAACCATCGCATTTCGTAGCTGACGGTGGTCTGTACCGGGCCGGCTATCTTATACCACCAGCTTATCTGGTAGGTAGCGCCCGGAACGAAGTCGTATACATTCTGGTAGGCACGGCCGCGGATGTTGGTGATGTTCTGGAGAAGCAGGCTCTGTTTGCCGCCCGGTGTGTGGTTTTCGTCGGTAGAAAAGCGAATGTCGGCCGGTGTGTCCAGATGCTGGAGAAGCCACGGGGTGTCGCCTTCCTGCGTAGTTTCAAAGCCGGTGTTGCCGTCGCCACCCGGGTATTTGAGGCCGAGCATGTTCGCCGGCGTGCCGGGAACGGGAGGCATCTTCTCTCTCGGCTTTTTCGCATCAATAAACTCCTGGTCACAGGTCTGATACAGGGTAACATTGTCCATAATGACCTCGCCTTCCGTGGAAAGACGCGGCTGGAGGCCAATGTAGCGGGCGGAAAGCGGTAATTCCATAGATACTATTTTCCGGACCCATTCGCCCTTTTTCATGTCATTGGTGAAGGAGATACCAAATCTTTGTTCCACATCCTTGCCTTCTTCATCCTGCAAGGTGACAAGAACTTCCATGGAAACGCCCGCCTTATCGGAGAGCATATAGAAGGAAACGCCAAGCTCACAGTTATAGGCAACCTGACCGGGAGAACGCAGAATGTACGCGCCGCCAACCGCCATGGTAAGGCCTTTTTCCTTGTTTTTGAAGTGAATGGCGCGGTAACCTTCCTCTACAATTTTGTTCTCGGCCGGTGCATCGGTGAGACGCGTATCATTTAAAATGATATTCTCGCTACCGAGGAAGCTCTGGTCGTTCGGTGCGGAAAGGCCCCATTTGCTCGGTGTTTTTTCGTCCGCCAGGTACTCAAAACCACCATTTTCCATGAGGTCCAGCGAGTCCACCATCGGCTGGAGCGTATGCTCGTCAATGAGGGTTACCTTAAACATTTCTTCTACGGGTGTGGCTGCTGCACAAGGCGTAGACATGCCGACTACCATGCAGCAGAAAAGGAATAGTGCGCAGAGTTTTTTTGCCATCTTTTTACCTTCTTTCTCTTTTTGTTGTTCCCGGGCACTTTGCATGAGGCTTATGCCTCCCGGGGGTATGTAGCTCTTCGGGACAATCCCCTATAGGGTACGGCTCCGAAGACTTGCAAAATCAGTATACCATGTTCCGGTATTTTTGTCAATGATTTTTTTGGGATTTTTTCACCCGAGTTTTGTCAAAAACAAATGTCAAAAATGAAGTTAGTTATGGACATATTTTTTGGTCTTCCCACGCCGCACCGCGCACCAAAGTCATAACCACCGGCCGTGCCGGTGGCTTGCACTGCCCCCTTAGGGCACTATGCTGGCCGAGCCTGCAGGCTCGTCGAAAGGTCTGCCAACCGCAATTCTTTCACCAGCTTGCCCCTAAAGGGGCTTTTTTATTTGCTTCCTTCTACTGGCTTACCCGTAAACGGGTCTATGTATTCCTTCATACTTATTTGGTCAGAAGATATATCTTCTTGTAGTTGATTTCGTATATACTGTTCTATCGCCTTTTTGTTTCTACCTACTGTATCTACATAATATCCTCTACACCAAAAATGTCTGTTCCCATATTTATACTTCATATTTGCATACTTCTCAAATATCATCAGCGAGCTTTTCCCTTTTAGGTATCCCATAATTTGTGATACGCTATATTTAGGTGGTATGCTTACTAACATGTGGATATGGTCTTTGCACGCTTCTGCTTCCAATATTTCTACTTGCTTATATTCACATAGTTTTCTTAACATTATTCCTATGTCCTTCTTAATCTTTCCATATATAACCTGTCTGCGATATTTTGGTGCAAATACTATGTGATACTTGCAATTCCACCTTGTATGTGATAAACTTTCTGTGTCAAGCTTCATTACTTGATTCCTCCTTTGATTCATTTCGGCGGTTGGCTAGACCTGCCTCAATTATATCAAAGGAGGATATTTTTTACTACGCATAGCTAAAGCTTTTTTATCCCACCAGCATTGCTGGTGGTTGTCGTTACACAAAACAAAAAATCCCAAAGAAATCTTTGGGATTTTTTTGCTGCTATATTAGTCCTCTTTCGCTTCCATTTCCGCCTGGATATCGGGATAGGCGGAAAGGATGGGCGCAACCTTCTCGCCCTTTTGTCTTGCGAGATAGTTTTTGGTAATCTTAAAGATAGTGCCGGACATGACGACAAGACCAATTAAGTTGGGGATGGCCATAAGACCATTGAAGGTGTCGGAAATATCCCAGGCAAGGGAAAGGTCCATTGTGGCACCGACGATAACGAAGCATACGAAAATCAACTTGTAAATGGTTGTGGCCACTTTGCCGAGAAGGAACTCGCACGCCTTGGAGCCATAGATAAACCAACCGATAACGGTAGAAAATGCAAAGAAGAAAATCGCGATGGTTGCAAAACATCCGCCAATCGTTCCGAAGGAATTTACAAAAGCTTCCGTCACAAGAACAGATGCCTTACCGGCAGTAAAGCCATCCGCCACAAGACCGGTAGACAAATCAATAACGCCGGAGGAAAGGATGACAAGTGCAGAGAGGCTGCAGATGATGATAGTATCCACAAACACTTCAAACACGCCCCACATACCCTGCTTTGCCGGTTCCTTTACATCTGCGGCAGAGTGCACCAGCGCGGAAGAACCAAGACCTGCTTCGTTAGAGAAAACGCCGCGGGCAATACCGCTCTTGGCCACCTTGGAAATAACGACACCGATAGCACCACCGGCAATAGCGTCAAAGCCGAATGCACCCTTGAAGATGGAAACGAATACATCATCGAGAACGGTAACCTTAGTGGCAAGGATGATGAGGCCCCCTATGATATAGAAGATGGACATAAACGGAACCATCTTTTCGGTTACGGAACCAATCGTCTTCAGTCCGCCAAAAGCCATAACGGCCATCAGCACAAGAAGGATAACGCCTGTTACCATAGCCGGGATGCTGAAGGTTTTTTCAAAGTTTGCGGCGATTGTGTTAATCTGGCTCATATTACCGATACCAAAGGATGCCAGAATACAGAAGATGGCGAAGAGAACGCCAAGCACAGCGCCGAAAGTGCGAAGTCCCTTCTTACCGGCAAAGCCCTCTTTGAGGTAAACCATGGCGCCGCCGAGCCATTCGCCGCCTTCTGTTCTCTTACGGTAGAAAATACCCAAAACGATTTCGGCGTACTTGGTAATCATACCGAAGAATGCCGCAAACCACATCCAGAAAACCGCACCGGGGCCACCGGCAGCAATAGCGGTTGCTACACCGACCACATTACCTACGCCAACTGTACCGCCAAGTGCCGTACAAAGGGCCTGGAACGAAGAAATTGTTTTGGCGTTTTCTGTCTTTTTGCCCTGCTTCCCAAGGAGCGTGCCAAAGGTATTCTTCATCCAAAGACCGATTTTACCTACCTGAAAGAACTTCAGTCCACATGTGAGGAAGATACCGGTACCGACTAAAAATACCAGCATCACAGGTCCCCATACCCAACCATTGATGATACCGTTGATGTCTGCCAGCTTTTCGAAAAGTTTTTCCATTTTCTTTTCCTCCTAAAATGTATTTTTTGTTTTGGCAAACAAAACAGCCGCCCTGTTACGAGGACGGCTCCGGATTCTCTGTGCAGACACATCTACAGCAATAGCTATAAAATTCTGCTCCGTCCTTTTGCCTGAGAGATTCGGCGATAACGCCTTGCACCTTCGGCACTCTTTGCGAGATTCTCCGGAGTTCCCTTCACTTTCAGTCTTGCAAAATTCTGAAAGTTTCAACGAGATATGCTATTATTATACACAATATTCCAAAAATGTCAATAGTTTTTTGGAAATTTTTCCGGCCGCCCGGAAATTTTCGGGATTTGACAGCATTTAAAATTTGATGTTTACAGGAAATGGATTTTTCCGCATTATTCCCCACATCTTATCTATGTAAGATAGTGTATAGAAATTTTCAAAATAATGGTAATAAAATGCTCCTTTTAGCGTCATAGAATATACGCCATCCTTTTCCGTAACGAATCCCAGTATTTTTGCCAGCAACAATTCCGTCCCATACATTTTGCGTAAAGGAACATTAAAAAATTTTTGAAACTCTGCCGAATCAATTTTGGTGCTGTAAGCCGTCCAGAATAAATAGTAAATCATTCTTTGTCTTACCGTAAATTTTATGGTAAGTGCCGTAGGCAAAGTACAATTTTTAATTCTCTTTATATACTCTTCAACGGAAAAGGTATTAATTTTAAACTGATTCCTTAACAGCGTGGTAGCCGAACAGCCGAAGCCAAGAAAATTATCTCTTGTCATGGAAGAGTATTTTGCTGTATCATTATTAGAAAATGTCCATATGGAATCTCGTCTATATCCTTTGGAATGGCAATACTTTGTTATGGCATCTAACAGTTTCTTCTTTTCTCTCTTATTCATTGTTTTAATTTTACTGCTCGTAAATGTAAAATCAATGAACGGATAAATGGCAATATGGTTTGCGCCGCATGCAAACGCCATATCTATATCGCCTTTCAGGTCCTCGAAGCTTTGCTTTGGTAATGCAAATATAAAATCCATAGAAACCGTTTCAAATTTTACTTCTTCCAAAATCATTTTCAGTTCGGTTGCATCCGCTTTATATCGGCCAAGTAATTTTTGATATTTTTCGTTAAAAGATTGCACACCAAGACTAATCTTTGTTATCCCGGCTGTTTTTAGTTCCTGAAGTTTGGAGACTTCTACATCAGACGGATGAAGTTCTATACCGATTCCCTCGGTTATATCAAAATACAGTTTAATCGCATCGATGATTTCTTGTATTCTGTCCACAGCCAAAGCCGGCGTACCGCCACCAAAATAAAGGCTGGTTACTTTCTTTTTTTCGGTTTGCATTTTTCCAACCATATGTATTTCTTGTATCAGCGCATCTATATACGCATTACATTTGATATCATCGTACAACTCTTTACAATACGGGCAAAAGGTACAGATTTGCTTGCAAAAAGGAATATGTATATACAAACCCATGTTTTGCTCGCTGTCATATTTAAGTTCTTTATCATATTCGTTCGTAAACACAAAGGGCTTTGTGCTTCTGGTCAGCCACATTCTTGTCGCAGTTGTAATCATGCTCATTTGTTCACCTTTATTATACATATTTTAAATATGTACAAAGCATTTCTAAAATAATTTTAATATTTCCCTTAAATGCCAATGTGTACTCCGCCACAAAAAAGTATCCGCACTTTTCACAAAGTCCATCCGTTTCTATACATCTTCCGCATGTACTGATTTTCCCATTTTCTATAACAACACATTGATAGCACGGTGTAGGAAAGCGATTCTCAATTATGTAAGGCAGTGCACTTTTTAGATTAAAAACAGGCATTTTCTGCTTTATCATTTCTCTGATAATTCGGCCGCACACCATCTTATCCTCTTTTGTCAATTCCAGGTCTTTTGTATCGGGATACGGCGTATGAAAATTAAAGGAAACGGCACGAACATTTTTTGTTTCCTTCGCTAATTTACAAACAAAGGGAATGGTATGCTTATTCATTTGATTTACAGCCATATAAAAGCAAATATTATCTGCGGTTGCCCGGCTTATATTTTCCATAATTGTATCGAAAGTATCCCCGCGAATAATATTATGATGAATTCTATCCCCGTCCAGGCTCAAAAGTATTAAATCTGCTTCGGGTAAATCGATTTTGAATGTTCCGTTCGTTACTACATTAACAATTAAAAAGCCCAGTTGTTTTGCCTCGACAACTAAATCTCTAAGTGTTTTTCCTTCATCTTTCCAAAGAAAAGTTTCCCCTCCGCAAAAAAATAATATTCTTACCCCCTTGTTGTATAACACTTGCATTTCCTCGCGAATCTGCTTATACGGATGCACTACTCCTGTTATGTTGTTTACAGAACAATGCTTACAAGACAAATTACACTTATCTGTTAAAATAATCGTTCCGAGTATAGGTTCTTTTTTCTTGAATAAAATTGTCTTAATCCCAAATTTTGAAAAATATATAAAATCCTTAACTTTCAACCCATAACACCTCGTTTCAGCATTTTCCGACATAGTTTCCAGTCGCGTCAAGACTGGTGAACAGTGAATAATAAGAACCACGACCCGTCAACGCAATCAAAGATTGCGGTCGGGTACCCCGGAGCCTTGATACTCGCAAGCTCGTATTAGGACCTACTAAATTCACCCTAACACTTTTCATCAGAACCCGCGAGAATACTGGATTTTCTCGCATCCGATAGTATATGTAAATATCAAAATCGGCAAACTAATCTTTTAAATTGTATAGACTTGATACGAGTAAATTCTATGCCAAGACAATAGAACCGTCCCCTTGTCTTTGCTCATGTATTTCGTATTATTCTATCCGGAACAATAATTATTTTAATCCATTAATCTCTTTTTGCAGATTTTCCAAAAACTTGCCTGCATGAGCACCATCCATTTGTGTATGGTGAAACTGAAACGAAATTGGAAGATAAACCTTGAATAACTTTTTGCGATATTTGCCCCATATTATAAATGGATTATTAAAAATCCCGCTATTCATTCCAACTGCACCATCTATTTCAGTATCAACAATAGCAGATGTTCCGATTACCATACTTTTATCCGATAAATCTCTGTCCTTACAGTTTTCAGCTACCCAAGTTGTATATTTGATATAGTCAGCATTGAATTTTTCTAAATCACCAGTATAAAGAATATCACAAGAACTTACTTCTCCATCTTTATTTTTTACAATCGTATTAACCGCAATTGTATCATACTGCATAAGTTTATCACCAACAGGAAGAATATAAAACTCTTTTACTGTTGTTGCAGCCTTACCAATGCAGAAATCTATAAGCATATTAAATTTCAGTTTTTTCTTCTTTGATAATCTGACAAGATTTGTAACATCTAATCTTTTGAAAAAAGTAACCATCGGGTTTGGTGCTTTCATCCACAAATCAAATGCCATTTCTCTTGTCGTATCTTTGGGATTTATTTCTATAGCCATTACTTTTTCCTCCATTTAATCTACATTTTTCTGCATTGTTCAACAAAATTCGACTCGTGTCAAGTCAGGAGAACAGTGAATAATAAGAACCATCACCCAACACGAAATCACAGATTTCTGTTGGGTACCCGGGAACCCTGATACTCGCAAGCTCCTATTAAGACCTACTATTTTTCCTTAATTTTTCACCGCATTTTTTCTGAACAAAATTCTTTAGAACCCGCGAGAATACTGGATTTTCTCGCTCCGATAGTATATGTAAATATTATAAATCGGCAAACTAATGTATTAAATTATTCATATTCGGATCAATTAGATATAAAACACAGAATACTACATCAGTTGATTCTCGTCGCGTTTTTTAAAATGCTTTTTCATACAGAGTACACACAATACACCCGCAATCGGGAAAAAACCTGCTGCAAGTAACCCTGCTCTCATACCAACTTGTTCTACACTTATGTGAAGCGTTTCCGAAATTTTCAAAGCTAAATTAGTCAAGCCGAATTTATCAGATAAAATTCCAACTATCTGCGGTGCAACAGACGCACCCATATCCCCGCCGGCAGCCATCAACGCATAAACGGCCACACCAACATTTTCAAACTTTTCTTCTACATAAATCAAAGTCCCCGGCCATAACATAGATGTGAAAAGTCCAGTTAAAGCACACGCTATAATTCCGACTACAGGACTTAACGACAGGCTTGCCGTTAAATAGCAAATGCCTGCTCCAAGCATCCCAAGCAATAAAATGTTGATAATTTTTTTACCATATTTGGAATACAGGGTTCTTCCCGCTCCCAACAATGCTGCGAGGAAAGCAACACCTATAATATCTCCATAAACTTTAGGAATTCCTATGGCGTTTTCAATAAATCCTGATGCCCATTGACCCATTGTACATTCTGCCGCTCCGCCAAAGAATATACATACTGTGCATAAGATAATGCCTTTATTAAACGTTTTTGTTTGATTTTGCTTTTCTCCAAAATTATTCATTGCAGGAAGTTCTGATTTTAAAAACAGCAAAAATGCTATCAATGGAACAACTGACCAAAATAAAGCAAGATACATCCAATTTGTGCTGCCAAAAACAAATAAAAACAATGTGCTTAATATTACTACACATACTACACCCCATGCATACATTGAGTGTAGCTTGCTCATTTCCCGTTCGGGATTTTTACTTGGAATTGCTGCAATTACAGGACTAAGCAAAACCTCCGCTAACCCCGCGCCAACAGAACATATTACCGTTCCAACCGCAATCCATAAAAATGCCGTATCAGGAAAAATTCTTGGTAAAATTGCGTATATTATGATGCCGATAAACGCGATAAAAGGTGTAATTTTTACTGATTTATGTATGTTAAAATATCTGGTGAAAAATGCAAATATTAAATCAACAGATAATTGTGTGACAAAATTAATAACTACCAAAAAGCCAAGCAAAGTATAAGACAAATCATACATATCTCTAAATGTCAAAAATAAAAGAGGTGATAAATTAGATGCTATCGACATTGTAATACTCATAAGATAGCAGGCTTTCTTCGTAAGACAGTGTTGTTCCATATTATTTATCCTTTCATCAACATATTTCTTTACCAGGCTCGTGTCAAGTCAGGCTAAAAAATTCACTTTTCAGCCGAAAAGCAGCTCCTTTATTTCAGCTCAAATTCGCCCAAAGTGGTGGAAAGGACGAAGGCCGGTTTGAGTTCGCGAAGGCGCGCCATATGCGGCTGCGCGATATGGATTTCCTGATGCTTTTTGCTCTCCCATGCTTCTATCAAAAGGATTTCATCGGGAGATTTTTCGGAAAAATAATAGTCATAGCGGATACAGCCGTCTTCTTTTCTCACAGCATCCAAAATGCCTTCCGCTTTCAGTGTTTCGATATATTCCTCGCGTTTTCCCGGGACGCATTTAAAAACTACATAAATGGTATACATGTAAAATCTCTCCTTTTGTCATTTACTGTCCGCGTGTGTTTTCCTGATTTTTGTATATGATGCATTTAGAAAACAGAAACTCCAGAACAAAGTTTGCAAGCATCGTCACGAAAAGAACAATATACGCATTCACCCCTGCCCCTTCGGCCAGATGGCCAAGCCATGTGGAAAGCGGTGTAAAAACCGCATAAAAGCCAAACAGCTTCAGCATGGCAACCGGTATATTGGCCGCGGATTTAAAGGTATACTGTCTGTTTAAGGTGAAATTCCAGATGATGGATAAGATAAGCGCGGTCAGATACGCGCCCCAGTATGCCATGGCCAAAAGCTCGTGCAGCAAGGCAAACGACAGCGCCTGTATGATGCCGGCAGAAACAGAAAATAAGGTGAATTTCACCTATTGTAAAACATCTTCTTTTTTCACTAAGATTTCCCCTTTTCTACTAACGATTATGCCAGAAAAGGATGCAAAACAAAAGTGCTTTGCATCCTTTTTTCAATCCTCTTCCCGGGCAAGCGAAGTAATGTTTTGAGAAAGCCGCATCAGGCTATCGCTCAGGTGCACATTCTCCACACAGACTCCCTCGGGTGGTATCAGTTCCATAAAAGAAAAATTCCAAATACCGCGTATCCCGACGGCCGGCAGACGGTTGGCAACCTCCACCGCCGCAGGCTTAGATACCGTAAGCACGGCAATTTCCGGCTTTTCACGCTCGCAGAACGCCTCCAGCTCCTCCATGGGGAGAACCTCGACATCGCACACCTTCGTCCCGATAATATCGGGATTTATATCAAATACGCCCACAAGGCGAAATCCGCGGCGGACAAAGCCGGCGTAATTGGCCAGCGCATGGCCGAGGTTACCGGCACCGATGATAATCATTTTATAGCGCCTTGAAAGGCCCAGTATGTCGGCAATCGCCCCGTGAAGCTGCTCTACATTATAGCCGTACCCCTGCTGCCCGAATCCGCCGAAGCAGTTTAAATCCTGCCGGATTTGGGAAGCCGTTACATTCATTTTTTCGCTCAGCTCCGTAGAGGAGATGCGTTCCACGCCCATTTCTTTAAGGTCGTTTAAATAGCGGTAATACCGCGGCAAACGCCGATATACCAGCTTAGAAATTTTCTTCATACTCTTCCTACACTTTTATAAATTTTGGATAGTTTCCATGACATAATCGGCAAACTCTTCGCCCGTAGCGCCATCGGAGCGGCCGGTAATCACCAGTTTCTTCTCCTCCAGCATACATTTATCGAGTGCGCGTGTGAGCTTTTCGGCCTTGTCGCTGTAGCCGATGTGCTCCAGCAGCATGGCCGCCGCGCGGATAATGCTGCACGGGTCTGCATACTGTGCTCTGCCTTCCGCCACCATACGCGGTGCAGAGCCGTGAATGGCCTCAAACATCGCATAGCGCTTGCCCATATTAGAGCTGCCGGCTGTGCCTACGCCGCCCTGAAATTCTGCGGCTTCATCGGTCAGAATATCACCATAGAGATTCGGCAGAATGAGAACCTCAAACTGCTGGCGGCGCTTTTCGTCCACCAGCTTTGCCGTCATGATATCAATATACCAATCGTCAACCTCAATGCCGGGGTATTCTTTACCGATTTCCTTACAAATGTTTAAAAACTTACCATCCGTCGTCTTAACCACATTCGCCTTGGTGACGATGGAAACGCGTTTTTTGCCTGTCTTTTTGGCATATTCAAAGGCCGCGCGTGCAATTCGCTCGGTGCCTTCGGTTGTCGTTACGCAAAAGTCAAAGGCCAAATCTTCGTCCACATGCACGCCGGAGGAGCCGAGGGCATAAGAGCCTTCTGTGTTTTCTCTGAAAAATGTCCAGTCAATACCTTCGCTTGGAACCTTAACGGGGCGCACATTGGCAAAAAGGTCAAGCGCTTTACGCATGGCCACATTGGCGCTTTCAATATTCGGCCACGGGTCGCCGGCGCGAGGTGTTGTGGTAGGCCCTTTCAAAATAACATGGCAGGCCTTCAGCTCTTCCATAACATCATCGGGAATGGCCTTCATAACCTTTACGCGGTTTTCAATCGTCAGCCCGTCAATAACGCGAAATTCCACTTTCCCTGCCTTTACCTCATCGGCCAGGAGATATTCCATGATGCGATGGGCCTGTTTTGTGATAGCCGGACCGATGCCATCGCCGCCGACAACGCCGATAATAATCGTATCCAGTTTGTTATAATCGATAAACTCGCGCTCCGCCTTCATGCGTTCTACGCGCTCCAGCTGCGAGCGGATAAGCGCGCTGAATTTTTCTGTTGCTACCTGAATTTTATCCATCTTTCTTCGTCCTTTCTAAAGTACACTCTGTTTATTATACACAAGGGGAGAAAAATTGTCAAATATTTTCCCGTCTTCCTTTTTGATTTACCGGAGAGCCTCCAAGGTCTCACGCAGCATTTTCTGAATTATGCCGGGGTTTGCCTTGCCGCGGGAGGCGCGCATGACCTGGCCGGTTAAAAAGCCAATCGCCTTTTCCTTGCCGGCACGGAAATCTGCCACCGCCGCTTCGTTCTGCGCCAGAATTTCCTGTATCATACGCAGAATTTCGCCTTCATCGCTGATTTGGGCAAGGCCCTTTTCTGCGACAATTTGCTTAGCGCTCTTCTTCTCTTCAAACATCAGGGGCAGAACCTGTTTGGCAATCGTGCCCGAAATTTCTCCGCTTTCAATCATGGCAATCAGCTCGGAGAGTGCCGCGCCGTCAAAGGGGATATCCTCGGCCGGCAGCATCGTTTCGTTCAGTATTTTACTGATTTCACCGAGCAACCAGTTTGCGGCCGTCTTAGGTGCCGCACCGGCCGCCACCGTCTCCTCAAAAAGGCGCGAAAGGCCAAGCGATGCGCCGATAAGGCCGGCATCGTATTTCGGTAGGCTGTATTCCTCTACATACCGTTTCTTTTTCTCGGTAGGAAGCTCGGGCAGCGTGTTTCGGAGATTTTCTACCCATGCTTCATCTACGAATATGGGTGCAAGGTCCGGCTCAGGGAAATAGCGGTAATCGTGCGCCTCTTCCTTCGAGCGCATCACGAAGCTTTCACCCTTTGCATCATCCCAGCGGCGGGTTTCCTGTTCTACGGTGCCGCCCGCCTCCAAAATCGCAATCTGGCGGTCGCGCTCATAACGGATGGCGCGTACAGCCGCATGGAAGGAGTTTACATTTTTACATTCGCTCCTGACGCCAAACTCCTTTTGTCCCTCGGGGCGAACGGATACATTGATGTCGCATCTTAAGGAGCCTTCCTGCATCTTGCAGTCGGAAACGCCGATAGCCTGCAGGGTGGATTTGATGGTTTCGAGAAACGCCATTGCCTCCTCGGGCGAACGCATATCCGGCTCGCTTACAATCTCAATCAGCGGTACGCCGCCGCGATTATAGTCTACCAGCGAAAAGTTCGCGCCTTCGGCATGGAGAAGCTTGCCGGCATCTTCCTCAATGTGAATACGGGTAATCCCGATTTTTTTCATGCTGTCCTCGGTATCAATTTCCACATAGCCGTTCGCACAGAGCGGAAGGTCAAACTGGGAAATCTGGTACGCTTTGGGAAGGTCGGGATAAAAATAGTTTTTTCTGTCCTGCTTACAGTAGGAGGCAATCGCACAGTGCATACTGAGACCGGCTTTAATGCCGTAATCCACGACTGTCCTGTTTAAGACCGGCAGCGCACCGGGAAGACCGATACAAACCGGGCAGCAGCGCGTATTCGTGTCGCCGCCGAAGCTGTTTTCGCAGCTGCAATATATTTTCGTTTTAGTTGCAAGCTCCGCATGCACCTCAAGACCGATAACGGTTTCGTACTTCATTCTTATCTACCTCCCTTTCCCTGCGCCATCTCCAGCGCATACGCCGCGCGCAGAATTTTATCATCGCCAAGGCGGCCGGCAATCAGCTGTATGCCTATCGGGAGTCCGTTTGGCGCGGTGCCGCAGGGCATAGAAAGTGCAGGCAGACCGGCAATATTGACGGAAACCGTGCAAATATCCGCCAGATACATCTGCACAGGGTCGGCTGATTTTTCGCCGAATTTCCACGCCGTACAGGGCGAGGTCGGTGTCAGGATACAATCAAAGCTCTGGAACACACGCGCAAAATCCTCACAAATGAGCGTGCGCGTTTGCTGGGCTTTTTTATAATAGGCATCGTAGTAGCCGCTGCTGAGAACAAAGGTGCCGAGCATAATGCGCCGCTTTACTTCCTTGCCGAAGCCTTCGCTTCTCGTTTTTAAGAACAGGCTTTCGAGGTCCTCACAGTTTTCGGCGCGGTATCCGTACCGCACGCCGTCATAACGCGCGAGATTGGAGCTGGCCTCTGCAGAGGAAATCAGGTAATAGGCTTCCAGCGCGTAGTCAAGCATCGGAAGAGAACATTCCTCCACGATAGCGCCCATGCTCTCATATTGCTTTGCCGCCGAAAGAACGGCCGCGCGTACCGCCGGGTCTACGGCATCGCCCAAATATTCCTTCGGCAGTCCTATCCGCATACCGCGGCACTCCCCGTCCAGCGCGCCTAGAAAATCAGGTGCTTTGACAGAGAGGGATGTGGAGTCCTTCTCATCCTTGCCGCAAATTGCGGAAAGAACGGTGGCACAATCGCGCACATCCTTGGTAAGAGGGCCTATCTGGTCCAGCGAAGAGGCAAAGGCCACAAGGCCATAGCGCGATACGAGGCCGTATGTAGGCTTCATGCCCACCACGCCGCAAAAGGACGCCGGCTGACGAATGGAGCCGCCTGTATCCGAACCAAGGGCAAAAACGGCTTCATTGGCAGCCACCGCCGCCGCGCTCCCGCCGGAGGAGCCGCCGGGAACATAGTCCGTATTTCTCGGATTTTTTGTCTTTTTAAAATAAGAATTCTCCGTAGAAGAACCCATGGCAAACTCGTCCATATTCGCTTTGCCGACCATGACGGCATCGGCCTCATCCAGAAGGCGGAAGGCCGTGGCATCATACGGCGGAATATAGTTATGGAGCATTTTAGAGGAGCAGGTTGTCAGAACGCCTTTCGTGGAAATGTTATCCTTGATGGCGGCAGGAATACCGGCAAGCGGAGATACGGCCTCTCCTGCCGCTATTTTTTTATCCACCGCCTCGGCCTTCCTTCTGGCCTCCTCGTGCGTTACCGTAACAAAGCTCTCTACGAAAGGCTCTGTTTCTTCTATATGGGCAAGCTGTGCTTCTGTAAGTTCGGCCGCGGAAATCTCTCGGTTTTTTAGTTTTTCAGACAGCTCGTGTGCTGTCAGCTTGAAAAGTTCGCTCACAAGAATTCTTCCTTTCTATTCAACGGTTTTCGGTACCACAAAGCATTCCATATCCGCCTCGGGCGCATTTTGCAAAATGGCCGCGGTCGGCAAGGAGGGTGCAACCACATCCTCGCGGAACACATTTCGCCCTTCCGCCGTAAAGAGCGTGGGGTCGGCGCCGGTCTCGAGAGAGGACAGCTTGTCCGCAAACTCTAAAATGCTTTGCATCTCCCCCGTCAGCTGCTCTTTTTCTTCTTCTGAAAGCGCAAGCTTAGAAAGCCTTGCCAGATGCTCAATTTCCTGCATCGTAATTGCCATATGATTTCTCCTTTCTACCGGGCAATCTGTTTCGGCATAAACTGTAAATAATCGGCCGAAACCAGCATATCCCGCTCGCTCTGTGCAAATTTATTCCACGCATTTTTGCCGTGCAGATGTCCGTACACGCAAAATGCCACCTTATATTCGTCCAAAAGCTCCGCAAAACCAACATCGGGCGGATAGTGCATCATCACTATCCTTTTTTCGGAAAGCTTTTCCCCTTCTTTTAAGGAAAGCTCCAGCCTAACCATTTCCCGCTCATAAATTTTCCTGTCCTCCCCGTTAAAATCCGACTCAAACGGGGATTTCCAGCCGCGGCAGGCACAGATGGCGTACCCGTCCGCCAGCACGCTGTTATTGTGCAAAAAGGTGATGGTATCAAGCCCGTTTTCTTCCTTGAATGCGCGTAGTTTTGCGGCGGTTGTCCACCAATAATCGTGGTTACCCTTAGAAATAATTTTTCTTCCCGGCAAAGCCTGAATGAAATGAAAATCCGGCAATGCTTCCTCCAGATATGTAGCCCATGAAACATCGCCGCCAATGAGCACCGTATCGGTCTCACAAACCGTTTCTTTCCAATTTTTTTCTATTCGTTCCACATAATTTTCCCATCCGCCGCCGAAAACATCCATCGGCTTATTAATACCGAGCGGCAGATGCAGGTCCGACATGGCAAAAACAGCCATAAGTATTCTCCCTTAGTATACAATCTGTTTTTTTGCGCAAGCTATGTTCGGAAGCAAAAAAGTAAAGGAGGTTCTCTAAAATGCAACCGAATCAAAACCAAGATGTACTGCGCGATGTAAAGTGCAGCGTAAAATCCTGCTACTTCAACAACTGTGACGGTAATTGTACCGCCGAGGAAATCGAAGTATCCCCCTGCTCCGGAACAGGCTGCGAGGGTACCCTTTGTGCTACCTTTGTAGACAAGGACCGCTGCGACACCTGCTTCTGATTTAACCAAGCATGCCGCCCTGTATGCCGGAGCAACTCCGTTTGCAGGGCGGCATCTTCTGTTATAACTTTAAAAGGGCACGAACGGCCTCGCGCATCTCTGAAGGCGCGCAGCTATCCGTAAATCTTTCCGGCTTATTGCGAAGGCTTCCCAAAGCTTCCGGAATTTCCAACCCGCTTTTTCTCTCGATTTCGGAGAGAATGGCAAAGTCATCCTCCGGCACCGCATCGCCAAGTGCGCCGAGAACGCTCCGGCCGAACTTATAGGGACTTGCCGTTGCCGCAATCACCGTTTTTGTCTTGTCGCCCGTCTCGACTACATACTTTTCATAAACGCCAAGCGCGACCGCCGTATGCGTATCGGGAAGATAGGCGTGCTCCTCGTAGGTTTTTCGTATGACGGCTTGCGTTTCCGCATCATCACAGCTTCCGGCATACAAAATAGCCTGCATCTTCGAGAGGGTTTCCTCGTCAACCTGATAGCCGCCCTCTTCCTTCAGAGCCTGCATCCACGCCGACACTTTTTCAGCACTTTCACCGGAAATATCGTACAAAAATCTTTCCAGATTGCTGGAAATCAGAATGTCCATCGACGGCGATATCGTCAGGTGAAAATCGCGCTTTCGGTTATAGTGACCGGTGCGGATAAACTCCGTCAGCACATTGTTGGCATTGGAAGCACAAATCAGGCGCGCGATGGGAACACCCATCTTTTTTGCATAATACGCGGCTAAAATGTTACCGAAATTCCCGGTGGGAACGACAACATTAAAGTTCTCGTCCTCCCCAAGCTCTCCCGTCTCCCGCATGCCGGCCCATGCCGAAACATAATACACAATCTGCGGAACCAGCCGGCCCCAATTTATGGAGTTTGCCGAGGAAAGCACAATGCCGTTTTCCTTCAAAAAGGCATTATAGTCGGCATCGGTAAAAATGGCCTTTACGCCGTTTTGGGCATCATCAAAGTTACCCAGTACTGCCGAAACACCTACATTTTTACCCTCCTGGGTAATCATCTGCTTTTTCTGTATGGCACTTACGCCGTCCCGCGGGTAAAAGACGAGAACGCGTGTTCCTTCTACATCCTTAAAGCCTTCGAGCGCCGCCTTGCCCGTGTCACCGCTTGTGGCAACTAAAATGCACACCTCGTCCTCTATCCCGTTTTTCCGCATGGAAACGGTTAAGAGGTGCGGCAGAATCTGCAGCGCCATATCTTTGAAGGCACATGTCGGTCCATGCCAGAGCTCCAGAATATGGGCACTCTCCGTCAGCTTATACAGCGGCGCAATTTTTTCGGAACCGAATTTTTCCGCCGTGTACGCCGCCTCCACGCATGACTGCACCTCTTCTGCGGAAAAATCCGTCAGGAAAGCGGATAAAACAGCTCGGGCGCGTTCCTTATAGGAGAGGGGCATGAGCGTTTCGGCATCGGCAATCGCCGGAAAATCCTCCGGCACATACAGGCCGCCATCGGGCGCCAGGCCCTTGACAATAGCCTCTGAAGCTGTTACCGCCGCACTGCCGCGGGTACTTTTGTAATTCATTCTCCGTTACATTCCTTTCTGTCCTGCACGCAGCAAAAGCCTTATGCGTAGGCTTTAATCTTGTCGCTTGCGTCCTGCGCGCTCATGCTGATGGTCATAGCCATCTGCACTTCAAATTTTTCGCAAACAGCGCTGAGTCTGTCAAGCAGCTTTTCAAGGTCTGCCATCTCGCCCTTCACAATTTTTGTGATGCTGTCTACAAAAATGTAGGATACATCATAGTTTTGCGCCAGAATGCCGCATACCATTCCATAAAACTCCTCGTATGTGCCGATTGCAAATTCGGATGTATCGACCAAGCGGATTTTATGGCTTAAATCTGTTGTGTGCTGGGAACCGTTGTTAATGAATACCACATTACCTTTTTCGCTTTCCACCGCCGCATGTACGCTGTTTATCAGCATTTTTGTCTTGCCAGTTCCTTTTTCACCCAGAATAACTCTAATCATTTTTTCGCCAACCTTTCTTTGTTTATTTAAACAGCGCTCCGCACGGGAGAGCCGTTTTTCACTTTCTAAAAGTTCTTCTGCCTTTCGGCAATCTGCTCGCCTTTCTTTTCGTAACCCGGTTTTCCGAGGAGAGCAAACATATTTTTCTTGTAGGCCTCCACGCCCGGCTGGTCAAAGGGATTGATGCCAAGCAGATACCCGCCTATGGCGCAGGCTTTTTCAAAAAAGTAGACCGCGTGTCCGAAATTATAGGCATCCATTTCCTCCAGCTCCACAACCAGACACGGTACATCGCCCGCCTCGTGTGCCAGCATGGCTCCCAAAAAGGCCTGGTGGTTTACATAGTTTACACTTTTTCCTTCTAAATACGCGAGCTGGTCTCTATTGTCCGCCATTTTCGGAATCAGAACATCCTTCCTTGCATTTTTGACATGGAGGACCGTTTCAAACAGATTCCGCAGGCCATCCTGTAAATACTGGCCAACAGAGTGCAAGTCCGTAGAAAAGTCTAAGGTAGCAGGGAAAATGCCGCCACCGTTTTTTCCT
Source organism: Clostridia bacterium (assembly GCA_045535515.1). Lineage (GTDB taxonomy): Bacteria > Bacillota > Clostridia > UMGS1883 > UMGS1540 > SIG447. The sequence goes on along the minus strand of JAZSLT010000019.1, from coordinate 11,472 downwards.
TCGCTTTCGCCGTAAAGCTGTTTCCACCACTCGGCAAAGAAATGAAGCCCCGGCTCATAGCTGGCAAATACCTCTGTCGTCCGGCCTTTTCGGTACAAAATGTTTCTGGCCGCGGCGTAGGTGTAACAATCGTTCTTTTCTACATCATCGGTGGCATACGCCTGCATGGCATCGTGTGCCCCGCGCATGATTTCCTCTATCGGGATACCGGCCACCGCCATCGGCAAAAGTCCGACAGGCGTTAAAACCGAGTATCTTCCCCCTATGGTTCCGGGAATGGTAAAGCGCTCGTAGCCTTCCTCCTTCGCCATGGCGCATAGCGCGCCCTCCGCTTTATCGGTAGTAACAAAAATGCGTTCTCTTGCGCCTTCCTTGCCGTATTTTTTCTCTAACAGGTCCTTTAAAAAGCGAAAGGCGATGGCCGGCTCGGTAGTCGTTCCGGATTTGGATATCACATTAACGGAAATATCCTTCTCCGAAATCAGCTCCAGAAGCTCTGCCATATATGTTCCGCTTAAAGTGTGGCCGGCAAACAAAATCTCCGGCACCTTTCGCTCTTTCCCGGAAAGTAAATTGCCAAAAGTGTGCGTCAGCATAGATATTGCCGCCTTGGCGCCCAGATATGAGCCGCCAATCCCGATAACCAGGAACACCTCCGATGTCTTCTGTATCTTTTCTGCCGCCTTTTTAATGGCTGCAAATTCTTCTCTGTCGTATGTTTCGGGCCAATTCAACCAGCCGGTAAATTCCTTACCCTGCCCTTTTCCTTCGTGCAAAAGCTCGTGCGCCTTTTTTACCTCGGGTGCAAGCGCCTTCAGTTCCTTTTCCGGGACATACTCTTTTGCATGTACGAATGAAAATTCCATGCGGTTTTTCTCCCTTTATTTAATAATATTTAAAAGGCAGACAGCTTCAGCTGCGATGCCTTCCTCCCTACCGGTAAAACCCATTTTCTCCGTTGTGGTAGCTTTAATACTGACAGCATCTACAGAAACCTCCAGTATTTCGGCTATCCGCGCGCGCATTTCCTCTATATAAGGCGAAAGCTTCGGCCTTTGTGCAATCACCGTAACATCGGCATTGGCAAGCCGGTAGCCTGCCGCTTTTATCCTTTCCCCTACTACGCGAAGGAGCGCCGTGCTTCTTATATCTTTAAACTGCATATCCGAGGGCGGAAAAAGCTTTCCGATGTCGCCAAGAGCCGCCGCGCCCAGCATCGCATCCATAAGTGCGTGGAGCAATACATCCGCATCAGAATGCCCTAAAAGGCCCTTCTCGTGCGGCACCAAAACGCCGCCTAAATATAAGCTTCTATCCTCGGCAAAGCGATGTGCGTCATACCCGTGTCCTATTCGCATATCCTTCCAGCCCTTCTCTCCAGCACCGCCTCGGCCACCAAAAGGTCAAAGGGGGTGGTCAGTTTTATATTCTCATATTCTGCTTCTATCAGTTTGACCTCGGCGCCTATCGCTTCTGCGGCAGACGCATCATCGGTAATAGAAAGCGGATTTTTCTCCAAGGCTTCTTTTATAAGTTGGCGGTCAAACACCTGCGGCGTTTGCGCTTGCCAATAGTCTTCCCTTTTTGGCGTTTCCATAATCTTGTCGCCCTCGGCCCGCTTTAAGGTGTCCACCACGCGAACGGCGGCAATCGCCGCACCGGTCTCATAGCTTCCTTCCAGCACCTTCTCTATAAGCGCCGGCGTTACAAGCGGGCGCGCGCCGTCATGAATCACCACGATATCGGCATCCCCGGCCGCCAGAATTCCCTGATACACGCTTTCCGCCCGACTCTCCCCGCCGCGGATAATTTCTTTCACCTTTCGGAAGCCTTCCTCGGAAATAATATCTCTATATGAAAAGATGTCCTGTTCGTTTGCGACTACCAACACTTCGTCAACGAGGGGACAACTTTCAAAGGCTCTGAGGGTGTGCGCCAGCACGGTATGCCCCGAAACCTCCAGCAATAGTTTATTTTTCTGCATCCGCATCCGGGAGCCTGTGCCTGCGGCCGGAATAATGGCAACTACCTTCTTCTTCATATACCAAAAGACCGTTCGCGTTTTACGGCGCCCGCGTCATGCCTTTCTATATCATTACATCTCCAGTGCTTTGCAAAACATCTCTTCAATTTCTTCCTGTGCTACATTTTTGGCCAGCACCAGCTCGCTCACAAGAATTTGTTTTGCATTGGTCAGCATTTTCTTTTCCCCTGTAGAAAGCCCTTTAGACAGGTCGCGGCACATCAGCATTTTCACAACACGCGCCACCTCGTAAATATTACCGCCTTTAATTTTCAGCATATTCTCCCGATAGCGTTTGTTCCAGCTCAGCTCACATTCTGTTTCAAGCCGTGCAAACTCGCTTATTACCTTGTCCGCTTCTTTACCGTCAATCACATCACGGATTCCGATTTTTTCAGCATTGAGCATGGGAATCATGACCTTCAAATCTCCCATGGGCATCTTCATAACATAATATTTGTTGACTTCGCCCTGAAACTCCTGTTCCTCAATGGATTCGATAATCCCGGCACCGTACATGGGGTAAACCACCTTGTCACCGATGCTGTACATATCTCATCAAGCCTCCTGCCTCGTGTAATACTGTGTATGGTAATATTATACTACATTTTGTGTGCTTTGTCAAACATCTATTTCACTTTTTTCTTTATTTTGGCAAGCTAAATTCGGTATTTGCCAATCGATGGGACTCTGTACCGTTTGCAGCAAAAATTCATTCGTCCGGACAAAGTGACCGCAGCCGAAAAAGCCGTTATAGGCAGAAAGGGGACTCGGGTGCGGCGCCGAAAGGCAAAGATGGCGCTCGCGGTCCACTCTTTCCGCTTTTTTCCGCGCGTTGGCGCCCCAAAGGAGAAAGACCATCGGTTTTTCGCGGCGATTTAGGGCATCTACCACCGCGTCCGTAAATTCCTCCCAGCCCTTGCCCTTATGGGAATTAGGCTCTCCTTCCCGAACAGAAAGCACCGCATTGAGAAGAAGCACCCCCTGCTCGGCCCAAGGCAGCAGATAGCCGTTATCCGGCATAAAGCCGCCCATCTCGCTCACAATTTCCTTGTAGATGTTCACAAGGGACGGAGGCGCCGGTACCTCGGGCCGCACAGAAAAGCACATGCCGTGTGCCTGCCCTGCCCCATGATACGGGTCCTGCCCTAAAATGACCACCTTCACCTTCTCATATGGCGTGGCTTTCAGCGCCGAAAAAAGGTCATACATATCCGGATATACCGTGGCCTTTTGGTACTCCTCTTTCAAAAAAGCACGCAAGGCCGCATAATACGGTTTTTTAAACTCGCCGCCGATAACGGCATCCCAATCATTTCCTATTTTCGGCATGCTCCGTCCTCCTTTAAAAAGTCCGGAATTTCCTGTGGTGTTTCCACAATTTTGTCGGCCCCCGCCGCCGAAAGCTCAGCCCTGTCACGAAAGCCCCACAAAACGCCAATCGTATAAAAGCCGGCACGCCCGCCCGTTTCTATATCAACCGCCGTGTCACCCACATACACACATTCTTCCGGCCGCACGCCCATTTTTTCGGCTATATAAAGCGCCGCCGTGGGGTCGGGTTTTATCGGTACGCCTTCCATCGCGCCCTGTATATGGGCAAACATCGCCTCGCCGAAAAAGCTCTTTACAATGGGCACCGTAGCCTCGTGCGGCTTATTGGAAAGGACCGCCAAAGAAAATCCCTTTCCCTTTAAGGCGGCCAGCATGTCGCAGATGCCGGGATAAATTTCCGTTTTATAAAGCGTATCGCTTTGGTATGCCGTTATGTACGCCTCGTATGCTTTCGCAAACATTTCTTCTGTATCGCATCCGCGGCCGGCCAACATTTTGTGCACCAGCACCTTGGCCCCGTTACCAATCATATACCGGTACGCGTCCTTATCATACGGCGAAAGGCCAGATTGCAAAAGCGCCATATTCCCGTAATACGAAAGCGTTTCCAGCGTATCTAAAAGCGTGCCGTCCAAATCAAAAATAATGCCCTTTTTCTGCATGCCTATCCCTCTATTTCGTATAAAACATTACCGGCCGTAACGGCACCCGCGGTTTCTGTTCGTAAAATTCTTTTCCCGAGCGTCACGACCAAAAGGCCGTTTTCTTCCGCAAACGCCTTCTCCTCGTCTGTAAATCCGCCCTCGGGCCCAATTAAAATGGAAACGGAGCTTGCCACTTTTCCGCGCAAGGCTTTTTTAAGGCTTTTTTCCATCTCGCATTCATAGGGGAAAAGAGCGATGTCCGCTCCCCTCGCCTCCAGGACCGCCTCGCGGAAAGATACTGTATCGCCAACCGCCGGTACAATACCGCGCCCCGATTGCTTGGCCGCCTCCAGCGCAATTTTGGAAAGGCGCTCCTTCTTTACCTCTCCGGCCTTAACCACGCGCGTCGTCATCACCGGCACAATGCGGCTTACGCCGATTTCCACGCATTTTTGCACAAGGTAATCGAGCTTTGAGGCCTTAGGGATTCCTTGATAAAGCGTAATGAAAACGGGCGGCTCCGCCTCGTTTTCTTTTTCTTCCAGAATTTTGGCCGTAACGGCCTGTTTATCGGCCGAGAGAAGACTGCACACATAGTCCCGTCCTGCTTTGTCGCACACCGTAAAGGTATCGCCCTCCCGCATGCGGAGCACTCTTGTAATATGGGAAACATCTTCGCCCGTAATCGTAATTCTGCCGTCGCCGATATTCTCGGGCGACACAAAAAATCTTGCCATTTCGTATTCCTATTCCTTCTTTGAAAGTATGGCCCACCATTCGCCATCCTGTTTTTTCTCGAGTATCCTAAACCCGTTTCGGGAAAGCGCGGATAACACATCCTCCACTCTGTCCGCTATAATGCCGGAGCAAAGGAACAATCCATCCTTTTTGAGATACCTATCCACCTTACCGGAAAGCGGAATGATGACATCGGCCACAATATTGGCCACCACAATATCAAACTTTTCCTCGGTTACGGTTTCCTCCAGGACATTGGCACACTCCACCGTGTAATTTTCGCTCGTGATGCCGGAGAGCGCCGCGTTCTCATACGCTATCCGCGGTGCCGCGGCGTCTATATCCACCGCATATGCGCGCGCCGCTCCAAGAAGGAGAGATAAAATAGATAAAATACCACTGCCGCATCCCACATCAAAAACGCGCATGCCCGGTTTTACAATTTCTTCGAGCAGCGTAAGACAAAGGCGCGTGGTATTATGGCTCCCTGTGCCAAACAGCATGCCGGGGTTTATGCGCAGCACAACGCCTTCGCCGGCATATTCCGTCCACGCCGGAACGACGGTGATGTTCTTACCGACCGTAAAGGGCTTATAATACTGCTTCCATTTTTCAAACCAATCATTTTCATCAATGTTCGAAAGCGTTACAGAAAGCGGCCCCACCGTACTGTTTTCGCTTTTCAGATGCGCCAGATTTTCGCGCAGCAAAAGGAGCGTTTCGCGCCCGGTTTCATCGTCACGCAAATAGACGCTTACCTTCGTCGGTCCTTTTTTCGCATCAAGCAGCTCGTCATCCACATAGTCCCAGTACCGCTTATTATTTTCAAGGAAATTTTCAAAATCCGCCGCATCCTCAATTTCTGCTCCTTCAATGCCCATAGAAAGGAGCATGCCGTAAAGCGGCTCTATTCCCTCGCTTGTAGTTTCAATGCTGACCTTTATCCATTCTGTGTTTAGCATAAGGCATCCAGCTTTCCGCGAAGGGTTACCTCCGGCACAGCACCGATGACGCGGTCTTTTTCCTCGCCGCCGCTAAATAAAATCATCGTGGGAATGCTCACAATGCCAAGACCGGCCGCCAGCGCACCGTCCGTATCCGTATTCACCTTATATATGCAGGCCTTTCCTTCATATTCTGCCGCCAGCTTCTCCACCACAGGCAGCATCATCTTGCACGGGCCGCACCAATCGGCATAAAAATCTACCAAAACAGGTTTATCGCTTTTGAGTACCTTTTCTTCAAAATCGGCTGTTTTTATAATTTCCATTCTTATCCTTCCTTTCCATGCTCTTTTTGGTATTTACCTTTTTATAAAATTATATACGATTTTTTCCATAAAGTCAATACCAAACTCTCTGCCTTGCATATCTGTCTCCGGCCGCCACCGAGGCCGAAAGTAAAACAAGCCCCGTCCATACAGACGGGGCTTGTTACTTTCATTTTACTCAGAAGTAAAGGGCAAGAGAGCAATCTGTCTTGCGCGCTTGATTTCTGTAGTGAGCTGACGCTGATGCTTGGCACAGGTGCCTGTCATACGGCGGGGTAAAATCTTACCTCTGTCCGAAATAAAACGACGCAGGCGTGCCACATCCTTATAATCAATGTGTTCTACTTTATCTGCGCAGAAAACACAGACCTTTTTCTTGGCCTTGCGGCTGCGATACGGTCTTTCTGTCTTTTCTCTATCCATTTTCTTTTCTCCTTTCTGCTTGCTTTCTCTTAGAAGGGCAAGTCATCATCCGTAGCATCCGGTCCGAACTCCATCGGAAGCTCTGCGCCGCCGCCCGAAAACGCACCGCCGCCACCGGCTGTGCTATCCTTCTTGCTCTCCACGAAATGCGCCTCGTTGACGATAACCTCCGTTACCCAATGGCGCTTCCCTTCTTGGTCATCCCATGTGCGGGTCTGAATAGCACCGTCCACACCAATCATGTTGCCCTTTGCAAAATAGCGGGAGATAAAATCTGCCGTATTGCGAAAAGCTACGCAGTTTATGAAATCCGTCTGCCTTTCTTCGCCCTGCCGCGCGTAACTTCTCGTTACGGCCACAGTGAAGGTAGCAACGGATACACCGCTTTGGGTGGAACGAAGCTCCGGGTCCTTGGTCAGCCGACCGACTAAAATGGCTTTATTCAGCATACCAAAACCCTCCTTTACTCTTCTTCGCGACGCACGATAATTGTACGAAGAACACCCTCTGTAATACCGTAAACACGGTCCAGCTCACGCGGGAATTCCGCGGGCGCCTTGAAGTTTACGAGTACATAGTAGCCCTCCGTCTTGTAGTTGATGGGATACGCAAGTCTTCTCTTTCCCCAAACATCCACAGATTCCACTTCACCTGCACCTGCAATAAGAGCGGTGAACTTTTCCTGCAGTGCTGTGGTTTCTTCTTCAGAAAGAGCAGCATCCAGGACAAAAATCGTTTCGTACTTTTGCATCATTTCTGCCATACTAACACCTCCTTTTGGTCTTTGGCCCCTAATGGAGCAAGGATATCATTTATTATAAACATATATGCAATATTTGTCAAGCTATTTTTTGAAAAATTTTCAAATTTTATGGCCCGTTTTTTTCTTCTTTCCAGCCTTTCCACAAAAAAACGGTCTAATCTGTACAGCTTGTGCATATACTTTAATTTAGTCAGTTCATTTTACAAGCAGAAAGGACCTCTTATGAAACTTTTATTTGCGGCCGCGGAGGCAGCACCTTTTGCTAAGTCCGGCGGTCTGGGCGATGTGATGGGCGCACTTCCCGAGGCCCTTGCACGGGCAGAAAAAGCCGAAGTGGCCGTTATTTTGCCCTTTTATCCGAGTATTAAGCATAACCCTTCGGTCGGAGCAGAATACATCTGCCACTTTTACATGCCGCTTGCATGGCGCAGCGTATATGTGGGTGTTTTCAAAGCCGTCGTGCCGGTTAACGATATCGGCCAAAACAGAAAGCACGACCTTGTATACTATTTTATTGATAATGACTACTACTTCGGGCGCGAAGGCTATGGGTATGAGGATGACGGCGAACGCTTTGCCTTCTTTTCCAAGGCTGTTTTGGAGGCACTCCCCCACATCGGCTTTATTCCCGACATCCTGCATGCCAACGATTGGCAAACCGGCTTTATTCCGCTTTTCTTCAAGGCGTTTTACCGGCATGATACCCGTCTTTCGTCTATAAAAACCGTCTTTACCATTCACAACATAGAATATCAGGGCAAGGCGGACCCATCCTTCTTGCCGGAGGTGCTGGGCATAGACGAGTCCTTTAGGGGCGTTGTTTCCTTTGACGGCCTTGTCAACGCCCTCAAAACCGCCATCGTGCTTTGCGACCGCCTGACAACCGTTTCCCGAACCTACGCCTTTGAACTGCAGTATGATTATTTTGCACATGGTCTTGCCGACATCATACGCGAAAACGCTTACAAGATGACGGGCATTGTAAACGGCGTGGACAGCCGTATGTATAATCCACAAACGGACAAAAATCTTTCCGTCCCCTTTTCGGCCGCCAACCTTATAGGAAAGGGTGAAAACAAACGCGCCCTGCAAAAGCGGCTTGGCCTGCCCATCTCGGATACGGTTCCTCTTGTTATTATGGTGTCCCGCCTTGTCCCGCACAAAGGACTGGAGCTTGTGGAGGCCGTTTTGGACCGGCTTTGTAATATGGGCATACAGCTGGCCGTTCTCGGTACGGGGTATGCACAGTACGAGGACTTATTCCGCGCCGCGGCCCACCGCTATCCCGAAACCTTTGCCGCCTGTATCACCTTTGACGAAGCACTCTCCCGCGCCTTTTATGCCGGCGCCGATTTTTTGCTCATGCCCTCGAAATCCGAGCCTTGCGGCCTGTCCCAGCAGATTGCCATGCGATACGGCACAATTCCCATCGTGCGCGAGACAGGCGGACTTGTGGACACCGTACCGCCCATCCATGCGGAAACCGGAGAGGGATGCGGCATTACCTTTAAAACCTTTAATGCGCACGATATGCTCTATGCCGTAGAACGCGCCGCCGCACTTTACCAAAACCGCCCCCTTTTCCAACGCGTACGCGCGCAGGATATGCTCCTTTGCCGCGACTGGAGCGAAAGCGCAGCACAGTATATGGAAATTTATCATTCTTTAATATAGAAAGGAAGTTATGATGAACAAAACAGAAGTCGCCAAAAAATTGGAGGAAAAATGCAATCTGCATTTCGGCTGTCCCTTGTGTGCCGCCACAACGCAGCAGGCTTACCGCGCCGCCTGTCTTGTGGTCCGCGACCTCCTCATCGAAAAAAATCTGGCCTTTTCACGCAAAAATACGGCAGAGGAAAAGAAAGAGGTCTATTATCTTTCCATGGAGTTTCTGGTGGGCACTTCACTTCGCAATAACCTTTTTAATCTGCGGCTCGAGCGCGCGTTTGAGGATGCCCTCAGCGCCGCCGGCATCAATCTCTATGACCTGTATGCCAAGGAGCCGGATGCCGGACTTGGCAACGGCGGTCTTGGCCGGCTGGCCTCCTGCTACATGGATGCCGCCACCACCGGTTCCCTTCCCTTTACCGGCTTTTCCATCCGCTATGAGTTTGGTATTTTTAAGCAAAAAATTGTGGACGGCTGGCAGATGGAGTTCCCCGATGACTGGCTTTCCATGGGAGAGGTGTGGCTGCAGGCGCGCCCGGACGATACGATGGAAATTCAGTTTGGTGGACACGCGGATGAATGGACGGACGAAAACGGACATCATGTAGAGCTTCGCGATGCCACCACCATTTTGGCGGTGCCTTATGATATGTTTATCTCCGGCTATAATGCCGATGCGGTCAACCGCCTCGTTCTCTGGAGCGCCAAATCGCCGAGCCGGATTGATATGCACGCCTTCTCACGCGGCGAGTATGTCAAGGCGCTGGAGGAAAATACAAAGGCGGAGGTTATCTCCAAGGTTTTATATCCGGCCGATGACCATACAGACGGCAAAATACTAAGGCTGCGACAACAGTACTTTTTCGTCAGCGCCTCTTTGCAAAGCATCATAAAAAAGCATGAAAAGCAATACGGCAGCATGGCATCTCTGCCGGAGAAGGTTGCCATTCATATTAACGACACGCACCCCTCTCTCGCGGTGCCGGAGCTTATGCGAATTCTTCTCGATGTGTACGGTCTTACCTGGGAGGCCGCGTGGGATATTACCACGCGTACGCTCTCCTATACCAATCATACTATTATGAGTGAGGCTCTGGAGCGCTGGAATGAAGGGATGTTCCGCGCCCAGCTGCCCAGAATTTATCAGATTACGGCCGAGATAAATCGCCGGCTTCTCGCTTCTCTTCACAGCATCTTCCCTGGCGACCAGGCAAAAATCGACTACATGGCCGTCATCGCCGGCGGCGAGGTACGCATGGCCAATCTTTGTCTGGCGGCCTGCCATACCGTAAATGGTGTTTCGGCTCTCCACACCGAAATCCTCAAAACCGGTATTTTCCGTGATTATTATTACCTGACGCCGCAAAAATTCTGTAATGTCACAAACGGCATCGCGCACCGCCGGTGGCTGGGGCAGGCAAACCCTGAGCTTTGTGCGCTTCTTTCTTCCCTTGTGGGTGACGGCTTTATGGAGGATGCCGGGGCGCTGCAGAGGCTTCTCGATTACTATGACGATGCGACGGTGCTGGAAAATCTCCGCACCATAAAACGCACGAAAAAGATTGCTCTTCGCAATTATATTTCCATGGCAAATGGCATCAATGTAGACGAAAACTCCATCTTTGATGTACAAATCAAGCGACTACACGAATATAAACGGCAGCTTTTAAATGCGCTGCACATTCTGCACCTTTACCGGCAGCTGAAGGAAAATCCCGGTCTGGATATACCGCCGCGCACCTTCATTTTTGCCGCCAAGGCGTCCTCGGGTTATTTTATGGCAAAACAAATCATCCGCCTTCTGGTAGCCATATCGAATACGATTAACGCAGACCCGGCCGTCCGCGACCGCCTGAAGGTGATTTTTCTGGAGGACTATAAGGTAAGCCTTGCGGAGATTATCATTCCCGCCGCCGATGTTTCGGAGCAAATTTCCATCGCCGGCAAGGAAGCCTCCGGCACAGGAAATATGAAGCTTATGATAAACGGAGCCGTTACCATCGGCACGCTGGATGGCGCCAATGTGGAAATTTTCCGTGCCGTCGGCGAAGAAAATATGTTCCTTTTCGGCATGACGGCCGAGGAAGTGGAAAATCTGTGGCGCCGCGGCTATACCCCGTCGGAGTTTGTACGGCAAAGCGACAATCTGCGCGCTGCACTAGATATGCTCACAAGCGGTATTTTAGGGGCGCGATTTGACGAAATTGTAGCCTCTCTTCTCACCAGCCGCTACGGCGCCGCGGATGCGTTTATGACGCTCGCCGATTTTGATAGCTTCGCCGCGGCACAGGGAAGGCTCGGCGAAGCATGGAAAAACGCGCGCGCCTTCTCTAATATGTCACTCGTTAATATTGCCAAGGCCGGCATTTTCTCTGCCGACCGCGCTATACGCGAGTATCGGGAAAACATCTGGCACGCATGAGAAGGGAATGTAAAAAAGTCCAGACCGCAAAAAGGCAGAGATAACAAGAATACAGCGTATTCATTAGCCTGCAAATCATTTAAAATCACCATAAATGTTGAAAAACATCTGTTTCCAGATGTTTTCTTCAAATATATGCCTTTTTGCTATTGCCAAATCTCACCTCTCGCCGTGCCCTCGCACGCC
>JAZSLT010000001.1:0-52567 GCA_045535515.1 Clostridia bacterium | reverse complement strand
CGTTACGATGGAGAAAAACAAGATAGATGTGCTGGGTGTAAAAATGGAAGTGGGGGACAGCGGCTACATAACGCTGGATTTCATCGCGAAGTTTCCGACAGGGTATGACCCGCTTTCGCTGGCAGAGCTTTTGCAGAGTCAGGAAAACATAAAGTCGTTTGACCTTTAATGCTCCAGCGTAACCGTAAACGGGCCGTCACACAGCATGGAAATATCCATGTGTGCGCCAAATATACCGGTTTCCACCTTGGGAAATAAGGTGTGGCATTTTTCTACGAAGTACATATACAATTCGTTCGCAAGGGCAGGTGGTGCAGCCGAAGTAAAGCTGGGCCGGCTGCCTTTTCTGCAGTCCGCATATAAGGTAAATTGCGAAACGACTAAAAGGGAACCACCTACATCACCGGTGGAAAGGTTCGTTTTTCCGTTTTCGTCCTCAAAAAGACGCAAAATGGAAAGCTTTTGCAAAAGCCAATCGGCATTTTCCGTAGTATCTCCTTCGCCAACGCCGAGTAAAACGAGAAGACCTTTATCAATCGCGCCGACTACCTTTCCGTCTACCATGACGGCGGCATTTTTCACGCGCTGTACTACTGCTTTCATAGTTCATCTCTCCTTTGTTTTGCCCATTGTACCACAGACGGGAGAGAAAAGTCAAGAAAAACGCCCCTCTCGCATTGTTTTTTGCTATTTTTCGGGCAGAAAGAGTTGACTTTTGAGGTAGCGTGTGCTATACTATATAATTATGAAAAGATTAAACATTGTAACCGGCCATTTTGGCAGCGGAAAAACTGAATTTGCCCTGAATCTGGCGATGCAGAATAAAGGGAAAACGACCATTGTGGATATGGATACGGTAAACCCGTATTATCGTACGGCCGATGCCAAGGAGATTTTACAGAAAAACGGCATCCGCGTCATACTGCCGCAATTTGCAAATACGAATGTGGATATACCGGCCCTTCCCAGCGAGATTTTTTCGGTATTTACCGATAAAGAGTCCACCGTTATTTTCGATGTGGGCGGCGATGAGGACGGGGCGCTCGCGCTGGGGCAGTATTACCGGTATCTGACGGCGGAGGACTACGAAATGTTTTTCGTGGTGAACGGCCGCCGGCCGCTGACGCAGGATGTAGAAGGCGTTATTCAGATTTTGCGCGAGGTGGAGGCGGCATCGCACCTGAAGGTGACGAAGCTGGTAAATTCCACGCATCTCGGGCCGGAAACAACGCCCGAAGTGGTAAGGGAAGGCCAAAGGCTTGTGGAGGAAGTCAGCCGGATAACCGGTATTCCTGTCGGCTTTACGGCTGTAAAGAAGGATATAGAGGCTCTGGCGGAAAACCCCGTCATGCAGCTTGCGCTATATATAAAATCGCCATTTTAATACGAAAGGAAGAGGGATATGGCAAAAGTAACATTTCGCGAAGACAGATGCAAGGGCTGTGAGCTTTGCACAACAGTTTGCCCAAAGCACATTGTTGTTATGGCAAAGGAACGGCTGAACAAGAAGGGCTTTCATCCGGCAGAGGTTATCAAGCAGGATGAATGTATCGGCTGCGCATTTTGTGCAACCATTTGTCCCGATACTGTCATCGAGGTAGAGAAATAAACGAGAAAGGAAGATTAGCATGGCAGATAAGGTTTTAATGAAAGGAAACGAAGCGGTAGCGGAAGCGGCTATCCAGGCCGGATGCCGTTTGTTCTTCGGCTATCCGATTACGCCCCAGACGGAAGTTTCTGCATATATGGCAAAGCGTATGCCCAAAATCGGCGGCACCTTTTTGCAGGCAGAGAGCGAGGTTTCGGCTATTAACATGGTATACGGCGCCGCCGGTGCCGGTGCCCGCGTTATGACCTCTTCTTCAAGCCCCGGTATAAGCCTCAAGCAGGAGGGTATTTCCTACCTCGTAGGAAGTGACCTGCCCTGTGTTATTTTAAATATTGTTCGCGGCGGCCCCGGTCTCGGTGGTATTCAGCCGGCGCAGAGTGACTATTTTCAGGCCGTAAAGGGCGGTGGCCATGGCGACTATCATCTGATAGTGCTTGCGCCAAGCTCTATTCAGGAGCTTGTGGACATTACGCAGGAAGCATTTGATATTGCCGACCAGTACCGCATGCCGGTTATGATTATGGGTGATGGTATGCTGGGCCAGATGATGGAGCCGGTAGAATTCGGCGCCGTTTCCGGCCGCAAACTGCCCGAAAAAACCTGGGCCGCCTGCGGCACAGAGGAAAAACGCGAACGCAACATCATAAACTCTTTGTACATCGAAGCCAGCGACCTTGAAAAGCTTGTGTTTGACAGATACGAGCGGTATCGCGAAGTAGAAAAGAACGAGGTAAAATGGGAAGAGTTTATGACCGAGGATGCCGACTATGTAATTGCCGCCTACGGTACGATTGCCCGCGTTGCCAAAACAGCTATTTTAGCTCTTCGCGAGGAAGGCATTAAGGTCGGACTTATCCGCCCGATTACGCTCTGGCCGTTCCCCACAGCTGCCTTCGAGAAGGCGGCCGAAAAGGTAAAGGGCTTCCTCAGCGTGGAAATGAGCATGGGACAGATGGTGGAGGATGTGCGCCTGGCCGTAAACGGCAAAAAGCCGGTAGAATTCTTCGGCCGCACCGGCGGTATTGTGCCGACACCGGATGAAATTTGCGATTGCATCCGCAAGATGAAGGAGGGGAAATAAGATGACAAAAGTATTTTCGCGTCCGAACGCGCTCAACGATGTTGAGCTGCATTATTGCCCCGGCTGTACACATGGTATTATTCACCGCCTCGTAGCAGAGGTTATTGACGAACTGGGCATTGTAGGCCAGACGGTGGGCGTAGCCTCCGTTGGCTGTTCGGTATTCTCTTATAATTATTTCGGCTGTGATATGCAGCAGGCCGCCCACGGCCGCGCACCGGCGGTAGCAACCGGTATCAAGCGTGCCCTGCCCGACAAGATGGTATTTACCTATCAGGGCGATGGCGACCTTGCGGCTATCGGTACGGCAGAAACCGTGCACGCAGCCTCCCGCGGCGAAAATATCACCATTATTTTCGTAAACAACGGTGTTTATGGTATGACAGGCGGTCAGATGGCACCGACCACGCTGGAAGGACAGGTTACCCAGACCTCGCCCTACGGCCGCGATGTGAAAACCCAAGGGTATCCTCTTCGCGTGTGCGAGCTTCTGGCACAGACCGAAGGCGCAGCCTTCCTGGCGCGTACGGCGGTGGATACAGTAAAGCATATCCGCGAAGCCAAGGCGGCCATTAAAAAGGCGTTCACCTATCAGCAGGAAGGTAAGGGCTTTAGCCTTGTAGAAGTGCTTTCCGCTTGCCCGACCTACTGGGCACTCCCGCCGGCAGATGCTTTAAAGCGTCTTGGTGGCGAGGTGCTGGATTATTATCCGCTTGGTGTTTATAAGGATAAGGGGGCCGAAACCAATGAAAAGTAATGAAATTATAATTGCCGGCTTTGGCGGACAGGGTATTCTGTTTGCCGGTAAGGTGCTTGCCTATACAGGTCTTGTAAACGGCTACGAAATCTCCTGGCTGCCTTCTTATGGGCCGGAGGTTCGCGGCGGTACGGCGAATTGCCATGTTATTATGTCGGAGGAGCCGGTGGCATCGCCCATGATTACAAAGCCCACCGCGCTGATTGCCATGAACCTGCCCTCGCTTCGTAAATTTGAAGGCGATGTTGTGCCGGGCGGTCTCATTCTGGTGGACTCTTCCCTGATTGAGGAAGAGGTACAGCGCGATGATGTTACGGTTATTCGCATTCCGGCTACCAAAATGGCGGACGAAGCCGGCGCGCGTAAGCTTGCCAATATGATTATGACGGGTGCTTTCGTCAAAGCAACCGGCTGTGTGGATTTTGACGGTCTTGTAAAGGGCGTGGCAAAATGTGTACCGGCCGGCAAGGAAGCTGTTTTAGAACAGAACAAAAACCTCCTTCTGATGGGGTATAATTACGGAGAATAAAAAAAGTGAAGCTATCGGATTTTGATTACACATTACCCGAGGAGCTGATTGCACAGGAGCCTTTGACTGACCGTACGGCCGCAAGGCTCCTTACGCTTATCGGGGGGAAAATAAACCACGCCACCTTTACGGACCTTCTGGATATTGTCAGAGAGGGCGATTGCCTTGTGCTTAATGACACGCGCGTTATCCCTGCCAGACTGTACGGGCAGAAAAAGGGCACAGGCGGCGCTATTGAATTTCTGCTTTTAAAGCGGCTGGACCTGAATGTATGGGAGGTGGCACTCCGCCCGGGGAAAAAGGCAAAGCCGGGTGCTAAATTTGTATTCGGGGGAAGGCTGGAGGCTGAAATTCTGGAGGTAATAGAGGGTGGCAACCGCATCGTTTCCTTTACCTATGACGGCGTTTTTGAGGAGATTTTAGACGAACTCGGGGAAATGCCGCTGCCGCATTATATTACCAAGACGCTGGAAGATAAGGAAATGTACCAGACGGTGTATGCCCGCGAGCGCGGCTCGGCGGCTGCGCCGACGGCCGGTCTGCATTTTACGGAAGAATTTTTGGAGGCCATCCGGCAAAAGGGTGTTGACACGGCGTTCTTAACGCTTCATGTAGGTCTCGGCACCTTCCGCCCCGTTAAGGTGGAGGAGATTACGGAGCATAAAATGCACACGGAGTATTATACCGTAAGTCAGGAGGCGGCCGATAAAATCAACGCCTGCAGAAAGCGCGGCGGCCGCGTAATTTGCTGCGGCACCACCTCGGTCCGGACGGTGGAAACGGTGGCAGACGAAAACGGATATATGCGCGCCCAGAGCGGCAATACGGATATTTTCATCTATCCCGGCTACCGCTTTAAGGCCACCGATGCCATTATTACGAATTTCCACTTGCCGAAATCCACGCTTTTAATGCTCATCAGCGCCTTTGCCGGGCGGGAAACGGTACTTCGTGCCTACGAAGAGGCGGTGAGAGAGCGGTATCGTGTATTTTCTTTCGGGGATGCGATGTTCCTTGAAAATTAAGGGGGGACCTCGATGTTTACTTTATTAACAACAGAAAACAGAGCGCGGCGCGGAGAATTCAAAACGGTGCATGGCACCGTACAAACACCGGTTTTTATGAATGTAGCCACATCCGCGGCGATAAAAGGGGGCGTAGCCAGCGAGGATTTGGAACGGGTACGCTGTCAGGTTGCGCTCTGTAATACCTACCATCTCCATGTCCGCCCGGGCGATACGGTGGTGCGCGATATGGGGGGATTGCATCGCTTTATGGATTGGGATGGCCCCATTCTGACCGATAGCGGCGGTTTTCAGGTCTTTTCTCTGGCACAGCTTCGCAGCATTAAGGAGGAGGGCGTATACTTTCAGTCCCACATAGACGGCGCCAAAATCTTCATGGGACCGGAGGAAAGCATGCAAATTCAGTCAAATTTAGGCTCCACGATTGCGATGGCCTTTGACGAGTGTGTGGAAAATCCGTCCCCCTATGACTATACGAAAAAATCGACCGAGCGCACCACAAGATGGCTGCACCGCTGTAAGGCAAAGCTGGCAAAGCTCAACGCCGCAGAAGGTACGCATAATCCGAATCAACTTCTATTTGGCATCAACCAGGGCGGCACTTATGCGGATTTGCGCGTTGCCCACATGCAGGAGATTGCAAAGCTCGATTTGCCCGGCTATGCTATCGGGGGTTTAGCCGTCGGGGAGAGCCATGCGGATATGTACCGTATTATCGATGCGGTAGAGCCATTTATGCCCGCCGACCGTCCGCGGTATCTGATGGGCGTGGGCACACCGGCCAATATTTTGGAGGGTGTTCGCCGCGGCATTGACTTTTTTGATTGCGTTATGCCAAGCCGCAACGCAAGACACGGGTATATGTTTACCAATTTCGGCATTATAAACCTCAACAATGCGAAGTATATGCGGGATAACGAGCCGATTGAGCCGGGCTGCACTTGCCCTGCCTGCAGCCGGTATTCCCGTGCGTATATAAGACATCTCCTTCGGGCAGGGGAGATGCTCGGCATGCGCCTTTGCGTTCTGCATAACCTGTATTTCTATAATCAGCTTATGGAGCAAATCCGCGCCGCGCTCTCAGAGGGTAATTTTGAAGCCTTCTTCCGCGAGAAAATCGAAATCGTAACCAAAAGACTGTAACAGGCTTTTGGCAAAACTAAAAGAACGACTTATAAAAAAATGAAAAAAGTATTGACTTTTATGTTTGGCTGTAGTATAATGGGTAAGTCGTTTGGAGAGATGGCTGAGCTGGTCTAAGGCGCACGACTGGAAATCGTGTATGGGCTAATACCCCATCAAGGGTTCGAATCCCTTTCTCTCCGCCATCAAAAAAGCACTCCGTATGGGGTGCTTTTTTGATGGCGATTTGTCCAAAGGAGTCGAACCATTCGCCGAAGGCGGTCGAAACAGCAGGGAACACACCGTATCCCAAATGAGCCGTCAGAAAAAAGCACTTCAAAAGAAGTGCTTTTTTCAGTTATATTTGCCTTCGGCAAGGTATGCGTTTAGATTGCTTCACAAGTTATGAATTGACTTCGTCAATGTTTCTTTTGTTGGCAAATATATCATAACTGAAACCGCAAGGTTTCATCATAACTTTTACGAAGTAAAATCACAACCGTAAACTATTTCTACACTGCATCTGTTATGTACACGAAAGCTACGAAAAAAGACTATTTTTGGAATAGTTTTTTTGATATATTTATTAAAACCTGTTGACAAAAACGATACTTCGCGATATGATGTATTATACAAAAGGAGGTATAGTATGGATAGTCAGGTAAAACGAGGTTTCTTGGATGTCTGCGTATTAGCGGCGATTAAGAGTGAAGATTCATACGCCTATAAGATTATTAAAGATATGAAACCGTAAAAGAGGTTATAAAACAGAGCGTTGGCTTGAGCTTATGCAAAGAGCCGAAATAATGTCTGATGTTTCTGAAATTATACATAATTTTGGGGGATACGAAAAATGCGATAGCATCTATAAACAAAGTAAAAAATAATCAAGAACTTATACTTTGGAGATGGCTGTAACACAGGAGGGGTTTCATGCGCTATCCCCTGTGCCATGATTTTTATCACTAAGGAGGTCCGTGCTGTTTTATGAAAATTTTAATATGGTTTTTATGTGTTTTAGTTGCAAGTATGATTGAGACATCAATTGAGATGAAAGGCGTACTTCTCGGTGCTATTCCCACACTATTAATTTGGAGCATCCCAATTGCGGCTGCAAGATATTTCTGCCGAATGTGGGATGAGCACAAAGCGCTTGTATCTGCTGCCGAAAAGAAGTACGGAAAACAGAAAAAATGGTATGAGAAAGTGTTCTTTCCAAAGGGCCCATCTGTTGTTCCAGACGGAACGGTTTGCGTTGTGCAACGCAAAGATGGGGTTAAAATTGCAAAGCAATCAGATGGAAGTGAAATTATAATTGAACGCCCTCGCACATTGCGTAAACACCGCACATAGCAGGTGACTCGAGAACCGTCCCCTGTATTTTTTCGGCGATATAAATTCCTGACGGAATTTGCGCTAGCAAATATATTGCAAAAAAGTTCATACACCTATTATGAATAGGGAAGTCATAAAAAGCATCGACTTTTGTCGGTGCTTTTTTGTAGTGAAGCGGTTTTTACAGGCGACTTATCCATATATTGCATTTGAAAACAGGCCGTTTTCTATGGTATAGTATAGATGTCACATAGCGTGACTTACATTTATAGAGGAGGTGATAAAATGAAAAAGAGTTTACTTTTTCTGCTGGCTCTATTGCCCATAACTGCTGCGTTCCCGGGTCATGCTAAAGGGGCAGAGCGATATACGGTTGTATCGGGTGACAGTATGTGGAAAATTGCAGTCCGACATGAGGTGGGGGTGAGCGAAATAATAAACGAAAATCCCCAGATTGTAAACCCCGATCTCATTTATCCCGGACAGGTTTTAAACATTCCAAAGATGGATGAAACAGTTGCAAACTATGAAAATGAGGTTATCAGACTTGTAAATGAAATTAGAGTAAAAAACGGACTCGACGCCCTTTCGGCAGATTGGGAACTGAGCCGTGTGGCCAGATACAAATCGCAGGACATGAAAGATAACAATTATTTTTCACACACCAGCCCGGTCTACGGCTCGCCGTTTACGATGATGAAGAATTTTGGCCTGTCCTACAGAAGTGCCGGAGAGAATATAGCAAAAGGGCAGAGAACACCACAGGCGGTTGTGAACGCGTGGATGAATTCTTCGGGGCACCGCGTCAATATATTAAATGCGTCCTATAAAAAAATTGGTGTTGGCTATGTCGCAGATGGAATTTACTGGACGCAAATGTTTATAGGATAATAACAGTTTTAATTTTATCCTGCTCTATAATTTTTTTCAAAAAAATCTTTACAAAGAAAAAGGGAAGGTGTATAATACAAAAGAAGGAAATTTTGATTCCTTTTAATTCATTATGGAGAGTGATAAAAATGAAACTGATTATCAAGGAAAACTACCAGGAAATGAGCGCATGGGCAGCACAGCATATTGCGGATGCTATCCAAAATCACAAGGAAGACCGTCCTTTCGTACTCGGGCTTCCTACAGGTTCCTCGCCTCTCGGCGTTTACAAAAAGCTGATTGAAATGAACAAGGCCGGCAAGGTAACCTTTAAAAATGTGGTCACCTTTAATATGGATGAGTATGTTGGCCTTCCCAGAGAGCATGACCAGAGCTACTGGTATTTCATGCATGATAATTTCTTTAACCACATTGATATTCCGGCAGAAAATATTAATATTTTAAATGGTATGGCAGATGATTTGGAAGCAGAATGCCAGCGCTATGAAGATAAAATTGCCTCCTACGGCGGGATTGACCTGTTTATGGGCGGCAGCGGTGTGGACGGACATATTGCCTTTAACGAGCCGTTTACTTCTCTCGTATCCCGCACCGGCGTACGCGCCCTGACAGAGGATACACTCATCGTAAATTCCCGCTTTTTTGATAATGACCCGGATAAAGTTCCGAAAACAGCACTTTCCGTTGGTGTCGGCACCGTTTGCGATTCCAAACAGGTTATGCTTTTGATTAACGGCCATAATAAGGCGCGCGCACTTCGTCATTGTGTCGAAGGCGGCGTAGACCATGCGTGGACCATCAGCGCGCTGCAGATGCATCCGGACGCCATAGTCGCTTGCGACGAGGCCGCGTGTGGCGAGCTGAAGGTGGACACCTATAAGTACTTTAAGGAAATTTACAAAAACGAGAAATAAGCAAAAATCCAAAGCGAGCTTGCACTATCTGGGTGCAAGCTCGCTCTTTGCAAGAAATAAGAGAAAATATTTGTAAAAGCTATTGACAAACACCGACAAATCCTGTAAAATCTTAGAGGTTTGCAAGATGGTAACCGGCGGCGGGCGATGCGAATTCTGTTTTTTTGCATTGCGCTATGGAATAAGGAGATGCAAAATGAAGTACACGGAAAAAAACGGATACAAGATTTCAGAATTCACACTTGGGACTGCGCAGCTTGGTCTTTCTTACGGCATTAATAATATGCACGGTATGCCTACATACGAAGAGTCGAAAGATATATTGCAAACGGCGCTTGACTGTGGGATATATTCCTTTGATACGGCACGCACCTACGGCAAGAGCGAGGAAGTTCTCGGTAAGTTTTTCTCCGAATCCGCTGCCGAAAAAACCATTATTACAAAGGTTTTGTTTGAAAACGAGAGCCGGAGCGAGATTGCCGAAAGCCTTTTTGCCAAGGTGAAAGACTCCATGAAGACGATGCACCTCTCAAAGCTCCCCTTTTTAATGCTTCACCGCGAGGGATATATAGATACATACGGCGATGCCCTTATGGATGCCATGCAGGCGTTAAAAAAAGAAGGACTCGTAGGGAATATAGGCGTTTCCTTTTTGGATAAAGCGAATTTGGACCGCATTATGGATAAAGGCATATTTGACTGTGTGCAGATATCGCAAAATATATTTGACAGCGCAGAAATCAAGTCGGGAGCGCTCGAAAAGCTGGAGAAAAGCGGCGTAGCCGTCTTTATAAGAAGTGTATATTTACAAGGGTTATTCTTTATGGATACAGGCGCGCTGCCCGAAAAGATAAAATCCGCCGCAGGTGCGTTGGATGAGCTGCACCGTCTGGCAGAGGAAGAAAACATGTCCATTTCGCAGCTCGCCCTCTCCTTTATACGAGAGGCGCGTGGGATTACTTCTTTGGTGCTGGGCTGTGAAACGTCGCAGCAGCTGAAAGACAGCGCGCAGAAAATGTCCGCGCCGCCTCTTTCCAAAGCGGTAACAGAAAAAATCATTGCACTTTCCGAAAGTGTTGACCCGATTGTAACAAGACCGTGGGAATGGAATAAATAAAAAAAGGAGCTGTAAAAAATACTGTTTTTTACAGCTCCTTCTGTATAAAAAACAAAGTGGCCATCACATACTAAGACAAAAGGAGTGATGGGATTGGATTTTGTAAAGGTTATGTTAACCTCCGCTTTTTCAGCTGTAACGCTTTTTGTGCTTGCTAAAATCATGGGACACAAGCAGGTGGCGCAGCTTGATTTTTTTGATTATATTACCGGCATTACCATAGGTTCCATCGCGGCGGAGCTGGCAACCGAGCTGGAAAAGCCGTGGAAACCGTTTGTGGCTATGCTGCTCTACGGATTTATTGCGTTTGGTCTTACGATACTGGCACACAAATTCCCGAAAACCCGCAAATATGTCAACGGAACGCCGACGATTGTTATAGATAACGGAAAATTGTATCGAGAGAACATGAAAAAGGCAAAGCTGGAGCTTTCAGAATTTATGGTTTTGTGCAGACAGGAAGGATATTTTGATATAAACGACATTGAAACGGCCGTTTTCGAGTATAACGGCAGGCTGACTATTTTGCCCAAAAGCCAAAAAAGACCGCTTACGCCGGAGGATATGAGCATGGCGCCGGAGAAGGCGGGGATATGCACGGAGATTATCATGGACGGACGGATTTTACACGAGAATCTGAAAAGGCGGGGGCTTGATTTAGTATGGCTGGATAAACAACTGAAAAAGCAGAAATATACGGATGCAAAAGAAATATATTTGGGAATATGCGACAAAAACAATGCGCTCACCTTGTTCCCTGTAAATTAGTTTCCGGCCTCTTCGGCGAAAGCGCGTGAAATTTATGGAAACCTTTTTTATTCTTTTTTCGTCTAATAGTATAAAGTGACTGTAAAGGAGAGAAAAAGCATGAAACGAATGTGTATGGTAATCCTCTTGCTTTTCGCCGTAAGCCTCACCGCCTGCACGGATGCGCCCGGGGATAAATGGGGCATTACGCTCTATGCCGATAATGTAACGCCTGTGGGTATGACGCTGAAAATTGTGCAGTCCGGCGGAAGCCCCTCCGGCGAGCTGCAAACGGGCGCAGATTACATTCTGGAAACGGCCGCCGGCGATGCGTGGCAACCGGTAGAAACCATAACGAGGCAGCCGCTTTTGTGGAACAGTATGGCTTATATGATTAAGAAGAATGATATAACAGAAATGCAGCTAGGATGGCAGTACGGCTACGGCGAATTAAAACCCGGAAGCTATCGCCTTCGGAAAGAAATCATGGATTTCAGAGGACCCGGAGATTTCGACGAGGAAACCTATATGGTACACTTTACTATCGAATAAGGAGAATGGAGAGATATGAGAAAGATAATCGGTCTTATCGGTATAATTGTAATTATGTTCTCCGTGTCCCAAACGGCTCTCGCAGGCAGCATTCCTGAAGATTTGTTGCATGAAGATTTTGCGCAGATTTTCTTTGTGGAAGTTGTTTATTACCATCCGGCCAAAGAAAATCCGGATATTGAATTATCGCCCGTTAAAGTGGTTAAAGGCGATGTGGAAACAGGGGGGAAGCTTACATATTATAAACCGAATACGGTTGGTGATTTTAGGGTCAGAGAGGGTAATGTATATCTTTTTACCTATTTTGATGAAAACAACCCGACAGATATATTTGTGGTAACAAGCTATGACACATCTACGCTGAAACTAAAAAATGTGGAAGGCGATATGTGGATGCGTTTTCAGAAATACATAAATGACGGTAGCTATGATAAAGCAGAGCATGCGCGTCGAGAAAAACTCGGATTGTCAGAGGCGGTTACCAAAGAGGTAAAAAATCTCCCTTCGCTTAAAAACAATTCGCTTATATATCGGATAATGCCACGAATAAACTGCAATATACTTTATGTTTTTGTTTTCCCTGCACTCGTCGGACTTTTGCTAGGGATATGTCTTTGGAGAGTTAAGAAAGCATATATCGTATCCGGTTTGATGATTGTTGTGGGCGCTATTTGGTGGTGTGTTTTATCTCAAATTAACACGCACGGTAGTGAAGGACCGGGAATCCTGGCCATTATGTATACTGTTGTTACAGTTGCTTTTGCCTTTGTAGAAATAGCTAAGGTTATAGCAAGGAAAATAAATAAGTGAACTTTATAAGAGTAATCAATAGGCGTGTTGCATATGGAGGCGTCATGGTTAAATTCTTTCCAAAGGAGAAATGACAAATGAAAAAATATAAGATTTTAAGAAATATTTTTATCGTGCTTACATTGGTGCTTTCGCACCTGACCTTTGCGGTAGTAGCTTTTAACTATGCCGGCATGCTTTGCGGCATAGAGCACAGAGGCTTCAGCGCGCCTGCTAGTATAGCATTCTATCTTGCCATCCCGTACTACATAGGGATTATTGTTTTGGTTGTGTTGGTCGCGGTATTTCATAAGAAAGCGAGTGGGGAGGAACAATGAAGAAAAAATGGCTTATAATTACAATTTCGGTTTTTCTGCTTCTTTTTATTGCGAGTTTTATTACGAAATACATAGATACCGCCAATGTATCCACCGGACACGAACCGGAATGTTGTATAAAAATCGTAAGTGCTGATGGCGGCAAGGTTACCTACTTAGGACTTGGTTATAAAGTAGTGCGATATGTCGGCGTTTCTCCTAAAGAGCCTTATGAAAACAACATCGGTGTAAAAATGGGCAGTTGGTTTATGCAATATGAAAACCCGACAAATTTGATTTTAGATGTTAAAAATTTTGGCGAGAATAGCACCTTTCAAATTCGTGAAAAGGCTGATGTCGATTTTGTCGCCAATTTATTAAAGTATGCAAAATACACAGACGAGCCTTGTGATGGAATAATTGATTATGCAATTACCTATGATGATTACACTTACGATGTTTTAATAAGCTGCAGCGAAATAAGAAAAGGTAATAAGCAGGCAAAAATATATGATAAAGATATGAAAGAACTTGAAAAAATCCTTGTAAATGCCGCCGAGAAAAACAGCGGATATAAAACGCTTAAAATTATCGACGGCGCAGAAAGCGGAAATCTTATTCTTGCAGGAGCAGAAACCAACTCTGTATATTCTCTTGATGCAAACAAGATTGATATTCTCGTAAACGGAAATCAGGCAGACCGCAAGGATTTAGAAGATGGTATGCCGTTAGATATTTATTACGAGGGGAATTTTGATAATGTTCCGCAGAAGCACGGCGAACCTATGGATATCACATCTTTCTGTAAATCTGTAAACGGACATACTATCGGAACCGGAAGAAATCCCGGTGGCTCACTTTATGATTTGAGCGGTCTGTACTTAAAGGTGCTTGAAGATTTATGGGGAGTAGATGCCGGACTTAACGGCGGTATAAAATATATCAGCATGGATTTAAGCAAAGCACCCGGAGAACTGACAGAGGGCGAAAAGGCAGCAATCAGTTACATTTTTACAAAAGCGCATAATGCTGCGTGTCTGCAACTATCTTTTGAAGAATTAAGAGAACAAGGATATATTGCAAAAGATGAGCTTTATTGGGAAGATGGT
This sequence comes from Clostridia bacterium, assembly GCA_045535515.1. GTDB lineage: Bacteria > Bacillota > Clostridia > UMGS1883 > UMGS1540 > SIG447. Next base: position 38,673 of record JAZSLT010000001.1, on the reverse strand, counting down.
TTATTGTTTTCAATTACCGATAGTATGAAGGCCGAAGAGCAGTATAACGGACTTCGCGTGATTAAGTTTGATGCGCAGAAATGGCGGAGCGGAACGGGCGCATATTACTTTGGGGATTGCACAGCATCCTGGCCGCAAAATGGAACTTGGTCAGCGTACAAGATAGGCTCTCAGGCTATATCGTAAGGAGGTTTCCTATGAAGAAAGTGACCTTAATATTACTTGCGATGGCTGTCCTCACGCTTGCCGGATGCAAGGATAACCAAAAGACCCTGTATCTGCCCTCTGCCGATAACGATGCAATATTTACGATTATCGGCGGAGAGAGAACAAAATAGGGGCGACGAATAAACCGGAAAGCAGGGCGGAGGCTGTGGCATAATTTTCAAAATATAAAAAATATTTGCATTTTGCAAGCGGATGTGTTACAATCAATACAGAGGTTTTAAGATATGAAAAAGAAAACGGCAAAAGTTAAAAGTAACACTTCGCTTTGGAATTTTGCATCGGTAATGATTACCGCCGTTTTTTTTGTTACGCTCATAAATCAAGGCGGTTTTTATGCGGGCGCAATCATTTTTGCAGGCTTGATTTTGTCGGGCTGTTTGCTTGTAAAAACAGTAAGACTACGCCTTTCCATATCAAGCGCGTTGTTGCTTTTGTTTTCGATGTGGTACTTTTTCTGCGCAGTAAAAAACGGATTTGTTACGGAATATGCGGCGAAAGGACTTTTGCCGCTTGCTTTGTTTGTGTTTTCGGTTTTCAAACAGGAATGTGGCGAACAAAAAGAGCATATATTTACGGCGATACTGCAGTTTTCTCTGTGCCTTGCGGTGATTTCCGTCGCGCAGTTTGTTACGCTCTCGATTAGGAATGACGCGTTTATGCGCTTGTTGTTTCCATTCAATTACGCGAATGTAACCGGCATTTATTTTGCTGCTTGCTTCTTTTTGAGTATGGAGAGCCGTGACGGATTGGTTAAAAAAGCGGGCTTCATATTTGCCGTTTCTGCACTTCTCACCTTGTCGGTGGGCGCAATTTTACTGTCGCTTTTGTATGCTTTTTTCCTGCTTATACAAAAAAGAAAAGGCAAAGAAACCATTTTGCTTTTGGCACTTGTCCTGGTTGCCGGAATTTTGGCGAGGGACCGAATCGTGCAAAGCGGAGGCACTTTTCTGGAAAGACTCCTTCAGATTCACGATGGGGTTTTGTGCATGATAAGAAACCCCGTTTTCGGTATTGGCGCGGGGGCATGGGAGGATGCAAAGCAATTTTATCAGACGGGCTTTTATTCTGCAAAGGTTATACATTGCTCGTTTGTTCAGCTTGGAGTAGATGCAGGTTTTTTGGGGCTGTTGCTGTTTTTAGTAACCTGCGGGTCATTTCTCAAAGACACTTTCCGTAATAAGAAAAAATTTGCGTTGTCGCTTCTTATTCTTTTACACAGCCTTGTTGATTTTTCTCTTTCCTTTACTGCAGTCGGATTTTTCCTTATTTTGCTTTCCGAAAACGCGGAGAATAAATATTTTGCGGTGAAAGGGACTGCAAAATATATAGTGACCGGAATGATGGTTTGCATTTTTGCGGTGTCTGCATACGGACTTTCTTCGGCTAAGAGCTTCGAAACAAGTCACCGCACAGACAATATTGGTTTTTTTGTCAGACATTCTGTTGATGCGGCAAAAAGCTATGCGCTGGCGGGTAACTTTATTCCTGACGATATGTTTTTAATCGGGCGGGAAGGGGAAAAACCCTATGAATTCGTTTTAAATGAAGCGGTACACCGCAAGGATGGCGAAGAATACCTTATAAGCATCTTGCAGGACCGGCCGTACGATGTAAACCTTATGCGGTTTATTGAGGAGAACTGCACGGAGGAATACATAAATAAAGCCAGGTCCGCTTATGAACAAGCGGTGGCTTCATTATCCCCGATAGGGGAAATATTATATAATTTAAAAGGAGTAAACCAATGAAAAGACTAAAACTTTTAACAGCAGCTTTGGTGATTATGAGCCTGTTGCTTTCAATCTGTCCGCAGGCGTTTGCAGCGACCTTCGGCTGGGTAACGGCAAATCCCATTGTGGAAGGCTATGTTTACTATTCCTGTGAACATGGCCTGGTTTTGCATGACTCTGATTTCCGCACCGCCCTCTTGGATATCAACGGAAATGTAATTATTCCGTTTGACAGAGGGTATCAGGAAATACAGTTTCTTGACCGCAAGGCGGGCTATATTACATATATTGACGCTGCCAATAATGCCGGCGTTATGGATATGAAAGGCAACACGATTGTACGCCCCGGCTTGTATGACTTTGTTGCGGCAAGAGTAGATGACTATGTTTACCTCGTCCAGAAGCTGATTCCCACAGAGGAAGAGGGCTGGTATGATGCCGAGTTCGGTATGGGCGATGTGAACGGGAATATGATTATTCCTTTCGGGAAATATGCGTACATGGAACCGTTTGACCACGGAAATATTTGTGTGCATGACCAGGACTACCAGTTTGTAGGGCTGTATAATTCCGCAGGGCAGCCTATCATTCCGATTGACTACGGTTACACGGCAATTTATGCCACGCCCTCTCCCTACAGATATGTAGCAGGGAATGAAACAGGATACTATATCGTGGATAATACGGCACAGGTTATTACAAAGCTCCCCGGCGACTTCCTCAACGCCTATGATTTTGAAAATTATATCCTCGCCGGTGCGTATGAAAACCCCACGATTTATGACATAAACGGCAATGTGCTGGGCAGTATTTCGTCTGTCGAAAACGAATTCATAAAGGAAGGCTACATCCGTAACTATGAAACAAACATGGTGTCCGACCTTTACGGAAACATACGCATTGCGCCCAATCTGTATACAGACCTGAATTTTCTGGATGACAAGTATATCATAGCGCAGAATGCGGACCATCAGTCGGCACTTATTGATATTAACGGAAATGTTCTGATACCCTTCGGCGGCATGGATGGCAGCAGATACGATATAGAAGGCATATATGAAGATAAGTATATTGTCGAATACGAAAAGGTAAAAGACATTTATGGGAATGTTTTGTTCGAGACCGATGGTTATATTGAATATTTAGGTAATGGCTATATATTGGTTGAGTTACCGGATGCTAATGGGAATAACAATTATCCCATAAAAATTGCAAGAGTGGAGGGAGAACCGGTAAAACCGGCAGCACCCGCGGCCCCCGCTGTGAATGTGGTGGTGAACGGCGCCCCTGTGACATTTGCCGACCAGCCCCCTGTAATCAGCGAAGGAAGAACACTTCTGCCCTTAAGAGCGGTGTTTGACCTTCTCGGAGCGACTATTGAATGGGATGGTGCAACACAGACCGTTTATGCCAAGAAAGACGGCATTGATATTACCCTCACAATCGGCTCTGACCAGCTTTGGGTAAATGGCCAGGCAAAGCAGCTTGATGTACGCGCGCAGATTATGAACGGCAGAACTATGGTTCCCGTTCGTGCAGTTGCAGATGCTTTCGGCTGTGGTATCGGCTGGGATGCCGCAACATATACCGTAACCATTACTACCAACTAACAGAAAAGTATCCACGGAGATAATTTTCATAACAGAAAAAACCTCCCGGGCGCTTAATATAAGCGCCCGGGAGGTTTTTTCTGGGAAAGCCAAACCATAGATATTTTAAAAAATTTTTTGGCGATATACTCGCTCGCGCTTGTGCGATATATTTGCCTTGCAAATTCGATATAACGAAACTTCGTTTCGTTGCGATATGATATAAAGTCCTTTTTCTCGTTGCCGAAGGCAACATATCGCATCGAAGATATATCGCACCGAAGGTATATCGCAAATTCCGGCAGGAATTTATATCGCTGAAAAAAGCGTACTGAAATTTTCAGTACGCTTTTTTCATGGTCGGGATGACAGGATTTGAACCTGCGGCCCCTACGTCCCGAACGTAGTGCGCTACCAAACTGCGCTACATCCCGCCAAACAACTTCTAAATTATACAACCTTTTGCAGCGCATGTCAAGTCTTTTTTGAAAAAAACTATTTTTTGTTTTGAGAAGGAGGATTATCTCTGCAGTATTCCTCCGTAAGATGCGCGGCATAGCGCACAAGCTCCGCGCAGGTTTTTCGCGTGTCGGCGGCGCTTTTTAGCTCACGACAAAGAATACTTCCGTATTTTTCGGTAAATGCTTTGCAAAGCGCGCGAATACGGGCATAGTGCAGCTGCTTGGCCGCTGTATCGGAAGGTGAGGAGTAGCCATACAGGGCACCGAGTACGAGGAACATGCCGCTCACAGCGCCGCAAACCTCGCCAAGACCGCCCATTCCGCCGCCAAGCGAGGAGGACAGGCGCAAAAGGGCATCCTTTTCCATCCCCATTTCTTCCGCGAAGGCAAGCACTACCGCCTGACAACAGTTATATCCTTCCAAGAAAAACGAACATGCCATATTTTCTTTCATATCTTATGCACTCCTTTTGTAAGATTTTTTCCCATGCGAAAGAGCAGGAAAAAGAGTAAGTTGGTAAGTGTTATGCTGGCGCCCGTGGGGAGGGAGGCCACGATGGAAATGGCCAGTCCCAGTAAAAAGGCCAAAAGCGAAACGGCAACGGCCGATAGGGTAACGGCACGAAAGCTTTTGAACACCTGCATAGAGGTAAGCGCCGGGAAGATGAGAAGGCTTGAAATCAGCATGGAACCCATAATGCGCATGCCGATTACAATGGTAATCGCCGTTAAAAAGGCCAAAAGCATGGTATGAAAGGGAACGGAGATACCGGTGACACGCGCAAAACTCTCATCGAAGGTGATAGAAAATATTTTGCGATAAAAGAGAATAAATACGAGCAGGACGGCGAAGGAGAGAAGGAGACTTGTGTATAAATCTCCGGTTTCCATGGCAAGGATACTGCCGAACATTAGGTCATAAATATCCGTGCTCATACCGCCCGAAAGACAGGTGATGACAACGCCTGCGGCAATGGCCGAGGAGGACAAAAGGGCAATAGAGGCATCCCCCTGCAGCTTGCTGTTTTCACGAAGACGCAAAATCAGAAAAGCGGCCAGCACCACAATAGACAGGGAAACAGGGAGCGGGGAAAGCTGGAGCGCAAAGGCCAGAGAAAGCGCACCAAAGCCTACATGCGAAAGCCCGTCGCCAATCATGGCATATCGGCGCAAAACGAGGGTAACGCCTAAAAGGGCGGCACAGGGTACGACTAAAAGTCCCACCAAAAGCGCGCGCTGCATAAAGCTGTATGAAAACAGGGCCAGGATATCAGGCATCGGCCTCACCTCCTAAAAAGCGTTTTCCGCACTCGCTGCACATAAAGCCTTCGGGCGCGCCAAAATATTTTACGGTTTTATCTATATGCAGAATTTTATTTGCCACCCGCACAGCGGCGTGGACATCGTGGGAAACCATGAGAATCGTCATGCCCGCCTGTCGGTTTAAATCGCGAAGTAGCGCATATAAATCCGATTGCGCAAGCGGGTCTAGTCCGCCGGTCGGCTCGTCCAACAGGAGCACGCCATCCGAAGCCGTCAGCGCACGCGCAATCAGGACGCGTTGCTGTTGTCCGCCCGAAAGCTCCTGAAAGCTTTTTTTGCGGAGCTTGTCTATGCCCAGAAGGCGCATATTATTTTCGACGCGTTCTTTATCCGCACGGGATAAGAACGGGCCTCGTTTTTGTATGCCGCTTCTGACAATTTCCAAAACGGAGGCAGGAAAATGGGGGCGGAGCGAAAGCTTTTGCGGCACATAGCCAAAGCGCAGACCATTCTTGGTGCTCACCGTGCCGCTTTTTATGGGGAGGAGCTGCAAAAGTGCTTTGCAGAGCGTTGTTTTGCCGCTTCCGTTTTCGCCGACGATGCAGATGAAATCCCCTTTTTCCACCGTAAAGGAAACATCCTGGATAACAATATCGTCATAGGAAACCGTAAGCCGGTCGCAGGAAAGTATCATCAAATCAATTCAGTCCAATCTTCAGGTTTTCTAAATTTTTTCGCATCAAAGACAAATAGGTTTCGCCTTTCTCCTCGGCAGAAATATTGTGACAGGAATGGAGAAGCAGCATCTTAGCGCCGGTTTCTTCGGCGAGAAGGGAGGCAATGCGCGGTGTGGACATTTCCTCGTAATATACAGCCGGAATGTTCTCCGTGCGTATTTTTTGTATTAACTCCATTAAAACGGCGGGGGAGGCTTCCGTCTCGCCGCTGCAGGAATCAAAAGCGGCATGGTGCGAAAGGCCGTAATGCTCCGTAAGGTAGCGCATGGCAAAATGTCCGCCGAAAACAAGTGTGCGGCGCTTGGCTGTTTCGATGGCCGCCTTAAAATCCGCATCCAGCTTTTCCAGCTGGTGGATGTACTCGGCGGCATTGGCACGATAAAATTCTGCATTTTCCGCATCCAGTGCGCAGACGGCCTCACAAATATTTTCTGCCATGATGATAGCGTTTTGCGGATTTGTCCAGATGTGCGGGTCCGTACTGTCTTCGGCGTGTGCGTGATGCTCGTGGTCATGGGTGCCGCCCAAAAGGGTAGCACCGGCCGAAACATCCACCACTAGTCCTTCCGCTCCCGCGGCAAGGCGCGCCGCCCATGGCTCCATTTTATCACCGGTATACAAAAAAAGGTCAGCGCGGCTTAAAGTTACCATATCCGATGGCGTCGGCTCGTAGGAATGACTGTCCGCCCCGGGCGGCAGAAGGAGTGAAACCTCGGCCTTTTCGCCGCATATATGGCGGGCAAAGTCGTATTGCGGAAACAATGTGGCCGATATAGAAAGAACATCGCGCCGGGGATTTTCGCTCGCGCATCCGCAAAACAAAAAGCATAAAATCAGAAGGGGAGAAATTAACTTTTTCACAAAGGCTCCTTTCCGCTGCAGACAGCACAACGGCCGCGGAAAACCGTCTGGCCGAGGTCCACCTCGAACCCGTGGCTTTCCGTAATATGCGTGTGCATGGAGGAAAGCTGGGGGCAATCTACATGGTAGCATTTGCCGCAATCGTTACATACAAAGTGATAAAGCGCGCATGCGTTGTCATGCCACCCGAAACAGGTGCCGCCGTCCGCACCCTCCATCGTATACCGGGAAAGCTCTCCGCTTTTCGTAAGCTTTTCTAAAAAACGGTACACCGTTGCGGTGCCGATACCTTCTTTTCGGGCGAAATCCAGAATTTCGCGGACAGAAAAATGACGATGTGCGCGCTCTTGTAAAAAAGAATACAAAAGCGCGCGTTGCCGGGTCAGGTACGGCATAAAACCACCTCTTTTGAATTTGAGAATTATTTTCAAATTCAGTATACCCCGTTTTTTGCCGTCTGTCAAGATTTTCCAAACATATTCTTCACTTTTTTATCCAAACTAAACAAAAAAGGAGAGAGGATGCAATATGGAGTATGTAAACGCCTTTTGGGTGGGCGGACTTATCTGCGTAATCGGTCAGATTTTAATAGATAAAACCAAGCTTACGCCGGCGCGTATTTTAGTAAGCTTCGTTTGCGCCGGTGTAGTTTTAACCTTGCTCGGCGTATATAAGCCGCTTGTGGATTTTGCAGGGGCAGGGGCCACGGTCCCGATTACCGGCTTTGGCTACACCTTATGCAGAGGTGTTATGGAAGCCGTAGGAGAGAAGGGACTGATGGGGATACTCAGCGGCGGCATAACCTCGGTAGCCGGCGGACTTTCGGCGGCCGTATTATTTGGTTTTCTGGCATCGGTCGTGTTCAAGCCGAAGATGAAATAGAAGGGTTTTCAAAAATACAGAAAAAAAGCTTGACAAAAATAAAAGGCTGTGCTATAATCTTTTCACAGAATAAATGCGATGACGAGGTATAAGACTGGCTAAGCGTACCTAAAGAGAGCCGTTGGTTGCTGCGAAACGGTGTACGCCGCTTGTTCGAGCTCCCCTCCGAGCAGTCAGCTGAAAGCGTTGGCAAGTAAGCGCGACCGGGTTCCCGCCGTTACAAGGGAGGACATTGAAAGATGTCGCAAAGTGGGTAGAGTTCTACCAAGAAGAGTGGTACCGCGGAAGCTGAGCTTTCGTCTCTTTATTATTTTATAGAGACGGGGGCTTTTTTGTTTTCCCAAAAGCCGTAAGGCTTTCAGATGCCCCTAAAGGAAAGGAAGATTACCATGAAATTTGCGTTTTCCACACTGGCTTGCCCCAATTACACATGGACCGATATTTGTGCGATGGCAAAGGACCTTGGCTTTCAAGGAATAGAGGTGCGTGAGATTGAGAGTGAGAATGCCCGTTCGCCGTTTGCGGCCGCGAAATGCGAAGCAACGGTGGCGCGCCTCCGCGCGCTGAAAATAGAGGTGCCCTGTCTTTCTACGGGAAGCTGCCTCAGCCATACGGAGAAAAGAGAAGAAAACCGGCAGGAAATTCTGAAGTATATAGAGGTGGCCGAAAAAATCGGCACGCCGTACATCCGTATTCTGGCAGATATGGGGCCGGCACCGGAGGGAGAAGTGGACGACGAGGCGGTTCTGGCCGAAATGCAGGCCTTTATTCCGTTTGCGGAGGCACATGGCGTAACGCTTCTTATTGAAACAAACGGCGCGTACGCCGATACGGCACGCTTGCGCGCTTTACTCGACCGTATTCCCAGCGATAATGTGGGCGCACTTTGGGATTTGCATCACCCCTATCGGTACGCCGGAGAAAGCCCGGAAACCACCCTGCAAAACCTGGGCGCGTACATAAAGCATGTGCATATCAAGGATTCTGTTGTGACCGAGGGCAAAACGGTTTATAAGCTTTTGGGCGAAGGGGATTTGCCGCTGGGCGATATGCTCCTTGCGCTTCGCTCCATCAATTACGAAGGCTATGTTTCTCTGGAATGGGTAAAACGCTGGGCGCCTGAATTATCCGATGCCGGCATTGTTTTCCCGCACTTTATAAGCTATATGAGCGCCCACACGCAGGAAAATGTGCGGCGCGGTCACCTGATAGACAATAACCGCGGCACCGGAAAATATGTGTGGCGCAAAAATATGCTGATTGATTTAACCTTCCCGCAGGTTTTGGACCGTATGGTGGAGGATTTTCCCGACCAGTACGCGTTCCGCTACACCACGCTCGATTACACGCGTACCTATGCGGAATTCCGTGAGGATGTGGACACCTTTGCCCGCGCTCTGATTTCCATGGGCGTCAAACGCGGCGACCATGTTGCCATCTGGGCCACGAATGTACCGGCGTGGTACATCACCTTCTGGGCGACCACCAAAATCGGCGCGGTGCTGGTAACGGTAAATACGGCTTACAAAATTTATGAGGCGGAATACCTTTTGCGCCAATCCGACACGCATACGCTGGTTATGGTAGACGGCTATAAGGATTCCGACTATGTGGGCATTATGAAGGAGCTTTGTCCGGAGCTCGAAACTCTGGAGGAAGGCAAGCCTCTGCACGCAAAGCGTCTGCCGTTCCTCCGGAATATTATAACGGTGGAGTCAAAGCAAAAAGGCTGCAAAACCTGGGATGAGGCTATGGCGCTGGCAGAAAAAACGCCTCTGGAAGAGGTGTATCGCCGCGCGGCCACCATTCATAAGGACGATGTCTGCAATATGCAGTACACCTCTGGCACAACGGGCTTCCCTAAAGGCGTTATGCTGACGCATTATAATGTAGTCAATAACGGCAAAGCCATCGGCGATTGCATGGATTTGTCAACGGCGGATAAAATGATGATTCAGGTGCCGATGTTCCATTGTTTCGGTATGGTGCTGGCGATGACGGCGTCTATGACACACGGCGTAACCATGTGCCCGATTCCGGCCTTCTCGCCGAGCAAAGGGCTTGCCTGCATAAACGCAGAAAAAATCACGGCCTTCCATGGCGTGCCTACGATGTTTATTGCCATGCTCGGCCATCCCGACTTTGATAAAACCGATTTTTCTCACATGCGCACCGGTATTATGGCCGGCAGCCCCTGTCCCATTAAGGTAATGGAAGAGGTTATTGAGAAAATGAACATGTCGGAAATCTGCATTACATACGGACAGACGGAAGCCTCCCCGGGATGCACAATGAGTAAGACCACCGACTCGATTGAGGCGCGCGTATCCACGGTGGGCGCGGCAATGTTCGGCGTGGAATGTAAAATTGTGGACCCGGAAACGGGCGAGGATTTGCCGGACGGGGTCGATGGTGAGTTTGTAGCGCGCGGCTATAATATCATGAAGGGATATTATAAGATGCCCGAGGCAACCGCGGCCGCCATTGATAAGGACGGCTGGCTGCATACAGGCGATTTGGCCAGACGCGATGCAAACGGCTATTATAAGATTACAGGCCGTATTAAGGATATGATTATCCGCGGCGGTGAAAATATTTACCCCAAGGAAATTGAAGATTTCATCTATACGCATCCGAAGGTAAAGGATGTACAGGTTATCGGCGTTCCCGATAAGCAGTACGGCGAAGAAATTATGGCATGCGTCATTGTAAAGGAAGGCGAAACGCTGACGGAGGAGGAGCTGCATGCGTTTATCCTTGCCAACATGGCCAAACATAAGGTGCCGCGGTACATACACTTTGTGGATGCCTTCCCGATGAACGCGGCCGGCAAAATTCTGAAATACAAAATGCGCGAGCAGGCGGTTGAGCTTCTGGGCCTGCAGGCGGCAAGTAAAATAGAGACAGCATAAAATTGGGCTGTTTAAAAGCAAAATGCTTTTAAACAGCCTGTTTCTTTACAAGACAGCTTCAATATCGGCGCCGAGGGCGCGGAGTTTTTCCGGAAGGGCGGCGTAGCCGCGGAAAATATGGTCGGCATCGCAAACTATGGTTTCGCCTTCGGCACATAGGCCTGCCAGCACAAGCGCGGCACCGGCGCGCAAATCGGTGGCGGCCACGCGCGTACCTGTGAGACGCGGCGTGCCCTTTACAATGGCAGTGCTGCCTTCGATTTTTATATCCGCCCCCATGCGTTTGAGCTCGTCTACATGCATAAAACGGTTTTCAAACACCGTTTCCGTAATAATCCCCGTTCCATTTGTCACGCTCATCAGGGCACAAAGCTGGGACTGCATATCGGTAGGAAAGCCGGGAAAGGGGAGTGTTTTAATGTCGGTGGGAAAAAGCTCTGCGCCTGCCTCTACCATGCAGGAGGTGGCCGTTTCCTCTATCTGCACACCCATTTCCCGAAGCTTTGCCACAAGCGGTTTTACATGCTCCGGCACGACATTTTCTATCTTCACACGGCCATGCGTTATGGCGGCAGCTACCATAAAGGTACCGGCCTCAATCCGGTCAGGAATGATAGCATGCTCGGCACCCGATAAGGACGGCTTTCCCGTAATTTTAATCGTGTCCGTTCCGGCACCGCGCACCTCTGCGCCCATTCTTCCTAAAAAGGTGGCAAGGTCCGTGATTTCCGGTTCGGTGGCGGCGTTTTCAATAATCGTCTGTCCATCTGCAAGACAGGCGGCCATCATAATATTTTCCGTAGCACCCACACTCGGAAAATCTAAGTAAATCCGCGCGCCACGAAGCCTGTCCGCCGTTGCCTCCACAAAGCCGTGCGAAAGGGTGAGGGAGGCACCGAGCGCCGTAAACCCTTTTAAATGTAAATCAATCGGGCGTGTACCGATTTTACAGCCGCCGGGGAGTGCAATTTTGCATTTTCCGTAGCGCGCCAGAAGGGGGCCGGCCACTAAAAAGGAGGCGCGCAGACGGCCGGTATCGGCGTAAGCCGCCTCAAAGCTCTGGATGGCGGAATTTTGGATTTGCAAGCTGTCTTCAGAAAGAAAGGAAATCCGGCTCCCCATTTTGCGGAGGATTTCCAGCATATTTCGGATATCGGAAAGCGGGGGAACTTCATGGATGGTGGAGGGCGCGGTGGATAAAAGCGTAGCGGCTAAAATGGGAAGGGCGGCGTTTTTCGCGCCGGAGATGCGCACTTTTCCGGAAAGCGCGCCGCGCGGACGAAGGATAATCTCGGACATCTTTTGCCTCCTTTTTAGCTTTAGCCTTTGCGAAGGGAGCGAAAAATATGCGGTGATTTTTGATAAAATATGTAAAATGTATTTACAAGCCGTTTCTTTTCCTGTATAATAAGCTTTGGTAGAAATGTAGCATGGAAGGACGGTACAGATGATAATCACAGAAATCTTAAAACAAAATGCCGAGAAATTCGGAGCAGATACGGCACTGGTGGAGATTAGTCCGGAGGTGCAGGAAAAGCAGGCGTGGCGTGAGTTTGAGCTGGTGGAGCCGACAGGGAACGCAATCGGCCGCCGCGAAATAACATGGGAGCGTTTTTATAAGGATGCCTGCCGATTTTCCAATATGCTCACGGAGCTTGGCGTAGAAAAAGGAAAAAAGGTAGCCATTCTTCTTATGAATTGTCTGGAGTGGCTCCCTATTTATTTTGGTGTTTTAAACACGGGCGCGCTGGCTGTACCGATGAATTTCCGCTATGCGGCCGATGAGATTGCCTATTGCTGTAATCTGGCAGAGGTGGATGTTCTCGTTTTCGGGCCGGAATTTACGGAGCGTGTGGAAGCGGTGCGTGCGGATATGAAGGGCGTAGGGCACTATGTTTTTGTAGGCGATGATGCCCCCTCGTTTGCGGTAAATTATGGGAAAAAGCTTTCCGGTATGTCGGATGCGTTCTCGGGTCCGGCTATGACGGAGGAGGACGATGCCGCGATTTATTTTTCTTCCGGCACGACCGGTTTCCCCAAGGCGATTTTGCACACGCATCGAAGCCTGATGTCGTCCTGCATCACGGAAAATAAGCATCATGGGCAGACAAAGGAGGATGTATTCCTCTGCATTCCGCCCCTTTACCATACAGGCGCCAAAATGCACTGGTTCGGGAGCTTTCTCGTGGGCGGCAAGGCGGTGCTCTTACGGGGCGTAAAGCCGGGCTGGATTTTAAAGGCCGCTTCTGAGGAAAAGGCAACGATTGTCTGGCTGTTGGGGCCGTGGGCGCAGGATATTCTGGATGCGATTGACCGCGGCGATATAGATATAAACGCGTACGATTTATCGGCCTGGCGTCTTATGCACATCGGTGCGCAGCCTGTTCCGCCGAGCCTGATTCGCCGGTGGAAGGAGCGGTTTCCGCATCACGCGTATGATACAAATTACGGCCTTAGTGAATCGATAGGCCCCGGCTGCGTGCATCTGGGCGTGGAGAATATCCACAAGGTGGGCGCAATAGGCGTTGCCGGCTACGGCTGGGAAACGAAAATTATTGACGAAAACGGCGAAATGGTTTGCCGCGGCGAGGTAGGGGAGCTTGCGGTAAAGGGGCCGGGCGTTATGAAGTGCTATTATCGTGACGAGGTGGCCACGAACGCCGTTTTGCATGGCGAGTGGCTGTATACGGGCGACATGGCCATGGAGGACCCGGACGGGTTTATTTATCTGGTGGACCGCAAGAAGGATGTTATCATCACCGGCGGTGAAAACCTGTATCCTGTGCAGATTGAGGATTTTCTGCGTACGAACCAAAACATCAAGGATGTAGCCGTTATCGGCCTTCCGGATGACAGGCTCGGCGAGATTGCGGCGGCAATTATAGAACTTAAACCCGGCATCACCTGCACCGAGGCGGAAATGGATGCCTTCTGCGAGGCGCTCCCTCGCTATAAACGGCCGCGGAAGATTATTTTTGCGGATGTTCCCCGTAACCCCACCGGCAAAATAGAAAAGCCGAAGCTGCGGCAGATGTACTGCGGCGAAAGCCTTGTAAAGAAACAAATTGAGAAATAGACAGTAAAATCCCTGTAAAATGTTATGCACCCCAAAAGGCAGACTTTTTGGGTGCATTTACTTTCGTGGCGGCATTAGTTTTTGGAGATACCTGCATTTTGTTTAGCGGTGTTGATGGACGAAATGAGCATCACTCGGATACTTGTGCATATTGTAAATGAAGTATTTGCCTTGTGGCAAATATGAAGCAGTGGCAAAGCCACTATGAAGTGAAGCGTTCCATAATGTGCCGTAAGGCACACTTCGTTAGCGAAGCGACTTCATAGACGGAGGCTGCTTAATGTTCCCGAAGGGAATGCTTCATTGAAAAAAGCACCAATCCTGTATCCGAATTGGTGCTTTTTTCTGGCGTCCCGGGCAGGAATCGAACCCGCATCAATGGAACCGGAATCCATTACCTTATCCTTTAGGCCACCGAGACAACGAACATAGTATACCACAACTTTCGCAAAAAGGAAAGAGTTTTTTCAAAAAAACAGAAAAAAGATGGAAAAGACCGGAGAAATGAAAAGGAGAACGGCAACAAACTGCCGTTCTCCTGTACTTTAGAAAAACATTATTTATTCAGGCGTTCCCCCACGGCACCGCCCGGATGAATGAGCGCAAACTGCTCGTTCTGATAATCGGTTTCCTCCATGAGCGCCGTCTGCAGCATGTGGAAGATTACGGCAAGCGAGGTGGAGGAGGTTGTGCCCTGTGCATTGTATTTGTCCGTTTCGCGGTTTACATATTGCTTCAGTACAACATCCGCACCCTCTGCCAGCGGAGATTCCAAATTTTCGGTAATGGTAATCACCTTTACCTTTTTCGTTTTGCAGATATCCAGGATAGGCAGAAGCTCCTTCGTTTTACCGCCTCGGGAGGCGAAAACCATGACATCCCCTTCGCGCAAAAAGCCGGTTCCGCCATGGACGGCCTCGGCCGGCGAAATGAATTTGGCCGGCTGCTCAATGCAGCACATCAGGTGGGCAAAGTGCTGGCAGATGATGCCGGAATGGCCGCAACCGGAAGCACCGATGCGCTCGGCATTTTTCAGGAGAGAAATGGCCTTGTCAAAAGCCTCTTCGTCAAAATAGTTTTCCATATTCCGGATACATTCCGACTCAATGGCGTATACATTTTTTACCTGCTCGAGTGTTTCTTTTCGCATATTTATCCCTCACTTATGTAATTCGTCCCATGCTTTTCGCACGGCGGCAATCATTTCTTCGGCGAGCGCCAGCGGGTTTTCGGCCTTCGCGATTGCGCTGGAGCAGCCGGAGGCAGAGGAGCCTGCTTTAATAATGGAATAGCAATCGTTGCCGCAGCTGATGCCGGCAGAGGGGAAGGGCTTGATGGCCGGATTGATTTCGCGGATGCAACGGATAACCTCATCCACATATTCCTTGTCGGCCGGTTTGCCCGTACCAATCAGCTCCGTAGGCTCGGCTACCAGAATGTTCGGGCCAAGCGCGGCTACGGCCTTCACTTCTTCAATACTGTCGGCACAGACCATGGTGGCAAGGCCAACCTCGTCAGCACGGCGGATAGCTTCTTCAATCTCCGGCAAGGTCAGCTTATGCTCGGCGTGGTTGAGCATAACACCCACGGCACCGGCAGCACGAACGGCCTCCGGCAGAGTGCGTCCCATACCCTTGCCGACAGGCAGGCTGTCCATGTGCTGGGAATATACATGAATGCGCTTCGTGTTTTCGGCAATCATGCGGATTTCTGTATCCGGTACATCCAGGATAACATCCACATCATATTTCTCGGCCAGAGCATCGAGTCCTTTGGCAATATCCAAAAGCACATCGCCGTACATATAGCACTTCGGGCCATATTCAAAAAAAGGCTCTTTGATTTGATAATTCTGATACATATTCCTACTCCTTTTCTTTTCATTTACTTTCATTTGCGCTTTCACTCAATATATCATATATTCAGAAAAATGTCAATATCTCCACGGGAAAATTTGACTTATTGTTTTTAATGTGCTATATTGTTAACAATAGAGGAAAAAGGAGTTGTGGGGATGGATATGCTGACGGTGGCAGAACGCCGCAATCAGATTATCGAAATATTACACGAGAGCGGCAGGGTGAATGTGAATGACTTAAGCCGACGGTTTGGCGTATCCGGCGTGGTTATTCGCACCGACCTTTCGGAGCTGGAGCAAAAGGGTATGCTGACAAGGGTGTACGGTGGTGCCATCACCAGCTACAAATCGTATTACGACATGAGTCTTGTCCAGCGCTCCAATGCCAACGCAAAGGAAAAAATGGCGATTGCCGGGCAGATTAAAAATATGGTGCAGGATAATGATACTATTATGATGAATGCCGGCACAACGCTTTTGTTTGTTATGCGTGCGCTTTGGGATAAAAAAATTACGATTGTCACAAACTCCATCGCGCTGGCGCTGGAGGGCGGCAAAAACCCGAATTTTAAAATTATTCTTTTAGGCGGCGATGTGGACAGCCATTATCAGTTTACCTACGGCGCCTCCACCGTCAAGACGCTGGAGCAGTATACGGCCGACCTTCTCATTTTGTCGGTAGACGGCATAGATATAAAGCGCGGCATTTCCACCTTTTATTATCAAGAGGCCGAAATCTGCCGGAATATGCTTGCTCGTGCGCGGAAAACCATTATAGCCGCCGATTACAGCAAAATCGGGCGGACGGCCTTTGCCGAAATCGGGGGACTCGGACAGGTGGATGCGATTGTCACAAGTCACAACGCCGACGGCGCGTATTTGCGCAAGCTGAAGAATAAAAACATAGAGATTGTGGTGGCAAAAGAGTAAGAATAGGGAAGAGAAGATAAAAAATTCTAAAAAAGATTGACAAGCGTAATTTTTTGTGGTATTATATCGGGGATAACCTGTGGCTTGGCTTTTGGAGTAACCGACCTTAGGCTATGCTGCATGGGGATAAAAGCGAACAAGGAGGTGAAAGATATGCAGAAAGAAACGAAGAGCGAAATCATCAGCACTTATAAGGTGCACGATACGGATACCGGGTCTCCGGAGGTTCAGGTAGCGCTTTTGACAGAGCGCATTAACCACTTAAACGAACATCTGAAGGTTCATAAGAAGGACCATCATTCCAGACGCGGTCTTCTCATGATGGTTGGTCAGCGTCGCGGTCTTTTGAATTATCTGATGAAAAAGGATATCGAAAGATACCGTGAGCTTATCGCAAAGCTTGGCCTGAGAAAGTAACAAGGATGACTTGCCGCAGAGGTGACTTTGCGGCAAGTCTTGTTATTTTTCCCAAACATTTGGTGCACAATATGCGTACCCAAAGGCTGTCGGCGGTTTAGCGTTTATAGAAGCACTTTCCACCGAAAATGCTTCTATAAGTGCTAGACCTGACGGCCAAAAAATATATTTTTTTGGAGGATTTACAAAATGGAAAAGATTTTTTCAACCACACTTGCGGGCAGAACGCTTACCTTTGAAATCGGCAAGCTTGCCCAGCTCGCCAGCGGCGCGGTGCTGGTCCGTTACGGCGATACAGCCGTTATGGCTACCGCGACCATGAGCGCAAAGCCGAGAGAGGGAATTGACTTTTTCCCGCTGTCGGTAGACTATGAAGAAAAATTGTACGCGGTCGGCAAAATCCCCGGCGGCTTTATCCGTCGCGAGGGCAAGCCTTCCGAAAAGGCCATTCTGGCCTCCCGCGTCATTGACCGCCCGATTCGTCCGCTCTTCCCGTCGGACCTTCGCAACGATGTAACGGTTATCACGACCGTTATGTCCGTGGAGCAGGACAATTCGCCTGAAATCGCGGCTATGATTGGTGCTTCTGCGGCTATTTCGATTTCCGACATTCCGTTTGCAGGCCCGATTGCCGGTGTGCAGGTAGGTCTTGTAGATGGGGAGCTGATTATTAACCCCACGCTGGAGCAAAGAGCAAAGAGCACGCTGCAGCTTACTGTAGCCGGTACAGCTGAGAAGGTAAACATGATTGAAGCCGGCGCCCACGAGGTTCCGGAGGATGTTATGCTCCGTGCTATTTTAATGGCACACGAGGAAATCAAGAAAATCTGTGCCTTTATCAGCGAAGTGGCGGCAGAGGTCGGCAAGCCGAAGCGCGAATACCAGAGAATCGTTGTTTCCGAAACGCTGTTTGAAGAAATCCGTGCCGAGTTTACTGATAAGGTAAAGGCGGCTCTGGATACTAACGATAAGACAGAGCGTGACGAGCGCTTAAAGCCCGTTTACGAGGAAGTATACGCAAAGTACGCGGATACAGAGGTAACACCGGAGGAAATTGACGGCGTGATGTACAAGTTGCAAAAGTATATTGTACGCCGCTGGATTTTAGACGAAGGCCGCCGCGTAGACGGCAGAGGCCTTCAGGACATCCGTCCGCTGGCGGCAGAGGTTGCCCTTTTGCCCCGCGTGCACGGCTCCGGCCTTTTCACCCGAGGGCAGACACAGGTTATGTCGGTGGTAACCTTAGGTGCCATGGGCGACCAGCAGATGCTTGACGGTATTGATACCGAAGAATACAAGAGATATATGCACCACTACAATTTCCCGTCCTACAGCGTAGGCGAAACGAGACCGTCCCGCGGCCCCGGCAGACGCGAAATCGGCCACGGTGCACTGGCAGAGCGCGCGCTGGAGCCGGTAATTCCGAGTGAAGAGGAATTCCCGTATGCTATCCGCGTGGTATCCGAGGTTCTCAGCTCCAACGGTTCCACCTCGCAGGGTAGCGTCTGTGGTTCTACGCTGGCGCTGATGGATGCCGGTGTTCCCATCAAAGCACCGGTTGCCGGTATCTCCTGTGGTCTGGTAACAGAAGGCGACCGCTTTATCACTATGACCGATATTCAGGGTCTTGAGGACTTCTTCGGCGACATGGACTTCAAGGTTGCCGGGACCAAGAACGGTATTACCGCCATTCAGGTAGATATTAAGATTGACGGTCTGACACCGGCCATTATTGAAAGAGCCTTAATGCAGACGAGAGAGGCACGCATCAAGATTTTAGATGAAATCATGCTGCCCTGCATCGGCGAGGCCCGTCCGCAGCTTTCTCCGTATGCACCGAAGATTATGACCATGACGATTGATGTGGATAAGATTCGCGATGTTATCGGAACCGGCGGTAAGGTTATCCAGAAGATTATTGCCGAAACAGGTGTTAAAATCGATATTGAGGATGACGGAAGAGTCTATATCGCCACCATCGACCAGGAGGCAGGCGAGAAGGCTATGCGCATTATTAAGGGCATCGTCAGCGATGTGGAACCGGGACAGGAGTTTACCGGTAAGGTTGTCCGCATCATGAACTTCGGCGCCTTTGTTGAGTTTTTACCCGGCAAGGACGGTCTTGTGCACATCTCCAAGCTTGACAGAAAGCGTGTGGAAAAGGTAGAAGATGTGGTACAAATTGGCGATACGATTGATGTACGCGTTATAGAGATTGACAAAATGGGAAGAATTAATCTTGCTCGCGTATTACCGAAGGAAGAAAACTAAGTTGAATATTATATTAAAAAACGGACTGCGCGTGGTTGGCGAGAAGATGCCACATGTGCGTTCGGTAGCGGTAGGCGTGTGGGTCGGTGTCGGCTCACGCGCCGAATCCCTTACGGAAAACGGCATAAGCCACTTTATGGAGCATATGCTGTTTAAGGGCACAGAAAAACGGACGGCGGCGCAGATTGCCTGTGAAATGGATGCCATAGGCGGTGCGCTCAATGCCTATACTACAAGGGAATATACCTGCTATTTCGCAAAATGCGTGGATGAAGATATCGAAAAGGTGTTCGATATTTTGTCCGATATGTACCGCGGCTCCCTTCTGGCGGAAAAGGAAACAGAGCTGGAAAAACAGGTTATATTAGAAGAAATCAGCATGTATGAGGATTCTCCTGAGGATGTGGTACAGGAGAATCTTGCGAAAATCGTGTGGGGAAAGGACCCGCTTGGGTACGGCATTGCCGGCACGCGTGAGACGGTGCAGGGAATTTCTTCCGCCGAGCTTCGCTCTTTCCACGATAAGTATTATACGGCCGGCAATACGGTACTAGCTATCTGCGGTAGTTTTGACGAGGGAAAAATCCGCGAGCTTGCCGAAAAATATTTCGGTATGCTAAAGGGCGGACCTTCGTTTACGGATTATCCCGCGGTGGATTTTTGTAGCGGCCGCGCAGAATGTGAAAAGGATATTGAACAGACGCATATTGCCCTCGGGTTTCCGGGTCTTGCACAAAATCATGACGAGCGTTATACCCTGTCGGCGCTCACGGGCGCCTTTGGCGGCGGTATGTCCTCTCGCCTTTTCCAGAAAATCCGGGAAGAGGAGGGGCTGGCATATTCTATTTATGCGGCACCGGAAAGCTTTAAAAATGCCGGCATGCTGAATATTTACGCCGGCGTTTCGCCGGAAAACACGGAGCGCACCATTTCCCTTATCCAAAAGGAAATAGAGGATATTCTGCAAAACGGTTTTTCCGAGGCGGAAATCCGCCGGAGCGTGTCGCAAATGCGTGCCAGCTATATCATGGGGCAGGAAAGCGTGAGCGGCAGAATGCAGGTTCTGGGGCGCAATAGGCTCCTGTATAATAAAATCCAGAGCGCAGAGGAAGTTCTCTCTGCGATAGACCGTATCACAAAAGAGGATGCGGAAGCTTTGGCAAAGCGCCTTTTTGCTAAGGAATGGGCACAGGCGTTGGTTTGCCCCAAAAATCAAAAGAAAGGATAGAATAGGATGGAAAACACAAAAAAGACAATGGAAAAAATCGTAAATCTTTGTAAGGGAAGGGGATATGTATATCCCGGCTCCGAGATTTACGGCGGTCTTTCCAATTCATGGGATTACGGCCCGTTAGGCGTTGAATTTAAAAATAATATCAAGCGCGCATGGTGGCAGAAGTTTATTACCGAGTCGCCTTATAATGTGGGCCTGGATGCGGCTATTCTGATGAACCCGAAGACCTGGGTGGCCAGCGGACATGTCGGCGGCTTTTCTGACCCGCTTATGGATTGCCGCGAATGTAAATCCAGATATCGTGCCGATAAGCTGATTGAAGATTTTATGGCAGAAAACGGCACCGTGGAAACGGTAGACGGCTGGTCAAACGAGAAAATGCTGTCCTATATCCGCGACAACAATATTGCCTGCCCCAAGTGCGGCAAGCATGATTTCACCGATATCCGTAAGTTTAACCTGATGTTTAAAACCTTTCAGGGTGTTACCGAGGATTCTACCTCCGAGCTGTATCTGCGCCCCGAAACGGCACAGGGTATTTTCGTAAACTTCAAGAATGTGCAGCGCACCACGCGCCGCAAAATTCCGTTTGGTATCGGCCAGGTAGGTAAGTCCTTCCGTAATGAAATCACACCCGGCAACTTCATTTTCCGTATCCGTGAGTTTGAACAGATGGAGCTTGAATTTTTCTGCAAGCCCGGTGAGGACCTTACATGGTTCGCCTATTGGAAGGATTTTTGCAAAAACTGGCTTCTGTCGCTTGGTATTCGCGAGGAAAACCTGAAAATGCGCGACCATTCGCCGGAAGAGCTTTCGCACTATTCCAATGCCACTACGGACATTGAATTCATGTTCCCCTTCGGCTGGGGCGAGCTTTGGGGTATTGCCGACAGAACGGACTTTGACCTTAAACAGCACGCCACACATTCCGGCGAAAACATGGAATATATGGACCCGACAACAAACGAAAAATATGTACCGTATTGCATAGAGCCTTCTCTCGGTGCAGACCGCGTAACGCTTGCGTTTTTGGTTGACGCCTATGATGAGGAAGAGCTGGAAGGCGGAGATACCCGCGTGGTATTGCGTCTGCATCCGGCACTTGCGCCTATCAAGGCCGCGATTTTGCCGCTTTCCAAGAAGCTGGCAGACGGCGCCGGCGAGCTGTATGCAAAGCTTTCCAAGAAATTTATGTGCGAATATGACGAAGCCGGCAGCATCGGCAAACGCTACAGAAGACAGGACGAAATCGGCACGCCGTTTTGCATCACCTATGACTTTGAAAGTGAGGAGGACGGCAGTGTAACCGTTCGTCACAGAGACTCCATGCAGCAGGAAAGAGTAAAGATAGATGAGCTGGAAGCTTATCTGGCGGATGCTTTCACCTTTTAAGGAGCATACTATATTAAAAGCACAGGACGGAGAACGGATAAATGAGGCATGCGCCACCGTGCCTTCGTCCTTTTGCATTTTGCGCGGAAAGGAAGAAGTATGAGTTATTTAGAAAAGTATCAACAATGGCTTGCGTATGATAAACTTGACGATGAAATCAAGCTGGAGCTTATGGCCATCGGCAATGACGAGAACGAAATCCGGGAGCGCTTTCTTTCTGATTTACAGTTCGGCACCGGCGGACTTCGCGGTATTTTAGGAGCCGGAACGGACAGGATGAACATCTACACGGTGCGGCGCGCCACACAGGGCCTTGCCCTTTATGTAAAGGAGCAGGGCGGCGAGGAGCGGGGCGTCGTGATTGCGTATGACAGCCGGCACTATTCGCCGGACTTTGCCATGGCTGCCGCGCGCGTTTTAGCGGGGAACGGCATCCGCGTCTATCTTTTCACGGAGCTTCGCCCCACGCCCGAGCTTAGCTTTGCCGTTCGGCACTTAGGCTGCGAGGCCGGTATCGTGATAACGGCAAGTCACAATCCTGCCAAATATAACGGATATAAGGTATATGGCAGAGACGGCGGGCAGGTAGCCAATGAAGCCGCCGACTACATTTTGAAAAAAATGGAGGAAACCCCCATTTTCGGCGATATTCCGGAGAGCGAAACGGATAGTCCCCTTATCCGTCTTATTAACGAAGAGGTTGATGGACCGTACTATGAGGCCGTTTTGTCCCAGAGAATTCACCATGATTTAGAACAGGTGGCAGGCGAGCTTAAAATCGTATACACGCCTTTTCATGGCGCCGGTGCTGTGCCGGTAAAGGAAGTGCTAAGGCGCGGCGGCTTTAAGAAGGTGTATGTTGTACCCGAGCAGGAAGAGCCGGACGGCGCATTTCCCACCGTGAAAAGCCCGAACCCCGAGGATAAGGAAGGCTTTGCCATGGCGATAGAGCTTGCAAACCAGATGGGTGCTGACCTTATTATCGGCACCGACCCGGACTCTGACCGCGTAGGCGTTCTGGCACGCGAGACGGACGGTTCCTTTGTAGCCCTTACCGGCAACATGGTAGGTATTTTGCTGACGGAGTATATTTTATCCCAGAAAACAGGTCTTGGCCTGTTGCCGGAAAATCCGTATGTGGTGAAAACCGTTGTTACCAGCGAAATGGTGCGCTGTGTTACCGACCATTACGGAGTAGAGCTTGTGGATGTACTAACCGGCTTTAAATACATTGCCGATACCATAAAAGACCATGAAGAAGCAGGGGATATGAACTTTGTATTCGGCTTTGAAGAAAGCTATGGTTATCTGGTGGGCGACTACGCCAGAGATAAGGACGGCGTTTCGGCATCTTTGCTGATTGCGGAGATGGCGGCGTGGTACCAGACGCGCGGCATGACGCTTTGTGATGTCATGCGCGAGCTTTACGCCAAATACGGCATTCATAAGGAATGGGCGAAAAGCATTTATTTTGAAGGAACAGAAGGCCTCTCGAAAATCAAGAGCATTATGGAAACATTGCGCGCGAATATCCCCGAAACGCTCGGCTGGTCCAAGGTTGTGGCGTATACGGACTATGCCAGCGGTGTGCGGCGCGATTTTCTGGCGCAGAAGGAACAAAAGGTAAATCTTCCGGCATCCAATGTTCTTCGCTTTGAGCTGGAGGACAATAGCTGGGTAGCCTTCCGCCCCTCGGGAACAGAGCCGAAATTCAAGATTTATGCCGGGGTTACCCGCGGTAACATTGATGCGAAAATCGACGCCATTTCCGAAAGCGTTATGAAGCTTTTAGGCGTAGAAGGGTAAAAAGATGCGTATAGATAAATTTTTAAAGGTGTCACGCCTTATAAAACGGCGGACGGTAGCGAATGAAGCATGCGGCGCAGGGCGCGTTAAAATCGGCGGCAAGCCGGTAAAGGCGGGCGCCGAGGTAAAAGTAGGCGATGTGGTGGAAATCGGCTTTGGCGAGAAGACGGTTCGCCTTGAGGTCCTTTCCATAAGCGAGCATGCCACAAAGGAAACAGCATCGTCCCTGTATAAGATTTTATAAGCGCAGAGGCGCTACAGAAAAAAGGAGGATGGAGAAGACCGGTCGGTTTTCCCCGTCCTTTTTACAAAAACGATTGCTTGAGAGTGCTTTTGTTTGACAAAGGCGCTCTTTTATGATATAATACGAAAGTATTTCTATGTAGAATGGAGAAGCGCATGTTTGAGAAATTATCTTTTATTGAAACACGCCATGCGGAGCTGAGTGAAAAAATCAGCGACCCTGCGGTTATTGCCAATCAGGAGGTCTGGCGAAAGCTCTGCAAGGAGCATTCGGATATTACCCCGATTGTAGATAAATACCGTGCTTATAAAAAGGCAAAGGAAACGATTAGCGAGGCAGAGATGCTTTTGGAAACGGAAACCGACAAGGACTTTAGGGAAATGCTGCAGGCGGAAATGGAGGAGGCCAAGGCGGACATTGAAACGCTTTCCGAGGAGCTGAAAATTCTGCTCTTGCCGAAGGACCCTAACGACGAGAAGAATGTTATCGTGGAAATCCGCGGCGGCGCCGGTGGCGACGAGGCGGCTTTGTTTGCGGCCGATTTATACCGTATGTACACCATGTACGCCGAAACGAAACGATGGAAAATCGAGGTTTTAAGCTCGAATATGACGGATATCGGCGGCATTAAGGAAATATCGTTTATGATTGCGGGTGAAGGGGCGTACAGCCGCCTGAAATTTGAAAGCGGCGTACATCGCGTACAGCGTGTGCCGGCTACCGAATCGGGCGGACGCATTCATACCTCTACTGTCACGGTGGCCGTTTTGCCGGAGGTAGAGGAAGTGGAAGTGGAAATTAACCCAAATGACCTCAAAATTGATGTGTTTCGCGCAGGCGGCCCCGGCGGACAATGCGTAAACACAACGGACTCCGCGGTGCGTATTACGCACTTGCCGACAGGTATTGTCGTTTCCTGCCAGGATGAAAAGAGCCAGCACAAAAACAAGGATAAGGGTATGAAGATTCTTCGTTCCCGCATTTACGACCTGATGCAGCAGCAGCAACATGATTCGATTGCACAGGAAAGAAAAAGTCAGGTCGGGACGGGGGACAGAAGCGAACGCATCCGCACCTATAATTTCCCGCAGGGACGAATCAGCGACCACCGCATAGGTCTTACGATATATAAGATTGAGGCGTTTTTAAACGGCGATATGGACGAAGTGATTGACGCGCTCATTACAAGCGACCAGAGCGAAAAGCTCAAGGGAGAGGCACAGTAGAATATACCCTCGGTGGCGAGGTGTATATAGATTTTTGTAGTATGGAAGGATGGTAGTAAAATGGAAGGTTTAGGACATGTGCAACTGGTAACGGGGATTGCGCTGGCGCTTTTTGCGGCGCTTATGATTGGCATCGGCGTTTATAGTGCAAAAAGGGCATCCTCGGTGGAGGGGTTCCTCCTCGGCGGGCGGAAAATCGGCCCGTGGCTTACAGCTTTTTCTTACGGAACAAGCTATTTTTCAGCAGTCATTTTTGTCGGCTATGCCGGACAAAACGGATGGTTTACAGGCTTTTCCTCTATGTGGATTGGCGTGTTCAACGCCCTTGTGGGGTGCCTCCTGTCTTGGCTTTTGCTCGCCAGACGAACGCGTGAGATAACGCGGCAGCTGGGCGCGAAAACAATGCCGGAATTTTTTGAAAAGCGCTTTGGCAGTACGGGCATGAAGGTCTATGCCGCGCTTGTTATTTTTGTATTTTTAGTACCATATTCCGCGGCTGTATATAAAGGACTTGGCTCCATGTTCAATGTCATTTTCCCGGCCGCACCCGTTTGGGTGATTATGCTCTGTATCGCCGCATTGTCCAGCATATATCTGGTGCTTGGCGGATATGTGGCCTCTTCAAGAACCGATTTTGTGCAGGGGCTGATTATGATTTTCGGCGTGACCTGTATGCTTGTGATACTGACTAGGCACGAAATGGTCGGCGGAATTTCGGGTGCCATTGAAAAACTCAAAGCGTATGGCGAGGCGGACGGCATTAATCTCTTAGACCCCTTTGGCGGCAGTAACATGAAGGCGCTCATGGTGAATATTCTCCTGACAAGCATGGGTACCTTGGGCCTGCCGCAGATGGTCAGCAAATATTATGCGATTAAAGATGAAAACTCTATCAAAACGGCTACCGTGGTGGCAACGGCCTTCTGCCTGTTTATCGGGGTGGGCGCCTATTTTACCGGCTCGTTGGGACGCATTTTCCTCGCAAACCAGCTTCCCGCGGGCGGTGTAGACTATGTAGTGCCGAACACGCTTTTGGTGGCACTTGGTGACACCAATCTGTTTACAACGGTGATACTGGCCGTTATGCTGCTGCTTTTGTTATCGGCCTCTATGTCCACGCTTTCGGCCATTGTTCTCAGCAGCTCCTCGGCCATCAGCGTAGACCTTCTTCCGGTCATAAAGCCGGATTATGACAAGAAAAAACAAATGACCCTTACAAGGCTCCTTTGCCTTTTGTTTATCTTGCTTTCGTTCTTATTTGCGGTCGGCAATATTTCTTTCATTGTTAACATTATGTCCTTCTCGTGGGGCGTGGTGGCCGGTTGCTTTATCGGGCCCTTCATCTGGGGCGTTTCAGCGAAGTGGATTACAAAGGCAGGCGCATGGTGCGGCCTTTTAAGCGGCCTTTTGGTAGTGGGTGCTTTAACAGGGATACAGACGATTATCGGCGGCTTTGCAAGTGCCATTGGAAATGCACCGATATACGGCGTGACAGCGATGGTCTTTTCTCTTGTTCTGACACCGCTTGTAAGCCTT
The DNA here is from genome assembly GCA_045535515.1 of Clostridia bacterium. Classification (GTDB taxonomy): domain Bacteria; phylum Bacillota; class Clostridia; order UMGS1883; family UMGS1540; genus SIG447. The sequence goes on along the minus strand of JAZSLT010000001.1, from coordinate 12,020 downwards.
ATGACAAAAAGAAAAATTAAGGAGTGATATACATGAAGGAATTATTGCTGGGTAACGCGGCGATTGCCCGCGGCGCTTTTGAGGCGGGAGCTACCGTTTTTTCCTCCTACCCGGGAACACCGAGTACGGAAATTACGGAAAATGCAGCAAAATACGAGGAAATATATACCGAGTGGGCGCCGAATGAAAAGGTGGCGCTGGAGGTGGCCATTGGTGCCTCGATAGCCGGTGCAAGAAGCTGCGCCTGCATGAAGCATGTAGGCCTGAATGTGGCGGCCGACCCGCTCTTTACCGTGGGATACACGGGTGTAAACGGCGGTCTTGTTATCTGTGTGGCGGATGACCCCGGCATGCACAGCTCCCAGAATGAGCAGGATAGCCGTCATTATGCAGAAAGCGCAAAGGTGCTGATGCTGGAGCCTTCCGACAGCGGCGAGTGCAAGGAATATATGAAAAAGGCATTTGCCTTAAGTGAGGAATTTGACTCTCCGGTCATTTTGCGCCTTTCCACGAGAATTGCCCATTCGCAGAGCCTTGTAGAGCTTTGCGAAAGAGAGGAAGCGCCCGAAAAGCCGTATCAGAAGGATGCGATGAAGTATGTTATGATGCCGGCTATGGCGCGCGGCAGACATACGGCTGTGGAGGAAAGGCTGAGAAAGGCCAGAGCCTTTGCCGAAACGACAGATTTGAATACGGTAGAATATAACGACAAAAAAATCGGTATCATTACGGCCGGAACCGGCTATTTCTACGCCAAGGAAGCAATCCCAAATGCAAGCTTTTTAAAGCTGGGCATGGTATTTCCGCTTCCCGAACAGAAAATCCGCGATTTTGCGGCACAGGTCGAAAAGCTTTATGTCATAGAGGAGCTTGACCCCTTTATTGAAAATTATATCAAAACACTTGGAATTTCGGTGGAAGGAAAGTCCTGCATGCCCATTGAAGGCGAAATTACGGCCGCCATCATCCGCGAAAAAATACTCGGTACCGACAAGAAGGAAACGGTGCGCGCCGAGGAGCCGATTCCCGTTCGTCCGCCGGTGCTTTGCCCCGGTTGTCCGCACCGCGGTATGCATTATGTCCTGAAAAAGCTCGGCCTTCGTGTAACAGGGGATATTGGTTGTTATACCTTAGGGGCGCTAGCGCCGCTGGAAAGCCTTGACACCTGTATCTGCATGGGCGCCGGTATCGGCATGGCACACGGTATGGAAATGGCAAAGGGAAGGGACCCCAAAACCGTCGCGATTATCGGGGACAGTACCTTTATGCACTCCGGCATTACCGGCCTTATCAATGTGGTGTATAATAAAGGCACCTCTACCACGATTATTCTGGATAACTCCATTACGGGTATGACGGGCCACCAGCAAAACCCCACTACCGGCTTTACCTTAAAGGGTGAGCCGACAAAGCAGGTGGATTTGGAGGCGCTTTGTAAGGCTATCGGCATCTCGCGCGTCCGGATTGCCGACCCGTTTGATGTGGATGCCTTTGAAAAGGTAGTAAGAGAAGAAACGGAGGCGGAAGAGCCTTCGGTAATTATTGCCCAGCGTCCTTGCGCGCTTCTCAAATCCGTTAAATATACAGGCCATGTGAAGGTGGACACGGAAAAGTGCAAAAAGTGCAAAATGTGCATGAAGATAGGATGTCCGGCAATAAGCTTCCGAGATGGAGTTGTGATTGACGAAACTCTTTGTAACGGCTGTGGCCTTTGCATGCATGTATGTAAATTCGGTGCGCTGGTAAAGGAGGAAACGAAATGAATATACTGATAGCCGGTGTAGGCGGACAAGGAACGCTTTTGGCCAGCCGCATTTTAGGGCGAGTGGCACAGGATGGCGGATATGATGTGAAGGTGTCCGAGGTGCATGGTATGGCACAGCGCGGCGGCAGCGTGGTGACCTATGTAAAATATGGCGACAAGGTATTTTCTCCGATTATTGAAGAGGGCGAAGCCGATATTGTGCTTGCTTTTGAAGAACTGGAGGCTTATCGGTATCTGCCGTTTCTGAAAAAGGGCGGTAAGCTCATTCTAAACACCCAGTGCACAGACCCGATGCCTGTCATTACCGGGAAAATGGAATACCCCAAAGACATTACGGCAAAAATCAGCGCGATGGGCGTGGATGTCAAGGCAATCGATGCCCTCGGTCTTGCCCGGGAAGCCGGAAGCGAAAAGGCCGTGAATGTTGTTCTTATCGGGACCTTGGCGGCGCAAACCGGCATAGAAGCAGAAAAGTGGCTTTCCGCCATTACAAACACCGTTCCGCCGAAGTTTCTGGAAGTGAATAAGAAGGCGTTTTCGTTAGGCTACGAGGTGTAGACTGAATATCGCGCGAAAGGAAATACGGGACATTTTGCCATGAGAGGTTGTGTACGGAATTGAGAAATATATGGGATGCGTTTGCGATAGAGGAAGAAGTATGGCAAAAAAGCGCGGAAGCAGAGGCGGACATTCGTCCGCTTTTTGCGGCTATTGAAAAAACAGAGGCCGAAAATCAGGCCAAGGTTCTCTCTGCCTTCCGCAAGCATAAAATCAGCAGCGCCCATTTTAATCCTACTTCGGGTTACGGCTATGATGATATGGGACGGGATACGCTGGACGCCGTTTTTGCCGATGTCTTCGGCACGGAGGCAGCCCTTGTGCGCCCGCACTTTATTTCGGGCACGCATACGCTGACGGTTATGCTCTTTGCGGTGCTTCGGCCGGGGGATGTGCTTTTGTCCGTAACCGGTCACCCCTACGATACCTTGACCGATGTGATATGCGGTGACGAGGGCGGCTCTCTCAAAGAATTTGGTATAGGCTACGAAATGGTGGAGCTTTCCGGCGATACCTTCGATTATCCTGCCATCGAAAAGGCGCTCGAGAATAAGGCGGTACGAGCCGTTTTTGTCACGCGCTCAAAAGGATATGCCTGGCGCGCCAGCCTGTCGGTTGCCGATATGGAAAAGCTGGCGGCGTTTGTGCGGGCAAGAAGAAAAGATGTTCTGATTTTAGTGGATAATTGCTACGGGGAATTTGTAGGGGCAGAGGAACCGGCTTTTGCCGACCTTTTTGCCGGCTCACTTATTAAAAATCCGGGCGGCGGTATTGCACCCAGCGGCGGATATATTGCCGGCAAGGCCGAATATGTGCGCCTTGCGGCAGACCGGCTGACAGCGCCGGGGTTAGGCCTTGAGGGCGGCGCGAATTTCGGCGTGATGAAGGATTTATACCTTGGATTTTTCCTGGCACCGCATGTGGTGGCACAGGCGGTGAAGTGCGCGGTGTTTTGCGGCGCGCTGATGGAAAAACTCGGGTATGCGGTATGCCCAAAGCCGGACGAGGACCGAAACGACATTATTGAGGCCATACGCCTTGGAAGTGCAGAGCGCGTAAAGGCTTTTTGCCGTGGACTGCAGGCGGCATCTCCCATTGATTCCTTCGTAACACCCGAGCCGTGGGCGATGCCCGGTTACCAGAACGAGGTGATTATGGCGGCCGGCGCGTTTACGCAAGGCTCCTCCATTGAAATCAGCGCAGACGGTCCTATCCGTCCGCCTTTTGTTGCCTATATGCAGGGCGGTCTAACCTATGAAAGCGGAAAGCTGGCCGTGATGCAAGCGGCGTCTTCTGTGTATAAACTCGGAGAAGCGTAAACGAGGAAAAGGGGGGAGAAATATGGGTACCGTTTATAAAGCGATTGATGAATTGATGGGAAAGACGCCCCTTCTGGAGCTGACCAATACGGAAAAGGCGCTCGGCCTTGGTGCGCGTATTATAGCAAAGCTCGAATTTTTAAACCCTGCCGGTTCTGTGAAGGACCGTGTGGCAAAGAAAATGATAGAGGATGCCGAGGAAAAGGGTGTATTGCAGAAAAACACCGTTATTATTGAGCCGACATCCGGAAACACCGGCATTGGCCTTGCCGCCGTAGCGGCCGCGAGGGGATACCGGATACTTATTGTTATGCCCGAGACGATGTCAAAGGAGCGCCGGCAGTTGCTTTCGGCATACGGGGCAGAGCTTGTGCTGACGGACGGGGAAAAGGGTATGCGCGGCGCGATAGAAGAGACCGAAAGGCTGGCGCGCGAGATGCCGGACAGTATCATTATGGGACAGTTTGTAAATCCCGCAAATCCTGCGGCGCATGAGGAGAGCACCGGCCCCGAGATATGGGCAGATACCGACGGGGAAGTGGATATTTTTGTAGCCGGCGTAGGAACGGGTGGTACCCTGACGGGTGTTGGCCATTATCTGAAGAAGCAAAACCCTGATATACAGATTGTGGCGGTAGAACCGAAAAGCGCAGCCTTTTTGTCAACGGGAGAGGGCGGCGCGCATAAAATCCAGGGAATTGGCGCCGGCTTTGTTCCCGAGGTGCTGGACAGGGGAATTATCGATGAAATTATCACGGTATCGGACAGCGATGCTTTTTCAGGCAGCCGGTGGCTTGGCAAAAAGGAGGGCTTTCTGGTAGGAATTTCCGCAGGCGCGGCGGTGCATGCGGCTATCGAGCTGGCAAGACGCCCCCAAAATGCGGGGAAGAATATTGTTGTACTTTTGCCGGATACCGGTGACCGCTATTTGTCGGATGGTCTTTTTGACAATGACTAAAAGTGCCGCATACGGGAAGAACTGCACGAATTTTTAAAGGGTGTTTTGCGAAAGCAATCGCAGGGCGTTTTCGATTTTCTCCAGAAATTCAGCCTTTTTTCGCACAAGGCTTTTTTGACAAAAATAAAATCGTGTTTTTTTTATAAAAACCCTTGCGATTTTTTTCCCGATATGGTATAATATGCACGAAATTGAGGGGTGGAAAATCCCCGTAAAAAACAAGGAGGAATTCGAGATGAAAAAGTTTCTTTGCGTAACCCTCGCAGTGTTAATGACGCTTACACTTGTACCGGGTTGCCAGAAAAACGGCGCCGGTGACGGCGAAAAGACAGAAATTCTCTTAGGTCTTCCGGGTGGCGACTCAGGAACCAACTGGAAAATTGTAGAGAATTTTAAAGCAGCTTATGCTGACAAGTACATCGTTACGGAAGACACAGCCGGATGGAGCGACTTCGCTAAGAAGATTAAGCTGCAGATGGTTTCCAAGAAGGATGTAATGCCCGTATTTGTTACCGATTCCATGCAGGCTATGACCTTCGGTGCACAGGGCGTTGTTTTGGACCTTAAGGATTGGATAGACAAGGAAATCGATGCAGAACTGTACAATAATGCTCTCTTTGCTCTTCAGGATGATGATGGCCATGTCTGGGGTGTACCGCGTGAGCTCAACTCTATCGCGATATACTATAACAAGGACATCTTTGATGAGAGAAATGTTCCGTATCCCACAGAGGATTGGACATGGGATGACCTTCTGAGACTTGCGAAGGAACTCACCTTTGACCGTGATGGCGATGGCAAAACAGATGTTTACGGTATTGAATACATCACCAACATCACACAGGGCTGGCTTCCCTTCATGGCTGCAGTTGGTGTAAGCCCGTACAAGAACAACTACAGAGATTCTAACCTCGATGACCCGCTCATTAAGACAGCTATGGAATACTACGGCCAGCCCTTCCGTGAAGGCTGCCTGTGCAACCAGGCTGACCTGGCTGCACTGGGTGGTTCCACACAGGCCTTTGCCGGTGGCAGAATTGCCATGTACCTTTCCCAGAGCTCTTCCATCGAGACTATCAATCACATCGCTCCCGATTTGAATTGGGATGTTCAGATTATGCCTATCGGCTGGAACGGCGAACGCACGGTTATCTATGTTCCGAACGCATTCCAGATATATTCCGGCGTAGAAGAAAATGTTAAGGAAGGCGCTCTTGACTGGCTGAAGTACTACCTGAGTGAAGAAGCACAGATGCTCCTCGCTATGGAAGGCCCCTCCGGCTTCCCGATTATGCGTTCCGCTCTGGATGCTATTTCCTCTGCCGGCAGAACACCCGCAAACATCTCTGCCTTCTACAGAGAAATCGACAATTGCGGTATGACAATCCTCGAAAACCCGGCTGCTGCCGTTATTAACCCCAAGATTAACGGCCTGGCTGCTATGGTTAAGAAGGGTGAAGTAAGTATCGACGAAGCGATTGCCGAGTCTCACAAGGCTATGCAGGAAGAACTCGATATCTTCTACGATAACATGTAAGCGAATAGCTTTACAGAAAAGTGCCAGACCTTTGGTTTGGCACTTTCTTTTTGTTCTGCAGCAGGAAACTTTTTACGGACACGCACGAAGAAACGCCCCCCGGCATACAATACATTATATTACTTTCAGAAGGATGGAGGGGCAAGCAAAATGTGGATGTATTTACTGGAAATGCTGTTTCGGAATGTGTGCATGGTTTCCTACATAACCCAACCGAGTACATTCCCAAAGCCGCTTACCAAAGAGGAGGAGGATATGTATGTGAGCCGGTGGGAAAAGGGAGATGAGGAGGCGCGTAATGCTTTGATTGAGCATAATATGCGTCTGGTAGCACATGTGGTAAAAAAATACCAGAGCTGCGCCATGGAACAGGATGACCTGATTTCCATCGGAACCATTGGTCTTATCAAAGCCGTAAATACCTATAATCGCGAGAAAAAAATACGGATTGCCACTTATGCCGCCCGCTGTATTGAAAATGAAGTGCTGATGGTGCTTCGGGCCAATAAGAAACTGCAGAACGAGGTGTCCCTGCAGGAGCCGATTGGCTTTGACAGGGAGGGCAACGAGGTACGGCTTTTAGATATTCTGGACAGCTGTGAGGAGGATATCACGGAAAAACTGGATTTAAAATATCGTGTCCGTCAGCTTTATAAGGCGATGCGCGAAAAATTGCGACCGCGCGAAAAACGCGTAATCGAAATGCGGTACGGCCTTGGCGGATGCCGGGAGGGAACGCAGAAGGAAATTGCCAAAACGCTCGGCATTTCCCGCTCGTATGTGAGCCGCATAGAGAAAAAGGCTATGCATAAGCTTTTGGAGGCGCTGGCACCGGTAGAGTAAAAAAGAACGGCACAAGGTTTTCCTTGTGCCGTATGCCTTTTATTCTATATATGGTAAGAAAGATAAGCCTTTCCTTACATAATTTCGGAAGAGGGCCGCCACCCATAGACTGAAAGGTCTACTATACCATTCTCTACCGGAATGCCGTCTGCCTCCAAAAGTGCAATCTGCCTATTTTTCCCCCCGAACACAAAGGCGGGGGAAACGGCGCCGAGGCGGTTTACCACGCGGTAACAAGGGATATGGTCGGGGTCCGGATTTACATGCAGAGCATAGCCGACCACCCGTGCCCAGCGGGGATTACCGGCTAAAAGCGCAATCTGTCCGTAGGTGGCTACCTTGCCACGCGGAATTTTTTGGACAATGGCGTATATGCGCGAAAAAACAGTTTCACTCATTTTCGTCCTCCAGAAACATACGAAAGGCCGTCGGGAGCGCAATCGCATCCCGAAGCGCCGTCTTATCTGCCCAGAAAAAGAGGTCGGGCATTTTTTTGCATGGAATATAGTAACAAAGCATGTCCCACTCGGCGTGGGTGAAAATATGTGTGCGCGCCACCGCACGAAGCGGCGCCAGGGGCGCGGCACCCCATTCTTTGGCCTTCGCCACCGCCTCTTGCGCACTGTGCTCGCCTTCTATATTGGGTAATTCCCATAAACCGGCCAGAAGGCCAGTGTCCTCTCGCTTTCTGACGGCAATCTTTCCGTCCGCCTGCAAGAGAAAAACTGTTTTTTTCGAAATGGTGCGCGCACGCTTTGGCGTCCGGATGGGAAGGCTTGCCGCCAGTCCTTTTTGGTAACCAAGGCATAAAGAAGAGAGGGGACAATCCTGGCAGCGCGGTGCTTTGGGAATACAAATAAGCTCGCCAAGCTCCATGAGGCTCTGCGTGAAATTGCCACATTGTCCCTCGGGGTAGATTTCGGCTAAGGCGTGCGTTACTTCCTTTTTTACAGAAGGCGTGTCCACCGGAGCAGGATAGGCGGTAAGACGCGCCCACAGGCGCAAAACATTCCCATCCACCGCGGGGGTGGGCTGCTCAAAGCAAATGGACGAGATGGCACCGGCGGTGTATGCGCCCACACCGGGAAGTGCGAGGATATCCGAATAAGAGGAGGGGAAACAGCCGCCATACTCGCGCATGATTTTCTGTGCAGCCTTTTGCAGGTTCCGGGCGCGGCTATAGTAGCCGAGACCTTCCCATAGCTTTAAAACCTCGTCCGTATCGGCCGCGCCCAGCGCCGCGATATCCGGAAAGGCTTTTATAAATCGCATATAGTATGCGCGCACAGCCTCCACACGGGTTTGCTGCAGCATGATTTCCGACAGCCAGACATGGTAAGGGTTTTTGTCCCGGCGCCAGGGAAGTGGCCGCGCGCTTTGGGAAAACCAGGGGAGAAGAAGGGCCGGAAGCTTTCCATACGGGAAGGAAGGTTCTTTGCAAGACATGGCGTATCCTTTCTGCTTTTGCATGTATAATGGCTTATGTCAAAAGTATAGCATTGTGCATAGGGAAAGTCAAGCATTAGGGGGAATACGCGGCCGAAAAAGTCCACTTCTAAAAATTTTACGCAAAAATGCAAAAAATATTCTTTTTTACTTGACAGGCTTGCAAAATTATGGTAAAATACATATCTGCATCATAAGAATGGATAATTATGCGTACTTGCCCCGCGCGGCAGGAGCTGCTTTTATCATAAAATGGTGCTGTATTCGCTTTCATACATCGTACAGATGTTTCTAAAAGTTTGTAATTTTAAAATGAGGTGAGATTTATGGTACATCCCGTGCAACTCGGAAAGAACACACGCATGAGCTATTCCAAAATCGGTGAAGTATTGGAGATGCCCAATCTAATCGAGGTGCAAAAGAATTCTTACAAGTGGTTTATTGAGGAAGGCATCCGAGAGGTTTTCCATGATGTGTCGCCGATAACCGATTATACCGGAAACCTCGTTTTGGAATTTGTGGATTATTCTTTGGACAGTAAGCCGAAGTATAGTATTGCGGAATGTAAGGAACGCGATACAAATTACGCCACCTCTCTCCGTGTAAAGGTGAGACTGCGTAATTTGGAGACCGGCGAAATCAAGGAACAGGAAATCTTTATGGGCGAGTTCCCGCTGATGACCGAGCAGGGTACCTTTATCATAAACGGTGCCGAGCGCGTTATCGTCAGCCAGCTTGTCCGCTCTCCCGGTATCTATTTTGAAGAAAGCTTTGATAAAGTAGGGAAGAAGCTTTTAGCGGCTACCTTAATCCCGAACCGTGGTGCATGGCTGGAGTATGAAACAGATTCCAACGATGTGCTCTGGGTACGCGTGGACCGCACCAGAAAGCTGCCCATGACAGTATTACTCCGTTCTCTTGGTCTTGTAACCGACCAGGATATTACGGCTATGTTTGGTGAGGACGAGCGTCTTTTGACCACTATAGAAAAGGATGCCGCCAAAACGGAAGAGGAGGCGCTGTTTGAGATTTACCGCCGCCTGCGTCCCGGTGAACCGCCTACGGTGGAAAGCTCTCGCTCCCTTTTGCAGATGCTGTTCTTTGACCCGCGCCGTTACGATTTGGAGCGCGTAGGTCGTTATAAATTCAATAAGAAGCTGGCCATGTCCGCAAGACTTGTGGGGCTTGTTGCCGCAGAAGATGTTATAGATGCACGCACCGGCGAAATTGTGGTGGCCGCAGGCGAGGTTATTACCCGTGATTTGGCCGAAGCGGTAGAGCGCGCCGGTATCAACATGGTGCATGTTGCGGTAGACGATAAGAATACAGGCGAACGGAAGGTAATCCGGATTTTCTCCAATAATATGATAGACCTTTCGGAATTTGTGAGCTTTGATGTATCCGACATGAATATCCGCAGCAAGGTTCGTCGCGCTGTGCTGGAGGAAATTCTGGCAGAGAACGAGAGCGAAGAGGATATCCGCGCCGCTATCCTGCGCCGTATGGATGAGCTTTCTCCGAAGCATATTACGGAGGATGATGTTTTCGCATCTATAAACTATTGCCTGAATTTGTTTGACGGTATCGGTAATGTAGATGATATTGACCATCTTGGTAACAGAAGACTTCGTGGCGTAGGTGAGCTTTTGCAAAACCAGTTCCGCATGGGTCTTGCCCGTATGGAACGCGGCGTGCGCGAGAGAATGAGCATTCAGGACCTCGATATTGTAACGCCGCAGTCCCTCATTAACATCCGCCCCGTAGTGGCTACTATCAAGGAATTCTTTGGTTCTTCCCAGCTTTCGCAGTTTATGGACCAGACAAATCCTTTAGGTGAGCTTACCCACAAGAGAAGACTTTCTGCGCTGGGTCCCGGTGGTCTGAGCCGCGAACGCGCCGGCTTCCAGGTCCGCGATGTACACTACACGCACTACGGCCGTATGTGTCCTATCGAAACGCCTGAAGGCCCGAACATCGGTCTTATCAACTCTCTCAGTACTTATGCGAGAGTAAACGAATACGGCTTTATTGAAGCTCCGTACCGCAAGGTTATTAAAGAAGAAGGCCGCGTAACGGATGAAATCCATTACATGACGGCGGATGTGGAAGACGACTTTATCGTAGCACAGGCCAACGAAGAGCTGGATGAAAACGGAAAGTTCGTCAATAAGAAGGTTACGGCGCGTCATCGTGACGAGTTTATGGAAGTAAGCCCTCTGGAAGTTGACTACATGGATGTATCGCCGAAGCAGGTTGTTTCCGTGGCGACCACCATGATTCCCTTCCTTGAAAATGACGACGCGAACCGTGCGCTGATGGGTTCCAACATGCAGAGACAGGCTGTTCCGCTTCTGTGCACCGAGTCGCCTGTAGTAGGTACCGGTATGGAACACAAGGCGGCAAAGGACTCGGGTGTTGTGCTTCTGGCACCCTGTGATGGCTTTGTAGAGAAGGTTTCCGCCAGCGAAATCGTTATTCGCGATGACGAGGGCGAAAGTCATCCCATGCGTCTTTCTAAGTTTATGCGCTCCAATCAGGGAACATGTATCAACCAGCGCCCGATTGTGGAACGCGGTGAAAAGGTCAAGAAGAATGACATCATCGCAGACGGCCCTGCCACCGACAATGGCGAAATTGCCCTTGGCAGAAATGTTCTCATCGGCTTTATGACATGGGAAGGCTACAACTACGAAGATGCTATCTTAATTAACGAAAAGCTGGTAAGAGATGATGTGTTCACCTCTATCCATATTGAAGAATACGAATCGGAATCCCGTGATACGAAGCTCGGGCCGGAGGATATCACACGAGAAATCCCCAATGTGGGTGAGGATGCCCTGAAGGATTTGGATAAGCATAATATTATCCGCATCGGTGCGGAGGTTCGTGCTGGTGATATTCTGGTCGGTAAGGTTACACCGAAGGGCGAAACAGAGCTTACGCCCGAGGAACGCCTCCTCCGTGCTATTTTCGGTGAAAAAGCAAGAGAAGTGCGTGACACTTCGCTGCGCGTACCGCACGGGGAAGCCGGTATTATCGTAGATGTTAAGGTGTTTACGAGAGAAAATGGCGACGAGATGCCGCCCGGAGTCAACCAGATTGTGCGCTGCTATATCGCACAGAAGAGAAAGATTTCCGTTGGCGATAAGATGGCCGGTCGTCACGGTAACAAGGGTGTTGTTTCTCGCGTGTTGCCGGAAGAGGATATGCCGTTCTTGCCCGATGGTACACCCCTCGATATCGTTTTGAATCCGCTGGGTGTTCCGTCGCGTATGAATATCGGTCAGGTTCTGGAGGTTCATCTGGGCCTTGCCGCAAAGAAAATGGGCATTAAGATTGCCACCCCTGTTTTTGATGGTGCTACGGCAGAGGATATTGCCGAGGCGCTGGAAAAGGTAGGCGCAAGACCGGATGGTAAAACAGTTTTGTATGATGGACGCACAGGCGAGCCGTTTGACAATCCCGTAACGGTTGGCTATATGTACATGCTCAAGCTTCATCACCTGGTTGATGACAAGATTCATGCTCGTTCCACCGGCCCCTACTCTCTGGTTACCCAGCAGCCGCTTGGCGGTAAGGCACAGTTTGGCGGTC
>JAZSLT010000002.1:0-7516 GCA_045535515.1 Clostridia bacterium | reverse complement strand
TGACTTCACAGAAAATACATGCACCGCCGTTTTGCAGAGCATGGGCGTCACGGCTCGTGCGGAAGATGGCGTGCTCTCGGTTACGCTCCCTGCCGGCACAGTAGCCGTATACCGTTTGGCCGCAGAGTCAAATGGGTATCTTGAAAAGAACGGGGTACATCTCGCCGCCGCCGAGGATGGTGCCGCCATATCTCTTTCGAGCGGACAATACGGCGCACGGTATCAGTACGAAGGCGAAACGGCCAAGATGCTTCGGTTTCTTGGAAATGGTGATGTGCTTTCCGGCCTCGGGGAAGGAGAACGGCTTAAATTTTTCACCTGGGATTGGCCGGGCCTCCAGCCTGCAGGACATGCGGCAGAGTACGAAAAAAACGCACAGTAAAGGTGTGCCGGATGCCGGAGCTTTTGCCAAAGAGGGACGGCCTGTCCGCGTAAAGGAGAACAGCGGCTTTCAGACTTAAATCGGTATTCTCTTGTAATTTTTGTAAAAAACCGCAAAAACATCGGATTTAGGACACAAAAAACAAAAGTTGTCATAAAATCGTATTGTATTTCACAAAAAACTTTGGTATACTGAATTGTGTGTATTTGTTCGGGTGTGCAAAAAAACAGATAAAGTGAATGTAGCCCGGCAAATAAATAAGTACATAATAGGAGTCGACATAGAGTAAAAAAAGAAAGGATGTTTCGTATGAAAAAGAAAATGTTGGCAATCGTTTTTGCCGCAGCGCTGGTAGTATCTATGCTGCCGGCAGGGCTTGCAGTATCCGCTGCAGCCGATGAAAACCTCCTTGTAAACGGCAGCTTTGAAATCGCCGCCGAAGAGGGAAGCACAGAATTTACCACGACCGGCGCAAAAGGCTGGTTCCAGAAGCAGAGAGCACTTGGTGTACGCGCTGTCTATGACAAAAATGTAGAAGGCGCCGTAGCGCCGGTTGCCGATACTGGCGATGCCTATTTCGTCGTGACGAAGGACAGAACCTCTTCTTATAACGACTACTTGTATCAGTCTTTCAAGCTCGTGGCAGGCAAGAAATACACAGCTTCCTATCTCACAAAGGTTAATCGCTATGCAATTGATGCCGGTATAAAGTTCAACTCGACTGCGCCCACAACCGCAAACGATGTAGTTTTAGCAGGTAACATGGGCGACACTGCCGCAAATGTAGCAACCGATTGGAGACGGGTAAGCGCCACCTTCGTAGTTCCCGGCGAAGCGGGAACGGAGATAGACGCAGTATTTACTTTTTCTAAATATAATAATACGACTTTGGATGCTGCTGCTGACCCGGACGGTTATATTGATGATGTTCGCGTGGTAGAGGCCCAAAATGATGAAACTGTGATTTACACCGTAAACGGATTTGAAAATTATGCAAATGCTGCATGGTCTACAAGGAATGGCTATTCTGTTCCGGTTGTTGCATTTTCCGGCGAGTCCGGAGGATATAACGGCGAAAATACCTCCATGGAGTACGCGGTAAACAGAATGCCGTCGTATAGCACATTATATTGCCACCGTCACGAGGATGGTAATACAGTCTTTCGTTTTAACACGCACGCAAGAGGCGTCTCTTATATTAAATTTGCGTTAAGTGCAATTGATTTTGCCGGCAAGGGCGTAACTGTCGGAACACCTATCCACCTCAGCTTTAAGGCAAGACTCGTGGATATCCCCGATGGTCTTAACACTTCGGCAACACCGACCTTTGGTATCTACACCATGCAGGGCACCTTCAAAGAAGGGCTCATGGAGCCGTATGAAGTAGGCAGCGACACGAATGCACCGGCGCTGACCGATGCCGAAGGCAATTCGCCGGCAGTAGGTTCTATTGTTTATCTGAAGTACCCGGCTCTTACCTCTTATGGCATGAAGGACCTTGCCCTCAGCACGAAAAATGTAAACGAACAGGACCCGAATGCAAACGAATGGGTACAGTATGATTTCATCTTCCCCTATCAGGATAATCTGACGCATTTGGCATTTTACGCCGGCTACACAGGGGTTCGTTTCACCGGAAATGTTGGCGCCGGTTACAGCTGGGAAATGGACGATTTAGAACTCACACTTGCTGATACGGGCGTTCTGCCAAACGGTGGCACTCTGGCAGCGGAACACACCTATAAGATGTTAAACAATTCTTCCGAGGCCTTAAAGGTGAAAAAGGCTTATGCAAATGCAGACGGAACCGGCACCGAATACACATTCGCATCCGCTTGGCAGACCGCGCTGAAGACAGAATTCCCCTTCCCGTGCTACACAACACAGCTGGATGCTAAAAAGAATGTAAAATCGTATGCCAAGACAGATACAGCCGCCGGCACCACTTATATCGCGGCAGAGGATGCTGCTGGCGCATCCGTAGTAACCGCCGTATACAAAACAGATGGTGCGGCTTCTACCTTGGTAGGTGTTAATGTAGACAATGCTGCAGCCGGCTTTGTAGCGGCTCCCGAGGTTGCGCTTTCTGCCATCACAGCAGAGGCCGGCACCTACGAGGTAAGAACCTACATTCTGGCCCTTTCTTCCGGCACATTAAAGCCTGTCGGAAACCCCGCAACCGTAGAAATTAAGTAAAAAATAACAACTAAGTGTACAATACAGAAAGGGAGTTCCGCATGAAAAAAAGAATTTTAGCAATTTTATTCGCCCTGACGCTGGCAGCTACCATGCTGCCGGCAGGGCTTGCAGTATCCGCTGCAGCCGATGAAAACCTCCTTGTAAACGGCAGCTTTGAAATTGCCGCCGAAGAGGGAGATGTAGAATTCGGTGCAACCGGCGCAAAAGGCTGGCTCCAGAAGCAGAGAGCACTTGGTGCGCGCTTGGTCTATGACGAAAATGCAGAAGGCGCCGTGGCACCGCTTGCCGGCACCGGCGATGCTTATTTCGCCGTAACGAAGGACAGAACTTCCCCGTATAATGATTTTCTGTATCAGTCCTTCAAACTGGTGGCAGGAAAGAAATACACGGCTTCGTACCTTGTAAAAGCAACAGGGTATCCGCTCAACTCCGGCATTAAGCTGAACGCGACAGAACCCACGGCCATAGATAACTGTGAAGTACAGATGACCATTAACATGGGCGAGACGGCTGCAACCGATTGGAGACGGGTAAGCGCTACCTTCGTAGTCCCCGGCGAAGCGGGAACCGAGGTAGATGCTGTATTTATTTTCCAGCGGTATGATTCCACCGGCACAACATCTGAAACGCCGGACGGGTACATTGACGATGCTCGTGTAGTAGAGGCTGAAAATCAGGAGACTATTCTTTACACCGTAAACGGATTTGATAACTATGTCGGCACCAGCACCTCTAACAACAAATTTGATTTACCGGCGTTTACATTTGCCGGCGAAACGAACGGCTGGGCCGATGGCGCCTATACTTACTCGGTAAATCGCATCAGGGAATATGATAACTTATATTTCCCCACGCACGCCGATGGTAACAGAGTTATGCGTTTTAGTTCAATTGAAAGCGGCAATGTTTCTAACATAAAGCTCTCCTTAAGTGCGATTGATTTTGCCGGCAAGGGTGTAACTGTCGGAACACCGCTCCGCCTCAGCTTTAAGGCAAGACTCGTGGATATCCCCGATGCCCTGGACACTACGGCAAACCCGACCTTTGGTGAATACACCATGCAAGGTACCTTTAAGGCAGGGCTCATGGGGCCGTATGTAGTAGGCAGCGACAATAGTGCACCGGCGCTGACTGCTGCCGGTGGCAGCTCGCCGGAAGAAGGCACAACCGTTTATCTGCAGTACCCCGGTCTTACCTCTTATGGCATGAAGGACCTTGCTCTCAGCACGAAAAATGTAAACGAGCAGGATAAGAATGCAAACGAATGGGTACAGTATGATTTCATCTTCCCCTATCAGGATAATCTGACGCATTTGGCATTTTTCTCCGGTCACCTCAGAATTCGTTTCACAGGCTCCGTTGCCGCCGGTTACAGCTGGGAAATGGACGATTTAGAACTTTCGATTGCGGATACAGGCGTTTTGCCCAGCGGCGGCAATCTGGAAGAGGAACACACCTATAAGATGTTGAACAATTCTTCCATAAAGGTGACAAAGGCCTATGCAAACGCGGACGGAACCGGCACCGAATACACATTTGCCGGCGATGGTTATCAGGACGCGCTGAAGACAGAATTCCCCTTCCCGTGCTACACAACACAGCTGGATGCTAACAAAAATGTAAAGGCTTACCAGAAGACGGATACAGCCGTCGGCGCCGCATATCTTGCGGCTGACGATGCCACAGGTGCATCTTTGGTGACAGCCGTATACAAGATTGACGGTGACATCCGCAAGCTGGTTGGTGTTGGCGTAAATGCTGCTGAGGCAGGCTTTGTAGCCGCTCCGGAAGTAGCCCTTGCAGGTATCACGGCGGAAGCAGGAACATATGAAGTAAAGACCTATATCTGGAAGATAGGTACTTTGGCAGCCCAAGGCAGTAGTACAATTGTCAAAGTGGCAGCAGAATAACTTTTTGCATACAAGACAAAACATCCAAATAGTAAAGGGAGCGCTTATTCATATAAGCGCTCCCTTTACATTTAGAAAGAGAACACCGGTTTTTGGACAAAAAATAGAAATAATGGCAAGATTTCACATTGACAGAGGAATTTTTAAATTATAAAATTAAAGTAGCTGAGAATTGCCCGATAAAAGGATAAAAAGAAAGAAGAGAGGGATTTATAACATGACGAAAAAACTGTGCGCATTATTTCTTTTGTGTTCCATAATCATCGGCTTTTCCGTGCCGGCGACAGGCGCGGAGGACCCATTTGGGGTTACGGAAATTGAAAAGACAACATTGACGCCTTTTGTGGATTCACTTTCCATTATTGCAAACGGAAGCTTTGAGTATACTTCGGCAGCAACTGCCCTGGCAAGCTGGGACCTTGGTTCCCCTATAGCGGGCCAGGGGTTTCTGGGAAGTGAAGCTTTTATACATAACGATAAACGGGTTACAGAAAATGACGCCCTCTCCCGGATTGTAGAAGACGGCAATCGCGCCGTGCGCATGATAAATCCGACATCGGACGGGTTGACTCTTATGGTACAGAGCACATCGTTCAAGCGCTCGGAAACGCTGACTTCTTATAAGTGCGAGCTGGGGGCTTCTCTGTACAAGGTTTCCGAAACAAGCTCCATCTCGGTTATGGCCATCGTAAATCTAAACAACGGGGTAGGCGGAGAAACGGAAAAACGCTTTTCCATCCCGTTTTCCGATATTCCGGTGGGACAGTGGGTGAGAAAGCTTGTTTCCTTCACCCTGCCGGTGGAAACCCTTTCTGTAAGCTTACAGATTCGCATGTCCGGCAAGGGCGATGTAATTGCCGATAATGTTGTGTTTTTGCAGCAGTGCGATGAGAAAATGATAGCCGCCGAAAAACCGTTGGAGAAGAAGCCACGCGTAGAAGGCACGCCGGAAAATATGATTGGTCTTAATGACCCTGAGCATCATGGAAATACGGACTTTGAGTATGCACAGCCGGGAAGCACCCCTTGGTGGTTTGTGCTGGACACACCGCATAAGGAGCGCTTTTCCACAGCGGAAAATCACACACCGGGCGGTAGCCGAAGCCTTTACATGGAGAATATAACGGATATACGCGGCAGAGCGTATCAGTATGTTACCGACCTCGTTCCGGGTGCTACCTATCAGGTTGCATGGTGGTACAAGGTGGCATCACCTGTACAGACGACCATTGGTTCTACGGGAAAATTCTGGGATACAGAAGTGCCGGGAGCATACGGGACGAACTTTGGACCGCAGGTAAGCGGTGGTTATCCGGCCTTTCAGGACGGCGAGTGGCATGAGATGGTGCTGGAGTGGACAGCGCCGTATCCGCCTGATGGTGGGCAAGTACTCAGCGCAGAAATTTATTTCAGCATCGGCGGTGCAAAGGGCGCCGCATACATTGACGATGTATCTATGTATATGGTAAAAGCGCCGGACCCGGCAAAGGTAGTGTCGGATGAAGCGATTTACTATACCGAGTGGAAGGAGGGCACTCTTTCGGCGACGGTAGACAATTACTATAAGGATGCCCTGCGTGGTGGTTCCATGCGCTATACCCTTTTGGACGGCGATAGGGAATTGATGACGGCTGTGACCGTACCCTTTGTTGAGGGTGCGGATGGCGTTATGCAGGCAGAAGGCGATTTTTCCACCTCTTTGATGGTGGCCAATAAGATAGGGCAAACCTATTTGTACCGTGCAGAAATCATAGATAAGGATGGTAATGTTCTGCAAGTGGCAACAGACAAAATCTATCGCTTTGACAGACCGCGTTATCTTGGGGCCGATGGTATTTTCCGTAAAAACGGGAAGGAGTACACACTCGGCGTTGGCAATAGTGCGGACACGACGGTTATGGCAAATAACCCGGGTGCCGGCGGCGTGAAGATACTTCTGCTTGTCGGAGAAGGAGATATTTCCCTGAAGGAAAAAATGGACATGGCCTACGAGGAAGGATATCTCGTTATGCTGAACCTGGGCGGTAGCTATATCTGTGCCGGTTGTCCTGCACAGATTATGCAGACAAGAGACACCGTGCGTGCAGCAAAAGGCCATCCGGCACTATTCGGATATAAGCTACAGGACGAACCGACACAAAAAGAAACGCCGGAGGAACATTTGCTTGCGGCTTATGTCGCTATCCGCGAGCTGGACCCGAACCATGTTATCTATTCGGATGACAGCGTGGAGGGCGCGTTCCCGAGGCTGGCAAGATATACAGATTATATGGATACCGACCATTATCCGGGGAGCACAAATTCTGCTTCTATTATTCATTATAGCTCGCAGCAAGCAGAAGAGGCATCCCGTGGCCGCAAGCCTTTTGCTATTTTGCAAAAAGCTTATCAGGTAGAGCCAAATGATATGTATATGCCTACTATTGACGAATACCGTCATTATGCCTACCAGGCCCTGTTTGCCGGTGCCGCCGGCTGGGGTTATCACCAGATAGGCTCCAACACCGCGGGCGACCCGTTTATGGATAGACCCATCTGGCAGGAAATCGTGTCTTGGAAGGCAAGTGGCGAGCAGGATATGCTGCTGGATTGCTTTGTAAGTGGTAAATATCCGCTTATAAACGCCTATGCAGACGATGAGATTAAATGGCAGATGTACGCGGCAAACGGAAAACTGTATGTTTTCCTGCTAAACCTGGTAGGTGGTGTAGGAAAAACGAGCGGCAGTAAGACGGTAGCCATTCCGCTTGTGGACACCTCGCTCGGCCGGACGCTTGGCAGATTCACCGCCAACTGTAAATGGGGCCCGGCGGCAAGAAAAGGCCAGACGGCAAGCGGAACGGATAGTCTGTCCGTCAC
The DNA here is from genome assembly GCA_045535515.1 of Clostridia bacterium. Taxonomy (GTDB): domain Bacteria; phylum Bacillota; class Clostridia; order UMGS1883; family UMGS1540; genus SIG447. The sequence goes on along the minus strand of JAZSLT010000002.1, from coordinate 166 downwards.
CATCGGTAGCTTTACGGCCGAGGCGTGGGAAATCACGCTTGCAAATCCGGTGGATTTCTCGGACTATAAGACAGTAAAGTACAACGAAATCGCCGATACCCCTTGGGCATATCAGGCGGTGGCACGCCTGAAGGACGGGGAAATCATAAACGAGGAAACAGCGCTT
>JAZSLT010000016.1:0-154250 GCA_045535515.1 Clostridia bacterium | reverse complement strand
CATAAAGCTTACCTGTGCGTCCGTTTCCGGTCTGCACCTCATCCACGATAAGGAGAACATCCTCCGTCTTGCAAAGCGCCGCCGTTTCCTTTACAAAATCCTCTTCCAGCGGAACAACGCCGCCCTCGCCCTGCACACATTCCAGCATAACTGCCGCCACTTTTTTGCCGCAAACAGCTTCCCGCATAGCTTCGATATCATTGGCCGGCGTATGCACAAAGCCGGGGGTCAGGGGCTGAAAAAGCTCGTGATAATGCGCCTGTCCGGTAGCCGACAGCGTGGTGATGGTGCGGCCGTGGAAGCTGTTTTCGAGGGTGACGATAGTAAAGAAGTCCGCCCCCTTCTTCTCCGCCGCGTACTTTCGCGCTACCTTGATGGCACATTCATTGGCCTCGGCGCCGGAGTTTCCAAAGAAAACTTTTTTAAAGCCGGTTTTCCGGCAGAGAAGCGCGGCAAGGCGCGCGCACGGCTCGGTATAATATAAATTGGAGGCGTGCTGGAGCATGGAAAGCTGCTCGGTGGTGGCCGCAATCCACTCTTCGTCGCCAAACCCGAAGCTGTTTACCGCAATACCCGTTCCGAAATCAATATATTCCTTTCCCGCCTCATCATATACGAGGGAGCCTTTTCCCTTTGTGAGTGTAACGGGAAAGCGGGCATAAGTGCCCGCTACATACTTTTTATCTGCATCCTGAATGCGCAGCATTTTATTTTCCCCCTTTTACCATGGTGCCGGCGCCTTCATCCGTTAAAATTTCCATCAGGATGGAATGTGGAACGCGGCCGTCCATAATAATCACATTTTTAACGCCCTTTTCAATGGCCTCCACACAGCAGTCCACCTTAGGTATCATGCCGCCGGAGATAACGCCTTCGGCCTTCAGCCCTTCCGCCTCTTCTACGGTAAGGTTCGGGATAAGCGTATCCGGGTCATCCTTGTCACGCAAAATACCGGCAATATCCGTCATCATAATCAGGCGTTCTGCGCCCAGCGCCCCGGCAATAAAGGCCGCCGCCGTATCGCCGTTTATATTATAGGTATGCCCTTCCTTATCACACCCTACGGTAGAGATAACGGGAATATACCCTTTTTCCAGCAAATCCGCAACCGGCGTAATATTGACACCGGTAATGGCGCCTACAAAGCCGAGCTTTTCGTCCTTGATACGCGCTTCAATCAGCCGTCCGTCAATACCGGAAATGCCCATGGCGCGTCCGCCCTTTCTTTCCAGAAGGTTTACAAGGCTTTTGTTTACCTTGCCGGCCAGCACCATCTGCACAATATCCACCGTTTCCTTATCGGTCACGCGAAGGCCATCCACAAACACGGCGCGCTTGCCCATTTTTTCCATCATTTCGCTGATTTCAGGGCCGCCGCCGTGTACTAAAACCGGCTTTACCCCGACTAAGGATAAAAGGACGATGTCCTCCATCACCTGTTCTTTGAGCTGCTCATTTATCATGGCATTGCCGCCGTATTTGATGACAACGACCTTGCCGTTATATTGTTGTATGTACGGCAGCGCCTGTGTCAGCACCTCGGCGCGCTGTGCATTGGAAAAATTCTGTCCCATTTTCTCTCTCCTTATTCTATCCTCAGGTTCTGTAATCGCCGTTAATCTTTACATAATCATAGGTAAGGTCGCAGCCCCATGCCGTGGCACTATATGCCCCATCCCCCAGCGAAACAAGAATTTCAATCTCATCTGAAAGGAGAATTTCCTTCGCCTTTTCCTCAGAAAAAGCAACGCCCGCGCCGTCCTTACAAACGGCAATCTCGCCCTTTTCGGAGCGGAAGGAAACGGCTACGCGGTTTACATCCACCTCGGCGCCGCTGTATCCGATAGCACATAAAACGCGCCCCCAATTAGCATCAGCGCCAAACATGGCGGCCTTTAAAAGGCTCGAGCAAATCACACTTTTGGCCACCGTTTTAGCTGTCGCCAAATCTGCGGCTCCGCTTGTGTGACATTCTAAAAGCTTTGTGGCACCCTCGCCATCACCGGCTATCATACGGCAAAGGTGAATGGTTACGGTGTTGAGCGCCTGCATAAAGACGGAAAAATCTTCTCCCTCTTTTGTAATGGGCGTATTCCCTGCCATGCCGTTTGCCAAAACAGTAACCATATCATTTGTGGAGGTGTCGCCGTCAATACTCAGCATATTAAAGGTTTCCTGAATATCGGAGGAAAGTGCCTTTTGCAGCATTTCGGAGGAAATAGCCGCATCGGTGGTGATAAACACAAGCATCGTGGCCATGTCGGGATGAATCATGCCGCTTCCCTTGGCAATACCGCCAATTTTACACTTCTTGCCGCCAATGGAAAACTCCACGGCGATTTCTTTCATTTTTGTATCCGTCGTCATAATCGCCTCGGCCGCGTCCGCGCTGCCGTCTGCATAAAGTCCCTCGGCAAGGGCGGGAATAGCCGCCTCGATGGGCGCAAGCGGCAAAGGCTGGCCGATAACGCCTGTGGAAGCTACTACGATGCTCGCGGGCGAAATGCCGAGCGCCTTTGCGGCGGCGCTGCTCATGCTTTCGGCAATCTCGATGCCATCCGCGTTACAGGTGTTGGCGTTGCCGCTGTTGCAGATAATGGCCTGCGCCGTACCATCGGCAAGATGCGCGCGAGTAACGAGCAGCGGTGCGCCTTTGACGAGGTTTTTCGTGTAGACGGCCGCCGCCGTGCAAGGCACCTCGCTGTATATCAGCGCTAAATCCTTCTTTGTTCTATTTTTGCGGATACCGCAATGTACCCCGTTTGCGGTAAATCCAAGCGCGGCACAAACGCCGCCATTTACTGTCTGCATTCTTTTTCGTCCTTTCTACGCTGTTATCAGACCCTCGGCCTCTTTTTCGCCGAGGACAATGTTCATATTCTGCAAGGCGGCACCCGAGGCCCCCTTGCCTAAGTTATCAAAGCGGGCCGTGAGCAAAATGCGCTCCTCGTTCCCCGTTACGGTGACCTCCATGTCATCCCTTCCCGAATACGCCGCCGCACTTAAAAACCCGTTTTCGTCAGCCTCGGCGCGAAAATGCACAAGGCCTTCCTTATATACCTCGGCATATACCGCCGCGATATCTCCTATATTCCCCTTTACATCCTTCGCAAATAGCGGAACGGAAACCTCCATGCCACTATAGAAATTGGCTACAATGGGTGAAAAGGTGGGGAAATTTATAAGTCCTGTCACCGCCGCCATCTCGCGCAGATGCTTATGCGTTTGCGAAAGAGCATACTGTCTGGGTGCGGCAAAAAGCGTCGATGTCTCCTCGCTTTCATATTCGGCAATCATTTTCTTGCCGCCGCCGGAATAGCCGGTAATCGAAAAGCAGGAAAGGAAGCTTTCCGGCAACAAAAGACCATTATGTATAAGCGGCCATACGAGCGCCACAAAGCCGCTGGCGTGACAGCCGGGATTTGCGATGCGCTTTGCCTTTTTAATTTTTTCGCGATTTGAGCCGATTTCGGCAAAGCCGTATGTCCACGCCTCGTTTGTGCGGTGGGCGGTGGAAGTGTCAATGATAACCGTATCGGGATTTTCCGAAAGAGAAACGGCCTCCACAGCCGCCGCATCGGGCAGACAGAGAAACACAATATCTGCGCGATTTATCGCGTCCCTTCGTGCTTCCGTATCCTTTCGCGCTTCCTCTGAAAGCCGGATAAGCTCTATATCCTTTCTCGTTTCCAGCCGCTGATATATCCGCAGACCGGTCGTGCCGGCGCTGCCGTCAATAAACACCTTTGCCATTTTGCCATTCCTTTCCGGGATGAATAATTTTTACTCTCATTTGCATATTATACTCCCTTTATTTCGATTTGTCAAGGGATATTTTAGAATATTTATTCATAATTATATTATTTTTATACATTGTGCTTTTGTATAAATTCACGCATTTCCTTTTCTGCCCCCGTAACCTCGGCCAGAAATTCGGTGGCGGAAATTCTGGTGGTGCCGTGCCCGAACACGATAATCTGCTCGAGGCGGTCAGAGGTGGCAACGCGCACGCGGTATTTTTTGGCCAGCACCTTGGAGGTTTTTTCTATATACGCGTCGGCCGTTTCCGCTTCCTTTGTATAGACTACGCTGATGCCGTGCACCTGTTCCACCTCGCGCACATTCCCCTTTACCCTGTACGCGTCAAACACTAAAATCACATTATTTTTCCGCATAGCCTGATAGTTGCAAAGCCGATTTATCAGCACCGCTCTGGCCGTTTCCAGACTTTCCTTTGCGATTTCGCAAAGCTCCTCCCATGCGAAAATAATGTTGTAGCCGTCCACCAGAAGGTACACAGGCCCCTCGGGCTGCGGCGTTCCCTTGTAGGTGCTCTGCACCTTTGGTGTTTGCAGGGTATGCGGCGTCTTCCTTTGGATTTTGCCGTAGGTTCGTTCGTATATCTCTAAAAGTGTGGCATCGTCCGCTAAGATTTTCGCGTGCCTTTGTGCCGTGATGGGGGATTGTGCCTCTTCCTTTTTCTGCGCTAAAGACGGCAGGTGCATGTGAGTAAACACCTCGTCCCACCGGACAATGCTGCCCGCGCCATGCGAGCAGAAAACAGAATCGGCCGTGTTGGCCGTATCCGAAGGCGCATCGTAGCCGATTTCGGCGATGACCGCCGCGGCATCGGCGCATTTGTCATACCCGCTAAAGATACAGGAAAGCCGTCCGCGCCCATGGGTGTAGCTTACCACCGCCGTATGGTATTCCCGTATACGCGAGAGCGGCGCGCGGCCGCAAATCGTGGAAAGCACCTCGCCCGGCTCGGGCGGCGAGAAAGTGGCGGACATACGCTCAAGGTCCGTCAGCGCACGCCCCACCATCTCCGGCGGCACCTCCAGAGTAAAGCTGTACCAGGGCTCAAGCAAAATGCTTTCCGCTTGCATAAGTCCCTGCCGCACCGCGCGGTAGGTCGCCTGCCGGAAATCGCCGCCCTCCGTATGCTTTACATGTGCCTTGCCGGCTATCAGGGTAATTTTTACATCGGTAAGCGCCGAGCCTGTCAGCACCCCTTTATGCGTTTTTTCCGCCAGATGCGTCATAATCAGCCGTTGCCAGTTTTTCGCCAGACTATCCTCCGGGCAATCCGAGCGGAAGACAAGGCCGCTGCCCCGCTCGCCCGGCTCCAGCAGAAGATGTACCTCCGCATAGTGCCTAAGCGGCTCAAAATGGCCGACACCTTCTACCGTGTCCGCAATCGTTTCTTTATAAATAATACTGCCGTTTGCGAAGGTGACAGAAAGACCGAAGCGCGTTCGCAGAATTTCGCGGATGACCTCCAGCTGTACCTCGCCCATGACCTGTACATCTATTTTTCCGGCCAGCTCGTGCCAGACCACATGCAGCTGCGTTTCTTCCTCCTCCAGTTTCCGGAGTATGGCGAGGGCGGTGAGCGCATCTGTCCCTTGTGGCAAAACGACGCTGTAGGTCAGAACCGGCTCCGACAAAAGCGCCTCCTCTTCTTTTTCAAAGCCAAGTCCCTCACCGGGATAGGCCTTGTCAAGGCCCGGTATGGCGCATATACTCCCCGCCTCCGCCTTTTGCACCGCTGTAAATTTTACGCCGGAGTAAAGGCGTATTTCGTTTACTTTTCGTTCCCATTCCTTCCCCCTAATCTCACTTTTAACCGCCAGCGAGCCGCCTGTGATTTTAAGGTACGCAAGCCGCTTTCCCTTCTCATCGTCCGCGATTTTAAACACCTTCGCGCCGAAGGCAAAAGGGTATATTTTTTCCTTCGTGTAACGGCAAAGACCGTTCCAGAATTCCCGAACGCCCTTGTCTTTCAGGGCAGAACCAAAAAAGCAGGGGAAAATCTGCCGCGCCGCCACCGCTGAAGAAAGCGCATCCTCCGAAAGCGTCCCCTTTTCAAGATAGGCTTCTAGTAGGGCGCTGTCCTGCATGGCCGCATTTTCAAAAAAGGCCTCGTTCTCTTCCCCAAAGGATATGCACCCGCCGGACAGCTGCGCCCCGAGCTCTGCCATAAGCCGCTCCTCGTTTGTGCCTCCCAAATCCATTTTATTTATGAAAATGAAAGTGGGTATATCATAGTGCGCCAGCATCCGCCACAGCGTTTTCGTATGGCTTTGCACGCCGTCCGCGCCGCTGATAACCAAAATGGCGTAATCCAAAACGCGAAGGCTCCGCTCCATCTCGGCCGAAAAATCCACATGCCCCGGCGTGTCCAGCAGCGTAAAGGAAACATCCTCGGTTTCTAAAATGGCTTGCTTTGCAAAAATGGTAATGCCTCTTTGCCGCTCCATCGCATCTGTATCCAAAAACGCATCGCCATGGTCCACCCGTCCTTTTTTGCGGATGGCGCCCACCGTATATAAAAGACCTTCGGAAAGCGTTGTCTTTCCCGCGTCTACATGTGCCAGTATGCCGATTACCAGTCGTTTCATATTGCACCTTTTACTTCTAAAAATTTTTCTTACCGATTATACCATAAAAATCCCGTCTCGTCAATTTCCCTGTCAAAACCCTATAACTTTATTTTCTGTGGAATAATTTTTTTGTTGAGATTTCGCATAAAAATAGCACTTTTGTATTCTGCAAAATAAAAAAGGATAAAGCACTTAACTTTATCCTTTTACAATAACTTATAGGGTTATGTCCACAAGGTTGTTATAAACATTGGTGAAGATTGATTACTTTTTTCAAATCCACAAGCATTATAGAAATGTTGCTCACTATCATAAGCAATCACTATGATACGCATATATTCTTTATACTTTTGCTTTACCATATCAACCAATGTTCTGCCAATAGTTTTCTTATGATATTCAGGGTCAACAAGTAGATAATGAACATAAGCATTCATTATCCCGTCATCCATAACACATATCATTCCCACTAATTTATCCCCGTCCCAAGCAGAATAAACTGTATTAAAGTTTTTCATTGCAACAACAAGTTTTTCGGGGAAATGACCTGAAGACCACTCAACAGAGAGAAATAATCTCTCCAATTCACTACAATTAAAATTATGAATATTTTTATATTCTATCTTCATATATTTACTCCACTTTATATAATATTTGAAATATTTTCTATATATAGTATAACATTTATCTTGTGTTCCGTCAATGGGTTTACTGCATTTGCAGCAAAGTGCCCTGCTCGGGTTATCTCCTTCTGGTGGATATCCCCGAAGAAGGAAAAAAACAACACTTTTATATATTTGCTTATTAATTTTTCTAAAAAACTATGCTTTTTAGGGGGTAAAATCAATAAAAAAGTGCGGTTGGAGAATCTTCCGCAATTTTCCGACACTTATAAATGACACTTATAAAAAAGGCTCCCTTGTGTAAAGGGAGCTGTCAACGAAGTTGACTGAGGGATTGCTTGACTTCATTATCAATAAATATACATACTCCCTCGAAGTTTTTACTTATATCAAGATTTGATATTCTTATAACTTTTAATCCATATTGTTCTAAAAACTCTGTTCTCAAAGCATCCTTTTCCATTTCTTTATTATCATAATGTTGTGAGCCATCTAATTCGATAACAAGCTTTGCTTTGGCACAGTAAAAATCAACAATATATTTTCCTATAACTTTCTGTCTTATAAACCTAATAGGGTATTGTCTTAAGTAGTCATACCAAAGGTGCTTTTCTTCTTTTGTCATATTTTTTCGTAGTGCTTTTGCAAGTGGTACAATTCCTTTATTGTGTTTATAATCCATTACAATCCCTCCGAGTTGCTTTAGAGCCCACCTCCCTTTACACAAGGGAGGCTCTTGATAGTGCTTTCTTGCAATTTATATTATCATTTTTAATGGTTTTAGTCAACACAATCAACTTTTTGTAATTAATTACATATAACTTCAAAATCTCTTTGAGATTAGGGCGAAAAGTCCGTTCCACAGAAAATAAAGTTATAGGGTCAAAAAAGAAAGGGTCTGTAAAGTTTCCCTTTACAGACTCCGAAATTCTTATTAGTCGGTGAAAGAAATAAACCCATAGCTTTCCAGTCTTGCGCAAAAGGTGGCCAGTCTTTCATACAGCGGATTGGCCTCTTCCCCGAAAACGGCTTCCACCCTTTCTCCAATCTCTAAAATCGTTTTCTCGCCGTCCATCTCCCGGAAAACGAAGCTGCCGAATGTATCCAGATGAATGTAGCTTATCTTCGGCCTCGCGAGGAGTTTTTGCAAAATTCTGTTCCACATGCCGCGATTTTCTACTGATATGGTGACCTTTTCTTCCTCTACCTTCCAGGAAATCGTTTTTGCGGGCATCGGTTTTCTTTCCAGATAATTTTCTGCTTTTTTCATTATTTCTCTCTTTTCTTTTGCAGGGAGAATTTCAAAACGGTCAGAATAATAACGGCAAACAGGAGAAGACCGCCAATTTCGGATACTGCCGTCGGAATAGCCAACTTCGCCGATAAATCGAGCATTTTATCTACGCCGACTACGGCAAGGAGCGCCAGCGCAATACCCACAAGGCCTTCACCGGCAATCATACCGGAACAAAAGAGCGTTCCGCGGTTTAATGCTTTTTCCTTTTCTTCTGCGCTCTTCTTTGATTTCTCTATGCCGAGACGCACAAGTCCTCCTACCATAATGCAGGCGTTGAGCTGTACAGGCAGATACACACCAATCGCAAAGGGCAGAACCGGAATACCGACCACTTCTACGGCGATGGCAATACATACGCCAATCAGCACCAGCGTCCACGGGAGGTTTCCTTCCATAACGCCTTCGATAATCAGTTTCATCAGCATCGCCTGCGGTGCCGCCAGTTCGTCTGTTCCAAAGCCCCAAGCACTATCGAGAAGATACAAGGTGCCGCCAATAGCAAGCGCCGCGGCGATAACGCCGAGGATTTCCCCTATCTGCTGCTTTTTCGGCGTAGCGCCTAAAAGGTAGCCCGTTTTAAGGTCCTGCGAGGTATCACCGGCAATAGCCGAAACAATACAGATAATGGAGCCGATGGCAATCGCGCTTGTCATGCCGGCTATGCCTGTACTGCCTGTAAACTTCAGAAGAAGGGTGGCAATCAGGAGCGTGGCAATCGCCATGCCGGATACAGGGTTATTGCTGCTGCCTACAAGACCGACCATACGCGAGGATACGGTGGCAAAAAAGAAACCAAAAACCACAACCACACAGGCACCCAAGGGATTTACGGGGATTGCCGGCACCAGCCACACCAAAAGGGTAAGGAGAATAATGGCACCAAGCACCACCTTAAGGCTGATATCCGTTTCGGTGCGCGCCGTTGTCTTTTCCCGTCCGCCCGCCACGCTCTGGATAGCGCCGGCAAAGGTTTTGATAATCAGCGGCAGGGATTTTATAAGGCTGATAATACCACCGGCCGCCAGGGCACCGGCGCCGATATACCGTATATAAGTTCCCCAGATAGTACCGGCTCCGCCTGCAGCGTACATCTCCCCGATGGTGGTTGTGCCGGGATACAGAATGATGTTTTCGCCAAACAACACAATCATCGGGATAAGCACCAGCCAGCTGAAAAGGCCGCCGGCGAACATATACGAAGAAATCTTCGCGCCGCAGATATAGCCAACGCTCATAACGGCCGGATAAATCTGTGTTCCGATTGTGCCGGCAAAGCCTTTTATGGTAACGGAAATTTCACCGGCTACGAGACGAAGACCGTCAATAATAAACTTGAAAAGAGCGGCAAAGCCCATACCGGCAAATACGGTGGAGGCGTTCGCGCCGCCTTTTTCGCCGGCCAAAAGCACCTCGGCACACGCCGTCCCTTCGGGGTACGGCAGGATGCCATGTTCTTTTACGATGAGGGCGTTTCTGAGGGGTACCATGAAAAATACGCCTAAAAGACCACCGATAAGGGCGATAATGGTGATTTCCAAAATCCCGGGGTTCGCAGTCTTGCCCTCGGCCGCCCACAAAAAGAGCGCCGGCAGCGTAAAGATAGCACCGGCCGCAAGGGATTCACCGGCGGAGCCGATGGTCTGCACCAGATTGCTCTCCAAAATAGAGTTCTTCCGCATCAGAACACGGATAACACCCATCGCGATAACGGCCGCCGGTATGGATGCGGAAACGGTCATCCCCACGCGAAGGCCTAAGTAGGCGTTCGCGGCACCGAATACAACCGCCAGAATAATACCCATGATGATAGAGGTTACCGTAGTTTCCGGTGTGATTTTTTCGGCCGGAATATACGGCGTAAACGGTTTCTTTTCCATTTTCTTCTCCGTTCCGTCGCTTTGCGACATTTTTTTATAGTATACCATAAGAAAGAAAAAAAGCAAGTGCTTTTACTCACATTTTTTAAGGGTTTCGCACAAAAGCGCGTACACCTTCTGCACCGAGGAAATCCTAAGCGCCTCGTCCGGCGTGTGCACCCCTGTCATGGTGGGGCCTATGGCAATACAATCAAGGCCATCGATTGCGGCCGCGAACACGGCACATTCGAGTCCTGCATGAATGGCGGCAATCCGGAGCGCCTCGCCTTGCATTTCGCGGTAGGTTTCGGCATACAAAGTGCGAAGAGCAGAGTTTTCCCTGTACTCCCAAGGGCTATATTCTCCTCCCGTATTATACGAAACGGAAACATATCCGGCGATTGCGGCGATTTTTTCCTTCAGCGCAGAAAGCGCCGTGCGCTTATTACTTCGGAGCGCGTAGTGAAAATGCACGCCGTCCTCTTTCGTTTCCAGTATGCCGAGATTTAAGGAGGTTTCCACAAGACCGGGGATAGTCCGGCTCCAATCTATTACGCCGTCCGGTACTGCCAGCAGCAAATGGATAAACTTGTCCGTGCCGGATTTTTCCATGATAAGAAAGCTTCCCTCGTCCTCTTTTTCCAGCGTGATGCATACTTCCGTTTCCCTGTCGCGGATTTCGTTTTGTACGACCTCAATATAAGGCTTCATAAAGCCGGAAAAGGCTTCCCAGTCCCGAACCAAGAGGCTGGCCGTACCGCTTCCGGGAATGGCATTTCCCTTACTGCCGCCATTTACAGAAAGAATGTCGGCCTCCTCTTTTCGGGCATGCGTCAAAAGCCTTCCCAAAAGAACATTGGCGTTCACTCTTCCCTTATCAATCTCCACGCCCGAGTGGCCGCCTAAGAGGCCGCGCACACGAAGGGTCACTCTCGTACCTTCCTTCTTTTCCCGACTTATCGGAAGGCAAAGGTGCACATCGCATCCGCCGGCGCACGATACGGTCAAGGTGTCATCCTCCTCCGCATCAAGGTTTATCATTCTTTTTGACGACAAAACGGACATATCGAGCCGACCGGCACCAACCATACCGATTTCCTCATCGGTGGTAAACACGGCTTCAATCGGCGGATGTGCTATGTCCTCCCTTTCTAAAATGGCCATAATCATCGCCACCGCAATTCCGTTGTCGGCTCCGAGGGTTGTCCCCTTTGCCCGTACAAAGTCCCCTTCGATAAAGGGAAGGATACCGTCCTTTGCAAAATTGACCGCGCTCCCCTCTTCCTTCTGGCAAACCATGTCCAGATGCCCCTGCAATATAATGGGGGCGGCGTTCTTCAGATGACAGGTACCCTCTTTATAAATAACCACATTCAAGGCCTCGTCCTGTATATACCGAAGTCCGTTCTTCTTTGCAAAGGCTACGCAAAAATCGCTGATTTTCTGCATATCGCCCGAGCCGTGCGGAATGGCGCAGATTTCTTCCAGCTTTTCAAAAACCGCCCGTGGCTCTGCCAGTATTTTATTCATAATGTCCTCCACATTCTTTATATTCTGTCCGGCAGCAGCGTGCAAAGGTCGCCCATATAAAAATCGATTCCCATTTGCACGATGCACCATGTGCCGTTTTCGTAGGTAAGCTCCGAAACCGAGGCGTTGGAAACGGCCGGATACGCTTTTATATTCTCTGCAAATCCGCTGTCTACTATGCTCTCCATAGCGCGTATGGGAAGCGCATGGGTGGCCACCACAACCGTTTTGCCTTCGTTTTCCTCTGCAATATCGGTCAGCGCTTTCAGCACTCTTTCCCCAAGCTCCGACACGCTCTCGCCGCCGGGGCAACGGGCGTGTCCTAAGTCCTCGCGCCATATTTTGTACGCCAGCGGAAATTTTTGCGGAATTTCCGAAAACGACATACCCTCCCACTGGCCTGCATAAATCTCCCGAAGGCTTTTTTGGGCCGTCAGGGGTTTTCCTATCCGGTCTGCAATAATCGCTCCGGTTTGCCATGCCCTTTTCAAATCGCTTGCATATACTGCTCGGGGCGCGTAATGGGTGCTTATGTACTCGGCCGCTTTTCTTGCCTGCAAAACGCCATTTTCCACAAGGTCTATATCCAGCTGACCGCCGAAAAAGCCTTCGCGGTTGGCTACGCTTTCGCCATGACGCACCAGAAGCATCGTTGTCACTTCGTATCCCTTCCTTCCAAAACCTCAACGCATAATAGTATACATTATTTTCGCAGGAAAAGCAATGGCGTTTCTGTTTTTTGTAATAAAACGATAGATAATATCCGCCTGCGCCTTATGTACGGGAGTAAGATATTCCGCAATAAGACCCTCTGCATCCTCGCCCATAATGTCCCGGAAGTTTCGCTCCATCGTCTCCCGCGAATAGCGAAGACCGCCAAAGTGCACCTTATCCTTCCATTTCTGGATATTGGCTAAGTATTCCCGGGCCTGCGCGCGCAGCCCTTCCTTCCGTTTTGCATTCCAATCACGGATGCGCCTTGCGTAATTTTCGTATTCCTGCTTTGCGCGATACACCGCTATAATGTCTTTTACATTGTCTTGTTCCGGGTTTAACATCACAGGGCTTATTTCTCCCCGCAAGAGCTGCCCCACGCGCATCTCGTCCTGTTCTGTCAGTAGCACGCTTCGCTTTACCTTTTCCAAGTTTCGCCGGGCTGTTTTTAAGTTTTTATACGCCTCGTCCAGTTCCTCTCGACTTTGTATACTTCCCTTTTTCTCTGCTTCCTGTTCTTCGAAAAGTCTGCTTCGGCTTTCAGCATAACGCTTGACTCGTTTGAAATCCACCGCTGCAGAATTGAGCGCCGCATGAAATTCGTCTTTTGCCGCGGCCTTGAAGGTTTCGGCCTCTTCCCCGTAGGCTTCATTCAGCGTCTGCTCTGTTTTTCGTATACCGTCCGCTATCTCAAACATATGCTGCAGCTGGTCAGCAGGATGGGTAATGTCTTCCGGAAATAATTCCGGCGCCATGTCTTCAAGTTCTTCGTATGCAACATCCACCGGCAGTCCGCCCTCGTTTACGATACGAAGCTTCCCGAAAGCACTTTTCCGGAACGCGTCAAAGTCAGCTATACTTGACCTGTCCTCCTCGGATATGGTAAGCTGTGTGTTTCGCAGGTGGTCTCGAATGTGCTTGTAACGCTCAAAGTATTCTGCATCCACCACAACGCCCTGCTTGTACGCTTCCTCAAAAAGCGCGTCCGCTTTCGTTCGGTCTATCATGCCGCTTTGCAGGCAATCTTCCGATATATCCCGGATGATGCCCTGAAGAAAATCTCTTTGCGCGCGCCTCGGTACGCCGAGAATTTCTCCAATGCGTTCCGATAGCCTGCTTTCGGTCTGTCGAAGTGCCGTCTGTGCTTTTTTCGGAAGCTCGTCTATTCTTCTGTCTTCTGGTTCTTTGGCGATGGCGTATTGGCGCCCCGTTACGCCATCATCCTTTTTGTCCGTCTTTCTGATGATTTGGCTGTCGTCAAAAACAGCGTACGACCATCCCTCTCCTTCGTTTTTGTTTTTATAGGCAAAGCCATCATAGCCGAAGGATTGTAATATGCCCTCGATTTTGCGGAGTTGCAAGTACTGTTTTTCAAACGGAAGTATTGCTTCAAGAATGTATGGATTTAATTTTTCTCTCGCCGTTTCGGGCAAGTTTCCCTCTTTAAGCGCTCGGACTGTATCCTCAAATCCTAAAATTTCAACCAACTTGTTTTTATCAATAAGTTCCGCCATCGGAATTTCATTAATGTTAGAGTTGTCATCAACCAAGGCCAAGGTGACATAAATACCGTTTGCCCGAATTTCTGTGTTTATCCTGTGTCTGCCTTCAAGTATTTTTTTCTCAAGAGAATCGGCCGCCATCACTTTAATGTCAGTATTCAAAAAGTCGCGAAACTCTTTTTCAAAAACCTTTTTCTCGTCTTCTGAAAGCTTTGAATCTCTCAAAACTGCCGCGGCGTATTGTTCTGCCATTTTCTCTCCAAAAATATCCTTTATAACAAGTGGATTGTCTAATCTTAAGTCAAATTCGTCGACATGTCCATTCTCGTTCGAAAGCCTCGCCTCCGCCTGCGCTTTGGTCCCAAAATGAATTCCTATATCAATATAGCTTTTAAAGAAGGTTTTAAATCGATATGGCGTCCCATGAAAAACGCTCCTTATTATTCCTCGTTTTGGGATGTCACCGTCATTTTCTCTCCTATCAAGCGGCAAAGGCGTTCCTTGGTTTCCTTTGGTATCGCTCGGATTTCCAGTAGCGTCTTTTTGATTTCTTCGTCCGTATATCCCCGTTTCTTCATTCGTTCGTAATTGTGTCTCTCTGACACTGTCATATTTTCCAGTATCGGCATATCTTTCTCCTTCCTCTTTTTTATTTATATTATTATATCCTTTCGCATTGTGTTTTTCAATCCCTTTTTTCCCACCGATAGCAAACTGCCTCCCGTCATCATAAAGCATGCTTTCGCCCGCCATGCTTCTCTCCGCCTCGAGAACTTCCATTCTTGCATCGTATTCCGCGTCCTCCATGGTATCCAACGCCGTGGCGCGTGTATTCGTTCTGTCCCCTTGCGCCATCATATCTTTCGTAGTAGGCAGAACATGTCCCTCTGCCTGTTTTGTGGCTTCTCCACCTCCGGCCAGCACGGTCTCGCTTTTATAGGTGTTCGCCTGCCCTTCTCTATTGCTTTCCCGAAGTGCCTTAGCATACAGAGAGCGCGCCCTTTGCACGAATGCCCGCTCCTGTGCGTCTTTATCCCCAAACTTTGCCAGTACAGTATCCAAAAAGCGTGCTATTATACTTCCGCCTTCTTTATCGGCGTTTACAACAGAAATAATACTTGCCTCGTCCGTAAAAAGATGCTCCTGCGCATACTCTGCAATTACATCCTGGTCTACCTCGGCCATAGTATCAAGCTTTACACCGTTTTCGGCGTAGCGTTCCTTCAGCTCCTGCCGCATTGCATCCAGGTCCCCGCCATCCTGCAGTATTTTCTTGAGTATTGTGTCCGCAAATTTCAGATAGCTCTTTGTCAGCTGGATGTGATGTATCATTTCATGTCCCAAGATAAACGCAACAGGGTCCGTAATTTCGGCATTCAGATAAATCTTCCTGCCGTCGCGGTTATAATAGCCCTTATCGTTTTTCACCTTCCCGCCAGTATTTCGATAAAAGCATACCTCTATGCCGAGCACCTTTGAAATCCGCTTTGCCGCCTGAATAATCTTGTCCGGAACGCCCAGAAGAATACCTGTCCGCTCCACCTCCGTTTTTGCCTTTGCCGCCCTTTTTTCTCTCTTCGCCTGCTCCATTTGCTCTTTCGCAGTGGGAAGGACATGACCGTCAAAAATATTTCCGGCAGTATTTTCTTGACTATTCGGGGCGGATTGTGATATACTGTCATTAGAGACGGATGCATTGTTTCTATCGACTCCCGGTGACGGGTACTCGGTATTCAATGCATTCGTCTCATTTTCTGTTATGGTTGTCGGTTGCAAATTTATAACATCGTACAAGAGCGCTTCCCCAGTATTTTTTATGCCGACAACCACATCCGCCGAATAGTTGTTGCCGCCGACCTTCATCAATACATTTCCTCGTGCGAAGCTGGAAATCGTGTCTTTTCTGCCGTGTTTTGCGCCTTCGTTTACCCAATTTTCGGCGGCTAAAACTAATTCATCGGCATTGTTCGTTGCTCTTAGCTTGTCCGAAAACGCCTGGGGTTCGTTTTTTCTAAGCCATTGCATGTACGCAGAAAATGTCATTTCCCGCCTGCTCTTCTGGTTGATTTTTATTGTATCTTTACCTATAGCAATCCCATTAGGAAACTTATTTCTTAAGTTTTCATTAACCTTTTTTGTCCATTCTTCTTCAGGTATACCGTCTAAAATATCTTCCTCAATCTCTACAAACGGTTTGTTTTCCACAGTACGCCCAATTCGGAAAGAGGCAGCCTCCCCCGTTATGCCACCGTATTCTGTTCCGCCTACCCACCCCATAGTGTCTTTTGCCGTGGGCAGCATTATCCCCTGCCCGGCCGTTTCAGCAGTCGGCAAAGTTATACCCGGCGTGCTTTTCACATTATTTCGTTCTTTATGCCGGCGTTCTCTTTCGTCCATTATAATAAAGTCCATAGCAAAGTTATCGTCGCCGACAAAGCCTGCATCTTTGAACGCTTGCCACACATCACTGCTTACGCCCAAAATGCTTTGCGATATTGTCCCAGGTCTTGCTTCTCCGGCGTTTGCAATACCTTCGTCTGATATCAATGCTAATAGTTCCGCTTCTTTTTTGGTGTAGCTTTTCCCGGTGTATTCTCCAACAAAACCCGATGCCTCCTGTATGCCGTCAGAGGAAGGCATTGCATTCGCCACGCCTGCTTTCGTAATCGACTGCATCGCCGCCCGCTTTGCAAGGTCCTGTTTCTGTTTGGAACGCAGTCCCGCCACCGCTGTCTTCCGCTCGGTTCTGTTTTCCCACGCCCATTTGAAAAATAAAAAGTCTTTTTTGTGATAAATTTTTGAAAAAACCTTGTAAAATATACAAATATGTGGTACACTACAGAATATGAAATTAATTTGGGGGGTGTAGCTATGAAAATGGCGTTTACGATTATACATATAGTCGTTACGGTTCTTCTTTCTGCCGTTGTTCTTCTGCAGGATGGTAAGGATGCAGGTCTTTCCGGTACGATTGCCGGTGGCAATGCCGATAACTTTTTTGGCAAGAACAGAGGCAAGACCTTAAACGGTATTTTGGAAAAGTGGACTGTAATTCTGGCTGTATTGTTCATCATTCTCTCTGTTGTGCTTGCAGTCGCATTCAAATAAGTGCTTCGCAAACAAAGAAGACTCGGGCTGTCGCATGAAAAGGCAGAGTGCTATTCCATTCTGCGCCCTCTGCGGCAGCCTCTGTAATTTCAGGAGGTTTCCTTTGAACAGACAGGAAAAGGTTTACGCATTTTTGCAGCATCAGGCTACCGTTCCCCTCTCCCTCTCGGAGATTGCCGCCATGCTTGCGGTGCCGCCGGAGGACTTCGGGGCTTTAGTAAACATTTTGGAGGAGCTTGTACGCCATGGTCGCCTCTCCTTCCATCGCGGCCGGTATGCTGCGAAAAAAGAGGTTTCCGATGAAGCGGTGCTTTCCGGCATACTCGCGGCCCATTCCTTTCCGCCCCGCTTTCCCGAAGAGGCAGAAAGAGAGGCCGACAAGGTCCCCACAAGTGTACAAAGCACGCGTGGCCGCCTCGATTTGCGTTCCCTTTTAACCTTTACGATAGATAACGAAGATGCTAAGGATTTTGACGATGCGATTTCCATTGAAGAAACAGAGGCCGGCTATCGCCTGTATGTGCATATTGCGGATGTTTCGCATTATGTAAAAAGAGGCAGCGCGCTTGACCGTGAGGCCTTTGCCCGCGGCACAAGCTGCTATCTGCCGGGCCGCGCCGTTCCCATGCTGCCCCTCGCGCTTTCGCACGGGATATGCAGCCTAAACCCGGGTGTTGACAGGCTTACCTTAACGACGATTATGGAGCTGGGCAAGGACGGTCACCTTCTTTCCTTTTCGGTGCATGAGGCCGTTATCCGTTCTGACTTCCGCCTTGTGTACAGCGAGGTTTCCGCCGCTTTGGCACGCGGATATGCGGATGAAAAGCACGCAAAAGTGTTCCCGTCTCTCGTTTTGTTAGACGCGCTTTGCACGCGCCTTTCCCTCAGGCAGAAGGAAAAGGGCAGTATTGATTTTAATATTCCCGAGCCGGAAATTGTGTTTGACGCGCACGGCCGTGCAACCGATATAAAAAAGCGGGAGGACGGACGGGCCGGCAGAATGATTGAAAATGCAATGGTGCTTTGTAACCGCACCATTGCCGAATACATCTCCCATCTCGGCGCCCCGTTTATCTACCGTGTGCATGAGGCACCGGATAAGGAAAAACGCACCCAGCTTTCTATGTCTCTTTCTACGCTTTCCCTGACCATTCCCGGCAAGTTTTCCGGCAAAAAGCTTGCGGCGCTACTGGAAGGGGAAATGGGAAGTGAGAGAGAGCATGTTGTAAGTACGCTTTTGCTCCGCGCCATGATGAAGGCGCGATACAGCCATGAAAATATGGGACATTTCGGGCTGGCGCTTGATTACTATTGTCATTTCACCTCCCCCATCCGTCGCTATCCGGATTTGGTATGTCACCGGATTGTAAAGACCGTTTTGCACGGGGAGGATACCGATAAGCTGGCCGGTTTCACGCGCCGCGCCGCCCTTTTTTCCTCCGAGCGTGAGGAGGCGGCGGTGGAGGCGGAGCGCGAGGCTGTGCGCTTCCTTATGTGCCGCGTAATGGAGCCTTATGTAGGACAGGAATTTACGGCTGTGGTTTCCTCTGTTACCGATTTTGGGCTTTTTGTGGAGCTTCCG
The DNA here is from genome assembly GCA_045535515.1 of Clostridia bacterium. Lineage (GTDB taxonomy): Bacteria > Bacillota > Clostridia > UMGS1883 > UMGS1540 > SIG447. The sequence continues at coordinate 135,652 of JAZSLT010000016.1, read as the reverse complement.
AATCTCGCGGAAGGGCTTGTGCATGTACGCGACATGGGGGACGACTATTATATTTTTGATGAAAAGACGCTTTCTCTCACCGGAAAGCATAGCGGACAGGCGTATCGCCTCGGGCAAACGGTCCGGGTGGAGCTTGTGAAGGTAGACAGCATGCTTTCCCGTATGGATTTTGTATTAAAGGAGGCTTTGGCGGATGGAAAAAATAATCGCACAGAATAAAAAAGCAAGACATGATTATTTTGTAGAGGAAACATGGGAGGCCGGTATTTCTCTGTCCGGCACGGAGGTTAAATCCATCCGTGGCGGCAATGTGTCGCTGAAGGACTCCTATGCGACGGTGCGCGATGGCGAAATCTTTGTGCTGGGGATGCACATCAGTCCCTACGAGCAGGGCAATATCTTTAATAAAGACCCCCTGCGCGACCGAAAGCTCCTTTTGCACAAAAACGAAATCCGCCGTCTGCACGCCTCGGTCATGCAGCAGGGATATTCGCTGATTCCGCTTGACCTGCACTGGCGCGGCTCGAATGTAAAGCTTTCGCTTGGTCTTTGCAAGGGCAAAAAGCTTTACGACAAGCGCGAGACGGCCGCCAGGCGCGATGCGGCGCGGAATATGGACAGAGCGATGAAGGAGCAGGGCAGATGAAAGCAGTCGTACATACCGTTCTCCCTGCATCCGATGCCGAGGCTGCAGGGATTGAAAAAGGCGATATCATAGAAAAGGTAAACGGCCACACGCCGGAGGATGAGCTGGATTTTCGGTTTTTTGCCTGTGCCGATACGGTTACCCTCTCCGTTTTGAAAACGGATGGGAGCCGCGAAATTATTACTATCGAAGAGCCGGAAAGTCCGGACCTCGGTATTCAGTTTCAGGGTGCCTTGTTCGGGCAGGCCAAGCGGTGCCGGAATAAATGTATTTTTTGTTTTATTGACCAGCTTCCGCCCGGCATGCGCGAAACGCTGTATTTTAAGGATGACGATGCCAGGCTTTCCTTCCTGACAGGAAACTACATAACCCTTACCAATGTGAAGGATGCCGACATCGAGAAGGTTATCCGGATGCGCCTCGCGCCCATCAATATTTCCGTACACACCACAGACCCCGCGCTTCGTTGCACGATGCTTAAAAACCGCCACGCCGGCAAAGCCCTTCGCCACCTGAAAACACTGTATGAGGCCGGTATTCACATGAACGGCCAGATTGTGCTGGTGCCGGGTGTAAATGACGGGGCGGCGCTTGACAAAACGATTTCGGACCTGGCGGCTTTTGCGCCCTATATGACGAGTGTTTCGGTGGTGCCGGTAGGCATCACGCGGTATCGCGACGGCCTGCCTTCGCTTTCCTCCTTTACAAAGGAAGGTGCCGCGGCGCTTCTTGGGCAAGTGTCTGCCTGGCAGGAGAAACTGCAAAAGGAAATCGGCACCCGTTTTATTTACGCGGCCGATGAGTTTTACCTTCTCGCCGAGGCGCCTATTCCGCCGGCGGAAAGCTATGAAGGCTATGCGCAGATAGAAAACGGTGTGGGCCTTCTGCGAAGTCTGGAGGATGAATTTTTGGAGGCCATGACGGCCTCGCCGCACGCCGAAAAAAGGCATATTTCGCTGATTACCGGCATGGCCGCCGGTGCCCTTCTTCAAAAGCTTGCCGGTCTTGCCATGGCCAGGTTTCCGCAGCTTCAGATAGAGGTACACCCTGTTATCAATCACTTTTTCGGAGAGAAAATTACGGTGGCGGGTCTATTGACCGGACAGGATATCGCCTCCCAGCTTGCCGGCCGGGATTTGGGCGAGGCGGCCCTTATTCCATCGACTATGCTACGAAGCGGTACCGATGTGTTTTTAGATGACATGACAGTCGGTATGCTCTCCGAAAAACTCGGAATCCCGATTTTCCCTGTAGGATGCGACGGCTTTGCCTTATGGGATAAAATCAGAAAGGACGAACCAGTATGACAAAACCGATTCTGGCGGTGATTGGCCGCCCTAATGTAGGAAAATCTACACTCTTTAATAAGCTTATCGGCAGAAGGCTGTCCATTGTAGAGGATACGCCCGGTATCACCCATGACCATATTTATGCCGATGCCGAATGGTTTGGCCGCAGCTTTTCTGTTGTGGATACCGGCGGTATTGAACCGGCCGGAAAGGACATTATTCTGCAGGAAATGCGTATGCAGGTACAGCTTGCTATGGACACCGCCGATGTGATATTATTTATCACCAATCTCAAGGAGGGCGTTACGGCGAACGATATGGAAATTGCCACCCTCTTGCAAAAATCCGGCAAGCCCGTCCTTTTAGTGGTGAATAAATGCGATGCACCGGGAGAGGTGCCTCTCGGGGTATATGAATTTTACTCTCTCGGTCTTGGCGAGCCGTATCCTGTTTCCTCCCTCCACGGCATGGGGGTTGGCGATGTGATAGAACAGGCCATTTCCCTCTTTCCCGATGAAAATGCCACAGAGGACGAGGGTGACACGATTCGGGTAGCCATTGTAGGAAAGCCGAATGCGGGTAAAAGCTCTCTTGTAAATCATATTTTAGGGGAAAACCGCATGATTGTCAGCAACATCCCCGGCACCACGCGCGACGCTATTGACAGCGATGTGGAAATTGACGGACAGAAATTTACGCTGATTGACACGGCCGGTATGCGCCGGCAAAGCCGCGTAGACGATACGATTGAACGCTACAGCGTTATGCGCGCGCTGGCGGCGGTGGAGCGCTGCGATGTGGCCGTTATTGTGGTCGATGCCTCGGCCGGCATCAGCGAACAGGATGCCAAAATCGCAGGGTATGTGCACGAAGCCGGAAAGGCCTCCGTCATTCTGATTAATAAGTGGGATTTGATTGAGAAGGAAACCAAGACGATGCAGGTCTTTCAGAACTCGGTTTATGACACCTTGAGCTTTATGACCTATGCGCCAAACCTTTTCATTTCCGCCAAAACCGGCCAGCGTGTGGACAAGCTGTTTCCGCTTCTGAAAAGTGTATATCAGCAAAACTCCATGCGTATTTCCACCGGTGTATTGAATGATATTCTGACGGATGCTACGGAAAAGGTACAGCCTCCCTCCGATAAAGGAAAGCGCCTGAAAATTTATTATATTACACAAGCCAGCACCAATCCCCCGACCTTCATTTTATTTGTAAATGACAAGGAGCTGGCGCACTTCTCCTATGTGCGCTATCTGGAAAACAGAATACGGGAAACCTTCGGGCTTACCGGCACGCCGCTTCGCTTTATTATTCGGGAGCGGCAGGAAAATCGGGATTAGAAAGGAAAGTGAACCTATGCGCATTCTCTTATACATAGCCTGTGCCCTTATCGGGTATCTTCTGGGAAGCATCAATTCTGCGGTTATTATCTCCCGCGCAAAGGGAAAAGATATCCGTACCGTTGGCAGCGGCAACGCCGGTGCCACCAACATTCTCCGCACCTTCGGCAAAGGTGCGGCCGCCCTCGTTTTTGTGATGGATATTTTAAAGGGTGTTGCGGCGGTACTCATCTGCCGTAAGCTCGGCGGTGAATATGGCAGTTACCTCGGCGGCTTTCTTGCCGTTATGGGACATAATTTCCCCCTTTATTTTGGTTTTCGCGGTGGCAAAGGCATCGTTACCTCTTTGGCCGTTATGCTGACAGTTGCCCCCACCGAGGCGCTTTACGCCTTCCTCCTCGCCGTTATTATTATTGCCGCCACGCGCTATGTTTCGCTCGGCTCCATTACGGGGTGTGTGATTTTTGCTGTTTTGGTTCTTATCCGCGAGCCGGATATGTGGCTTCGCATTTTCGCGGTGGCCACCTCTCTTCTGGCGATACTCCGGCACGCCGGGAATATTAAACGCCTTGCGCAAGGTACAGAAAGGAAGCTGGGAAAATGAAAATTTCTGTTATTGGTTCCGGCGGTTGGGGTACTGCCATAAGCGCGCTCCTGTGCCGTGGCGGCCACGCCGTTACCCTTTGGTCGTGGAAGCAGGAGGAAAGCGACGCGATTGCAAAGAATAAGGAAAACCGGGAATTTCTGCCGGGCGTTATGCTGCCCGATGGGATTGTATATACGGCAGACCTTGAGAAGGCGGCAGATGCTGAAATCCTCGTTATGGCAACGCCCTCTGCGGCTTTAGGGAAAACGGTGGAAAGCCTGTCCCCCCATGTTTTACCGGATACGATTATCGTTACGCTTACGAAGGGGCTCGACGCACGCTCAAAGGAGCGTTTCAGCACTATCATCTCCCGTTTTTGTCCGGAAAATCCCGTTGTCGTGCTGACCGGTCCCTCGCACGCCGAGGAGGTTGGCAAGGGAATTCCCACCACGGTTGTGGCGGCCTCGGAAAATATGGAGGCGGCAGAGATTGTACAGGATGTCTTTATGTGCCCGGCTTTTCGCGTATATACCACAAACGATGTTATCGGCGCCGAGCTTGGCGGTGCGCTGAAAAATGTTATCGCCCTTTGCGCCGGCATTATGGACGGGCTTGGGTATGGCGATAATACAAAGGCGGCGCTTATGACGCGCGGTCTTGCCGAAATGTCGCGTCTGGGCGTGGCCATGGGGGCAAACCCTGCCACCTTTGCCGGTCTTTCCGGCATCGGTGACCTGATTGTAACCTGTACCAGCCAGCACAGCCGAAACCGAAGAGCCGGTATGTTAATTGGCGAAGGCACGCCGGTAAAAGAAGCGCTTGACAAGGTACACATGGTGGTAGAAGGCGTGTTTGCCGCAGAGGCGGCCTACCATCTGGCAAAGGAGTATAATGTGGAAATGCCCATCGTTTCCGCCGCCTACCGCGTCCTGTTTGAAGATGTCTCCCCGAGGGAGGAGGCACTCGCCCTTATGCAAAGAGAAAAGAAAACGGAAGCAGAATGGATTTAAATGTCCCCGTCATAGAAAGCTCTCGCAAAAATGCGAGAGCTTTTTTGTATAAAAAACTGACTCCGCCAAAAACGGAGTCAGTCCTTTTTCTATGGTTCTTACGCCCCGAAAGGCAAACCCTTAGTCGTCTATACTGCTATCGGTTGCTTTCTCATAAATCGCCAAAACCTCTTCGGAAGGCGCTTTGTCCAAAAGCGTAACGATAATGGCCGCCAGACCGCCAAGCACGAAGCCGGGGATAATTTCATATATACCCGTTAAAGCTGTCAGCGCCATGCCACCTGCAACCGGAAGCCACAGCCAGAGCATATCCACTAAAGCACCGACTATAATACCGGCAACTGCACCCTTATAGGTAAAGCGCTTCCAGAACAGCGAAAGCAATACGGCAGGGCCGAAGGCTGCACCGAAAATACCCCAGGCGTTGGAAACCAAATCCATAATGGCCTGTGCCGCCTTACCCTTACTGCTTGCAATAAAGAAGGCAATAACGGCAATGACCAGTACAATAGCGCGGCTTACCCAGAGCATTTCCTTGTTAGACGCATTTTTTCTGACAATCGGCTTATAAAGGTCGCTTGAAAAAGAGGATGCCGCAACTAAAAGCTGCGAATCTGCCGTGGACATGCTGGCCGCAATAATAGCTGCAAGCAACAGGCCTGCTATGAATGCAGGGAAAACATCACGCGCAAGCTCTACGAATATAAGCGACTGCTTGCCCTGACTTAAAAGCTCTGCCGAAAGGTCCGTTCCGTTTGCATACACGAACATTCTGCCAAGGTAGGCAATGACGATGGCGGCACCCAGAGAAAGTACAACCCAGATAATCGCAACGGTGGCAGATTTCTTAACCATGGAAGGCTTTTTAATCGCCATAAATCGTACAATGATATGCGGCATACCGAAATAGCCGAGGCCCCAGCCAAGACCGGAAAGGATATCCTTCCAGCTTGCATTCATGAAGCTTGCAACGAACTTAAACTCTTCGCCGCTCGGTCCCGTATAAACCGTGGAAAGTGCCGTAACATCCAGATTTTTTGTAAAACCTACAACGATAGGAACAATCAAAAGCGCGGCCAGCATTAAAAGGCCCTGGAAAAAGTCCGTCCAGCAAACGGCGCTGAAGCCGCCGAGGAATGTGTATATCAGAACAATCGCCGCAAAGATAATCATGGCCGTTGTTCTCGAAAGCTGGGGAACCAGCGTTGTGAATACATCTGCACCGGCAACGAAGGCAGATGCCACATAAATCGTAAAGCATACAAGGAACACAACGGCGCAGATAATGCTTACCGTATGGCTTTTTGTCGCAAATCTGTTGGAAAGATACTGCGGAAGTGTAATGGAGTCACCAGCTGCTCTTGAGAACTTGCGAAGTCTTTTGGCAATCAAAATCCAGTTTGCCGCCGTACCGATGGCAAGACCGATACCAATCCAGGCCTGTCCAAACCCGAACGCCAAGATGCTGCCGGGAAGGCCCATCAAAAGCCATGCGCTCATATCCGAAGCCTGGGCGCTCATGGCCGTTACCCACGGGCCCATCGCGCGGCCGCCCAGAAAGTAATCCTTTTCTGTTACAGCCCTTGACTTAACAAAAAAGAAAAGGCCTATAGCAATCATTGCTATAAAATAAAGTGAAAATGCTAAAATATCCATAAAGAATATTCTCCTTTCCAAAATTTTCATTTTCGCAAATGATTATAGCATACTTTTTAATAGAATGCAATACAGAACAAAGTACATACCAAAATATGTACTTTGTTTTATAAAATTCTTCATTTTTATTGTTTTTTAGCCATATTTCGACCGTACGCTTTCCTGTACCAAAAAATGTGCTAAAAATAAAATTTATTTAAATCTTAAATTTTTCCAGAAACAAGGGGAACATTCTTTCCGCATAGCGCGTCAGGGAATAATCCCCGTTTGCGAGGCACCAATCGTATAAAAGAGCGCGTTCGCAAAGGGCGTATACCTTAACAAGCTCGCCCGTGGAAAGCTCTTCGGTAATTTCCCCCTTCTTCTGCCCTTCCGCGAAAATCGCGCGCAAAACCTTGTAGTAGACGCGGTTATGGTCCAGAAGATGCTTTTCCCCCTTTGTGGTGAGCTGGGAGGAATACAGCTTTGCCAGCAGTTCTATGGAAATACTGTTTTCCACCAGCAGAAAAAGCTCGCGGTTTAAATACATCAGCTTATCAAAGCTGTGCATATCCGGCGCCATTTCCCCCATCAGCTCCTCGTATTTTTCATCAAACATATACGAGAGCGAGCTTAAAAGGGCATCCTTTCCGGCAAAATAATGGTAGAAGGAGCCTTTGGAGGTGCCGGACTCTTCAATGATTTCCTCAATGGTTGTGTTTTCATAACCTTGCTCATAAAAAAGTTTCCAGGCGGCCACGATGATTTTTCCCTTCGTATTTCTGCCGTTTTTCTTGGTCATCTCCTATCCCCTCCTTTTTTCGTTTTTCTATAGGCCAAACAAGGTCGTCTGGCTAATCTCGGGCAAATCGGCTAAAACGCCGCTTTTTGTCATAATTTCAATTACGGATTTGTTGGCACCGCTACGCTGGACAAGGTCATCCACCGAAAGGAACGGGCCGTCCTCTCTGGCCTTGGCAATATTATGCGCCGCGGCCGAGCCGAGCCCCTGCATACTGATCAGCGGCGGCAGGATTTTGCCGTCTACCTCACGGAATTTTTCCGCGTCGGAGGCGTACAGGTCAATCGGGCAGAAGGAGAAGCCGCGCGCATACATTTCGTCGCACACCTCTAAAATGGACAAAACATTCTTGTCCTTCTGCGTTTTGTTTTCAAGGGCCGAAAGCTCTGCCATCTTTTCCCGGACAACGGCGTGACCGCTTGCCATGAGCGCATAGTCAAAGTCATCGGCGCGGACACTGTAATACGCCATGTAAAAGGCCAGCGGATAATGCACCTTGCAATACGCAATACGAAACGCCATCGTAACATAGGCCGCCGCGTGCGCCTTCGGGAACATATATTTAATCTTTTTACAGGAATCGATATACCATGCAGGTACCTCGTGCGCCCGCATTTCCTCTTCCCATTCCGGCTTTAAACCCTTCCCTTTTCGGACCGACTCCATAATGGTAAAGGAAAGCTTGGGAGCCACCCCTTTTGTAATCAGGTACAGCATAATGTCATCGCGCGTACAGATACAGCCCGAAAGCTTCGCCGTGCCGCTTCTTACAATATCCTGCGCATTACCGAGCCATACATCGGTGCCGTGGGAAAGTCCGCTTATGCGGATTAAATCGGAGAAGGTTTTGGGCTTTGTGTCCAGGAGCATCTGCCGCACAAACCCTGTGCCGAATTCCGGAATAGCCAGCGTACCTACTGTACTTTTAATGTCGCTTTGCAGCCTTAAGGCTTCCTTGCCGGTAAAAAGGCTCATCGTTTCCTTATCGTCCAGCGGAATGCTTTTGGCATCAATGCCCGTCAAATCCTCCAGCATACGAATAACCGTCGGGTCGTCGTGTCCGAGGATATCAAGCTTTAGGAGGTTTTCGTCAATGGAATGATAATCAAAATGCGTTGTTTTTACATCGCTTTCGCTTTTATCCGCCGGATGCTGGACAGGGCAAAATTCATTGATATCGCGCCCCTTTGGCAAAACGACAATGCCGCCCGGATGCTGACCCGTTGTTCGTTTTACGCCGGTACAGCCTATCGTGAGCCTGTCAAGCTCGGCCTTTCTCAGGCTCTTGCCGCGCTCCTCAAAGTATTTGCGCACATAACCGTATGCCGTTTTTTCCGCCAGCGTACCAATCGTGCCGGCCTTGAATACATTTTCGGCCCCGAATAATACTTCGGTGTACTTATGGGCGTGTCCCTGATAGTCGCCCGAGAAGTTAAGGTCAATATCGGGCGCCTTATCGCCGTCAAAGCCAAGGAAAGTTTCAAAGGGAATATCGTGACCGTCCTTATATAGGGGCGCGCCGCACTTCGGGCAGCTCTTGTCCGGCAGGTCACAGCCGGAGCCTGCCATATTTTCTACAAATTCGCTGTATTTACACTTTTGGCACACATAATGCGGCGGCAGGGCATTTACCTCGGTGATATCCGACAAAAAGGCCACAAACGAGGAGCCAACCGAACCACGCGAGCCGACGAGATACCCGTCCTCGTTGGACTTTTTCACAAGCTTATGGGCAATCAGATACATAACGGCAAAGCCGTTTGTGATAATACTGTCCAGCTCCCTGTCCATGCGCTTTTGCACAATCGGGGGGAGCGGCGAACCATAAATCCGCTCAGCCTTTTCGCGGCTCATCTGCATAATATCCGTATCTGAGCCGGGAATTTCCGGCGGACATTTTTCTTTCGGAACGGGCGGCACATTTTCAATCCTATCCGCAATCGCCCGCGGATTTTCAATAACGACGCGCCTTGCCATCTCGTCCCCCAAATACCCGAACTCCTCCAGCATTTCGTTCGTGGTGCGGAAATACAAGGGTGCCTGATTATCCGCATCATCAAAGCCTTTTCCGGCCATGAGAATACGGCGGTACACCTCGTCCTCACGATTTAAAAAGTGTACATCTCCTGTTGCCACAACCGGCTTTCCGAGCTTTTCGCCAAGTGCAATAATCCTCCGGTTATAGTCCCGCAGTTGTTCCTCATCCGAAGCGGTGCCGTTTGCGAGCATAAACCGGTTGTTGCCGATAGGCTGAATTTCGAGATAATCATAAAAATCCGCTATTTTTAAAAGTGTATTCTCGTTCTCGCCTGCCACCATCGCCCGAAACAGCTCGCCCGCCTCGCAAGCGGAGCCTACAAGAAGCCCCTCGCGATGGCGTACCAGCTCGCTTTTGGGAATGCGCGGTGTTTTATGGAAATAATCCATGTGCGATTTTGTGATAAGCGTATACAGATTGAACAGGCCTTCGCGGTTTTTCGCCAGCAAAATCATGTGGTGGGACGGCAGGGCCTTCATGTCCACATTTCCTGCCATCTTCTTATCAATATCGGCAATATCCGAAACGCCTATTTCTTTAAGCTGCTTTGCAAGCTGCGCCCATATCTGCGCGCAAACCTGTGCATCGTTTACGGCGCGGTGATGGGACGGGTTTTCAATGCCGAAATATTTGGCCATTTTGTCAAGAGAATGCTGCCGCTTACTGATAACCATAGCGCGGCAGAAAACCAATGTATCCAAAACGGAGGGCGCATAAGGCACGCCCATCCGAAGGCAGGCCTCCCTTATAAAGCTTGTATCAAAGGAGGCATTGTGCGCGATAATCGGCGCATCACCGCAAAAATCCAGGAAAGCACGAACAGCCTCTTCCTCGCGTGGCGCGTCGGCCACCATGGCATCGGTAATGCCTGTAATCTCAATAATTCTTGCCGGAATGGATTTTCCGGGGTTTACAAAGGTGGAAAATGTGTCCGTAATCACCCCGTCGCGGATTTTAACGGCCCCGATTTCTGTGATGCGCTCCGTTTTGGGACTAAGGCCCGTGGTTTCAATGTCAAATGCCACCATTTCGCCATCTATCGGCCACGATTTCCCTTTATAGAGAGAAGCGCCCAAATCATTTACATAATAGGCCTCCACGCCCAATATAACCTTAATATCTGACCCCTTCGCCGCCTTGTAGGCTTCGGGAAAGGACTGCACCACACCATGGTCGGTAATGGCAATCGCCGGATGCCCGTAGCGGATGGCTCTTTTGACAAGCGCTGTCGCGCTCGAAACGCCGTCCATGCTGGACATCTGTGTATGTACATGCAGCTCTACGCGTTTTTCTGCGGCATCGTCCGTCTTCTCGCGTTTTTCCGCCATTTCAATATCCTGCACGCGCAAAACCACCTCGCCCGCAAAGGAGTCGAAAACGGCGCTGCCGCGCACGACCACATAGGAGCCGTTCTTTACCTTTTCGCTGACCTCGGCATATTTATCAGCCGTGAGAAACAGCTTACAGGTGATGGAATCGGTCCGGTCTGTTATATTAAAGGTAAAAAGCTTCTTTTCCTTGATGTCGCGCCCCTCGGCCGCGAACACCTCGCCGCACACCGTACAGCGGCCGCTGCCTTCGTTGATTTCCGAAATATCCATTCTTTCTGTGTCGATGCTCTTGCCCAAAACGAGGCTGCCCGAAGGCGTGCTTTCCTTTTTTTCGGGAGATGCCGGACGCGCCGGTATGGGAAGCGGCTTTGCCGAAAGGTCCACCTCTTCCATGTCCTCCGTAAAGCGCACCTGCACCGTCCGCCCTGTCCAAGCAAAATAGGTGCGGCCGATTTCCTGCCCCACCGCCTGGTCTTTTACGATTTCTCCGCCGCCGTGATGCAGGCAGACGATAAGCTCTCCATCCTTTTCCTGCCATGTACTGTCCTTTAAAACATACGCAAGCACCGGCTTTTTCTCGGCGAGATACCCCGTCATAAACGCGCCGATACGGTCGGTTATTCCCTCTTCCGCTGTTAAGGCGGCAAAGGAAAACTCACTTTCCACATTTCCCAAGGCATAGTGCGCCATAAGGGCTTTCGTCAGCTTTTGTATTTCCGTAAAGTCAGGAATTTCGGGGAGCAGAAAGTGAATTTGCATCGTCCGTTCCCTTTGATTTACACGAAGCGAAACCACACGAAAAGCAGCGGCCCCCTTTGGTATCGGTGCGCCGCTGAAAACTTCCTGTATTGCTTTGGTGTTTCCTACTTCCACTCTTTTAAAATCCTTTCCACTTCGCTTATAAGTCGCGGCAGGATGTTTTCCTCCGGTATACTTTCCACAATTTCGCCGTGGCGGAAAAGTACGGCCTTTCCGTCACCACCGGCCACGCCGACATGCGCCTCCCGCGCTTCGCCGGGGCCATTGACCGCACAACCCATAACGGCCACACGAATAGGCTCTTTTATGGTGGCGAGGTAATCCTCCATTTTTCTCGCTATCGGCATTAAATCAATTTTGCACCGGCCGCAGGTGGGACAGGAAATAAGCGCCGCGCCCTCCCTTTTCCCAACAGCACGCAAAAGCGCAATGCCGGCACGCACCTCCTCCTCGGGCGGTGCCGAAAGGGATACGCGAATCGTATCGCCAATACCGTCAAGAAGCAGGCTTCCGATGCCGGCCGCCGATTTTATGAGGCCCTGATAGGCCGTGCCGGCCTCCGTTACCCCAATATGCAAAGGGTAATCGCCCTCTCTTGCCATCAGTCTGTATGCCTCCACCGTTTTTTGCACATCGGAGGCCTTGAGGCTTATCACGATATCGGAAAACCCTTCCTTTTCAAGCAGAGAGGCGTGGTACTTGGCGCTCTCCACCATCGCGCGGGGGGTGTTTCCGTATTTTTCGTACATTTCCTTTTCCAGCGAGCCGCCATTTACCCCGATACGAATGGGAATACCGGCACCCTTCGCGGCATTTGCCACCTTTCGCACCCGCTCCTCGCTGCCGATGTTACCGGGGTTTATGCGTATTTTGTCCGCGCCGCCCGAAATACAGGCAAGGGCAATCCGGTAATCAAAATGAATGTCGCACACCAGCGGCACCTGTACCTGCCGCTTTATGCGGGCAAAGCTCTCGGCCGCCTCCATGTCCGGGACAGCCAGACGCACGATATCGGCCCCCGCCCTTTCTAAAAGGCGGATTTGTTCTACTGTTTTCTTTTCATCCCGCGTGTCCGTCGTCGTCATCGTCTGCACGGTGACGGGGCTTTGACCGCCAAGGGGAATGTTCCCCACCTTAAGCTTTTTCATGTAAATACTCCATAGCCGCACGGAGCTGGTCATCCTGCTCCACCGGCAAATCATAGTCCGCATCGTTTAAGCGGATTTGTGTATATAAATCGGCAACGCCCGTAACCTCCAGACCGTTTTGTGCCTGAAACAGGCGAAGCGCGGCCTCCGTTTCTGCATCGGCAACGGTATCGGCCTCCTCCATATAGTTCCAAAACGCCAGGCGCTCTTCTACAGCTAAAACGCCCTGTCCCGTATCGCCCGCCTTCCATGCCGTTTCCATTTCGAGCGACACCATATAAGAGGTGTCAACAACCTTTTCTGTGTTTTTTACATACCGGTCGGGCATAAGACCCACATGATGCACGGCCCTTCCACCGGCCGTTTTGTATTCGGCAATCGTCAGGCGGATGCCACCGCCGCTAATCACGGGCAAAAGCGTCTGCACCGTTCCCTTTCCGAAGGTCGGGGTGCCGATGAGAACGCCCGAATTCGTATCCTGTATGGCCCCGGCCAGAATTTCGGCAGCAGAAGCGCTCCCTTCGTTGACGAGCACCGCCAGATTAAATCGGCCGCTGTTATCGGTTTCGTTATAATAAAGCTGATTTTCCTTTGCGTATTCTACGCGCAGAATCACGCCGCGCGGCGTAAGCTGCCGACAAATATCCAGCGCCGCGTGCATCTCGCCGCCGGGATTATCGCGAAGGTCCAAAATGACATCGCGCACGCCTTCTTTTTCGAAGTGGGCGAGTGCCGCCGCTACATCTTCTGCCGTTGTTTCATTAAAACTCGCTATAACAAGATGGCCTATTCCCTCTATGATTTCGTAGGCCACCGTTGTCATTTCCACCACGGCACGCATTACGGTAAGGGTAAGTATTTTCTCCCCTCGTTGTACCGTAATTTGCACGGTTGTTCCTTCCGGTCCCGTGATTTTCCCGCGTGCCGCCTGAAACTCCATGCCGCGGATATCCTCGCCGTCAACCGCAATGAGAATGTCACCCGTCTCGATACCGGCCTTGTCCGCCGGCGAGCCGGGAAACGCGGAAATTACCACAAGCCCCTTTTTCGTATTCGACAAGGTAACGCCGATACCGCTAAAAGCGCCGGATACACTGTCTTCTATAAAGGCATTATAGGTCTCCTCCGTCATGTAGCCGCTGTGCTCGTCCAAAGACGCCATCACAGCCTCCACCATACCGTTAAAGCCAGCCTCGGGGTTTGTAAGGCGTGCATAAAGCGCATTGTCCAGCAAAACATTCTTGTCCTCGGGGAATTTTGCGTTTTCCTCGATGAAATCGACAAGGTCATGGATAAAGACATATTGCATCCTGCCGTCCAGCTCAATAGCCCCGACAGGGAGAGTAAAGAGACAGACGAAGGATAAAAGCAGGACAAAGAGCCTTTTTATGTTTTTCAAGGTAAATCCCTTTCTTTCTTACATTTTTTCCGGCGCCGAAACGCTCAGCATGCGAAGGGCGTTACCAAGCACCGTACGGGTGGCCGCCACCAGAGAAAGGCGCGCCGCCGTAAGCTCGGCATCCTCTGTACGGACATGGCAGGCGTTATAGAAGCTGTGAAACAGCGCCGCCGTATCCATGGCGTAACGCGTAATTCTGGACGGCTCCAGCGCCGCCGCCGCCACGCGTATCTCCTCCGGAAAGTCCGCCAGCTTTTTAATGAGCGCGCGCTCATGCTCGTCCACAAGGCGGGAAGGCACAAGCTCGCTATACGGCCGCACGGCCGTTCCTTCTTCCGCCAAAAGGCGGATAATGCTGCAGATACGCGCGTATGCATACTGCACATAAAACACGGGATTATCGTTGGATTGCTCCACCGCCAGTCCCAAATCAAACTCAAAATGGCTGCCGGCCTGGCGCAGATTAAAGAAGAACCGCGCCGCATCTATGCCGATTTCATCCAGAAGGTCGGAAAGCGTAATCATGCGTCCTGTGCGCTTGCTCATACGGACAACCTCGCCATTTTCCACAAGACGGACAAGCTGCATGGTGATAACATGGAGTCTTTCCGCATCTATGCCAAGCGCCTCCATCGCGCCCTTCATGCGGGCAATATGGCCATGATGGTCTGCACCCCAGATGTTAATGGCCATATCGAAATTTCTCGTTGCCAGCTTATTTCTGTGGTAGGCAATATCGGCTGCAAAGTAAGTGGGAATACCGTTTGCGCGCACTAAAACATCGTCCTTTTCCGCGCCAAACTCTGTGCTTTTAAACCAGACGGCATCTTCCTTTGTATAGGTCAGACCGCGCTCGGATAAAAGCTGTATCGTTTCCTCCACCTCGCCGCTTTTGTAAAGCTCGCTTTCCCGATACCAGGTGTCGTACGAAATGCGATACTTCGCCAAATCTGCCTGCATCTTTTCGATATTCTTCGGCAGGGCATATTCTACTAAGGCACGGCGGCGCTCGGCGCTTTCACGCTCTAAAAGAGCCTCCCCGTTTTCGTCTATGTACGCCTGCGCAAGCTCCGTAATATCGGCACCCTGATAGCCGTCCTCGGGGAAATCCTCCGTTCCCGTCAGAATCTGCAAAAATCTTGCCTCCAGGCTCATGCCGAACTTTTCAATCTGGGCACCGGCATCATTTAAGTAAAACTCACGGCTGACCGCCCAGCCTGCCATATCCAAAAGGGCGGCCAGACAGTCGCCAATCGCACCGCCGCGGGCGTTGCCCATGTGCATAGGGCCTGTGGGGTTGGCGCTTACAAACTCTACCATGACCTTTTTCCCGTTCCCATCGGGTACACGGCCGTAGTCCTCGCCCTTCTCTTCAATGTCCTGCAAGGTGCCGTAAATCCAGTCCGGCTTTAAATAAAAGTTGATAAAGCCGGGGCCTGCTACCTCCGTGCGGCACACCAGCTCGTTTTCCGGCATATTTTCGATAATCGCCGCGGCAATATCGCGCGGAGAACGGCGAAGCGGCTTTGTTAAAAGCATGGCCGCATTGGTCGAAAAGTCACCATGCGCATCGGCCTTTGGTGCTTCCACCAAAAAGGCAGGCATGTCCACCTCGGGAAATGCGCGCCCTATGGCCTCTCTCACCATGCTTTCTACCGTATGTAAAACTCTTTCTGCTGTATACATTTTCTTATCCTCCATTTCCTAAGCTTCCCGCACATGCAGGGAAAGAGTGTGCTCTGCCTTCGTATTATTATCAATCTCAAGAAGATAGTGAATGTCAATTTTCCCGCTTTTCTTCTCAAAATTTACCTTCACATCATTCGATACAATTCCCACCGTAAAGCTGCCGTAGGGCGTGTCATAATACCCCGTATGCTTTTCGCCTCTTGCAAAAACCATGTGGGTATTCACCTGCCCGTATCGCGTCAGTGCCACACGGTCGTTTTCTATTTTCAGGAGAGTGGTGGTCGCATCAAAGCCGGTCACCTCTGTTTCCTTATAGGAAATATAGTGCTTGTCCCCTTTTTGGTAATACTTTCCCTCTGTGACAAGCTCCGTTACATTTTCCTCGCCCCCCTCGGGGAACAGCTCCTGCCCTTCAATGGAAATAATAACTTCCTTATTCATGTCTGTTGCTCCTATAATCGTATTTACGCTTAGTATACCACCTTTTCACGCAAAAAGCAAAGTTAACTTCTTACAAGGTTGCAAGTTCTATCAATTTATCCAAAAGCTCGCCGTAGCTTTTTCCTGTTGCCTGCCAGAGCTTCGGATACATGCTGATTTCCGTAAATCCGGGAAGTGTGTTTATCTCGTTGATAACGACACGCCCTGTTTTCTTATCCTTAAAAAAGTCCACACGCGAAAGACCGCGGCCGCCAATAGCGCGGAAGGCGCGCACGGCATAGTCGCGCAGTAAATTCGCTTCCTCCTCGGGGAGCGGTGCCGGTACCAAGAGTCTGGAAGTGCCGTCTATGTATTTGGCATCGTAATCGTAAAACTCCGCCTCGGGTATAATTTCGCCCAAAACAGAGGCCGCCGCCTCTTCATTTCCCAAAACAGCGCACTCGATTTCGCGCGCATCGATATATTCTTCCACCAGCACCTTGTCATCGTACAAAAAGGCGTTATCCAGAGCGGACTGCAACGCGCCCTCCGTCCCTACCTTAGATGCGCCGAGGGACGAGCCGGCATTTGCCGGCTTTACAAAGACCGGATAGGAAAGCTTCTTTTGCACCTTCTCCTGTGCCGCTTCCCTTTCCTTTTTCTCTATCGTAATCCCCTCTGCCACCGGAAGACCGGCCAGAGAAAATACGGCCTTTGCCATCTCCTTATCCATGCCGATAGCGGACGCACAAACGCCGCACCCCACATACGGGATACCGGCGAGCTCAAAAAGTCCCTGTAGGCAGCCGTCCTCACAAAAATCGCCGTGCATAACGGGAAAAATGACATCTACAGGCAGGAGAGAAACCTTCTCCCCCTCCCATATCCAAAAGCCCCTATCGCGCGTGTCGGGCGATAAAACAGCTTTGGCTTTGGGCATGGTTTCCCACTTTCTGTTTCGGATTTCCTCCGCACTCGCGTCCGTTTTAAACCACGCACCCTCGCGCGTTACGCCGATTTTGACAATTTCATATTTCTCCGTGTTGATATTGGCAAGCACCGACGCCGCCGAAAGGCAGGAAACCTCATATTCTCCGCTTTTTCCACCGAACATAATGGCAATACGCATGGCAAAATTCCTTTCATCGCATGACCAAATCATAAATTTCTCTTTTCGGCACCTTACGGTCTGTCGCTACCTTTTTCACGGCCTCCATACGGGAAAGGCCCCCTTTTTCGTACAGGGCCACATGCTCCGCTACCGAAAGGTCCTCCCAAGATACCGCTTCCTCCGCGGCGCCTTCCAGAATAAGGACAAACTCGCCCCGTGGCGGCTCCGCCGCATATTTTGCGGCCGCCTCCCCCACGGTCGTTCTTATCGTTTCTTCAAAGAGCTTCGTCATTTCCCGGCAAAGCGTAATTCTTCTCTCCCGGCCGAACGCCTCGCAGAAATCCTCCAGCGTCTTTAAAAGCTTATGCGGTGCCTCATAAAATATGACTGTCCGCTTTTCCGTTTTCAGCTCGCCGAGCCTTTCCAGCCTGTTCTTTTTCTGCATGGGCAAGAAGCCTTCAAACACAAACCGGCCGGTGGCAAGGCCGGAAACGGACAGGGCGCTTATGGCCGCACAGGCACCGGGGACAGGTACCGTCGGAATATTCTCCGCCGCGCACATTTTAACAAGCTCCTCACCGGGGTCGCTGATAGCCGGCGTTCCGGCATCACTGACAAGCGCCACATTTTTGCCCGAAAGAAGCTCTTTTATAATCGTTTCGCCATGTCCGCGCTGATTGTGCGTATAATAGCTGATACAAGGCTTGGATATCCCGAGATGCTCCAAAAGTTTTCCCGTGTGGCGCGTATCCTCCGCCGCCACGATGTCCACCATCGAAAGCGTTTTAAATAGCCGCGCGGAAACATCATCCAGATTTCCGATAGGTGTTGCACAAACATAAAGTGTACCACTCATTTTGTACGCCTCCCGTAGCACAGAAGGGCATCCTCTGTATACTGCCCGTCTTTCCCATATAAAATAAGCGGCGGCATCACACGCAAAAAAGTACCGCCACCCCGTATTCCTTCCACCAGTACAAGCTGCGCGGCGCCATCCTCCTTCGTATGCACCATACGAAGGCGCGCCGGCTCCAGACGATACCGCCGCATCGTTTCCAGAATATCCGTCAGCCTGTCCGGCCGGTGTACCATAAAAAACCGCCCGCCAAAGCGCAAAACGGATGCCGCACTTTTCACTACATCCGCCAGCGTACACAAAATCTCATGCCGCGCAATCGCTTTGCCGCGGCTTTCATTTTGTATTCTTCCGTTTTCGATATAGGGCGGATTGCAAGTTACTGCATCAAACCTTTTTCCTGCGAAAATCGTGGCCGCCTCTTTTATATCGCCTTCCAGAATTTCCACATGCCCGAGCCCGTTTTCCTGTACACTTTTTCGGGCAAGACTTACCTGACGCGGATTGATTTCCAAACCGCAAATTTCCCCGGCCTCCGTTTTTCCGGCCAATAAAATAGGGATAATGCCGTTTCCGGTGCAAAGGTCTAAAACGCGCTCCCCCTTTTTGACAGAAGCAAAGGCAGAAAGAAGGACCGCATCTACACCAAAACAGAATTCGCGCCTGTCTTGCCATATATATAGACCGCAAAGTTGCAGGTCATCTTTTCTTTCAAATTCGTTCATGTTTCTTTTGATAAGCTTTCGGGGCCGCCACAAGGGCGACCCCGATACTTCACCCTTTTTTACTTCTGCTGCGGAGCGGCTACCGGACAAACATTTGCGCAATTTCCGCACTCGATGCAAGCATCTTCATCAATTACGAATGCAGCGTCACCTGCCGAAATGCAGGAAACAGGGCATTCTGCTTCACAAGCGCCACAGCTGATGCAATCTTCTGTGATAATATATGCCATAGAAACACACCTCCTTTATATACTGTGTATACTGTATCATATTTTTGTATATTTGGCAAGTATTTTTCTCGGTTTCCCTAAAATAATTTTATTTTGTCCGCTCGCAGACGAGTTCTTCCCCTTCCGCGCGCACCGAGAAGGTGTCGCCCTCTCCTATTTCTCCGGCTATCAGCATATAGGCCGCTTTATCCTCAATATGTCTCGCGATGGCGCGGCGCAAGGGTCTGGCCCCGTTTTTCGCATCAAAGCCTTTCTCCAGAAGAAGTGCCTTGGCCTCCTCGGTAATAGAGAAGGAAATGCCCCTTTTCTCCAGAATTTCAGCAAACTCTGCCAGCATTTTATCGAGGATTTCCATGAGGACCGGCTTTTCCAAAGGCTTAAAGAAAATAATTTCGTCGATGCGGTTTAAAAATTCCGGACGAAAGAAGGACCGAAGCGCCTTCATCGCCTTATCCTGCCCTGCCTGCACCGCCGAGGTGGTGTAGCCGGGCGCCGTCCCCTTATAATCAGAGCCGGCATTGGAGGTCATAATAATCACGGTGTTTGCAAAGCTGACCTTTTTGCCGTGGCTATCGGTGATATGCCCATCGTCCAGAATTTGCAAAAATGTATGGAGTACATCGGTGTGTGCCTTCTCCACCTCGTCAAGCAAAATAACGCTGTACGGACGACGGCGGATTTTCTCGGTAAGCTGACCGGCATCCTCGTAGCCGACATAGCCGGGCGGCGAGCCGATGAGCTTCGACACCGCATGCTTTTCCATGTATTCCGACATATCAACGCGTATTAAGGCATCCTCCGTATCAAACATAGCCTCGCTCAGCGCGCGGGCCAGCTCCGTTTTGCCGATGCCCGTGGAGCCTGTGAAAATAAAGGATACCGGCCTTCTGACCTTGGAGAGTCCGGCCCGGCCGCGGCGCATCGCACCGGCCACCGCCGAAATCGCCTCGTCCTGTCCCTTCACTCTTTTTCGGAGGGTGCTCTCCAGCTCTAAAAGGCGCGTAGTTTCTTCCTTCGTAATCTGTCCTACCGGAATTTTCGTCCATCTCGCAATTACGCGCGCCACATCCTCTACGGTAAGGCGCACCTCCTGCATCTCGGTCTCCGTCTCGCGTATTTTTTCCTCCAGACGGCATTCTTTTGTTTTCAGGTCGGCTGCAATCTGGTAGGATTCCATGGAATCTGTGCCGATGGCCGTTTCCTTTGTGGCGCGCACCTCTTCCAATTCCTTACGAAGGCGGGCAAGCTGCGCGATATAAACATTCCGGAGATTGGCGCGGGATGCCGCCTCATCCAGTACATCAATGGCTTTATCGGGCAAAAAGCGGTCCGTAATATACCGCTCGCTCATTTCCGCGGCGGCGCGGATAACCTCGGCGCCGATTTTCACCTTATGATATTCCTCATAATAATCCTTAATCCCCGTAATAATGGAAATCGTTTCTTCTATGCCCGGCTCTTCCACCAAAATAGGCTGGAAGCGCCTCTCCAGCGCCGAATCCTTTTCAATGTGCTTTCGGTACTCCGCCGTTGTGGTCGCACCGATAACCTGAATTTCGCCGCGTGCCAGCGCCGGCTTTAAAATGTTGGCCGCACTCATCGCGCCCTCGGCATCGCCGGCACCGACGATATTGTGCAGCTCGTCAATCACCAAAATCACATTGCCGAGCTTTTTGGTCTCTTCAATAATGCTTTTCAGCCGCGCCTCAAACTGCCCACGAAATTGCGTGCCGGCCACAATCGCCGTGAAGTCCAGAAGGAAAATTTCTTTATCCAGAAGCTTTGCCGGCACCTTGCCCTCCACAATTCTCGTGGCAAGGCCTTCGGCAATCGCCGTTTTGCCGACGCCCGGTTCGCCAATCAGGCAAGGATTGTTTTTCGTGCGGCGGTTTAAAATCTCCATGCAGCGGGTAATTTCCTCCTCGCGGCCAATCACGCGGTCCACCTGCCCCTCGCGGGCGCGGAGCGTCAGATTTGTCCCAAAAGAGTCCAGCATTCTCTTCTTTTTCTTGCTTTCCTTTTTGCCGTTTTTGTCTTTGGGTTTTTCCGTTTCCGCATCGGGCGTATCCTTCTCACTCGCAGGCCCCTCCAGGATGCCGAAAAGGTCCTGAAAAAGCTGTCCGCCTTCCTCGTCCCCTTCTCTTTCCATCATTTGCATAACCTGCTCGCTTAAGTTTTCAAAAAGCTCCGGTTCAAGACCCATATTGCCGGCAAGCTGGCCCATATCAAGTCCCAACTGCTGCGCACAGGAAAGGCAAAGACCCTCCGTTTTCTTTTCTCCGTTTTCAATTTTCGTTACAAACATGACCGCAACATTCTTTTTGCAACGAGAACACATAACCATATATTTTATTTCCTTTCTGTATCCGCATTTATATTGTCAAAAGCTTATAGAAAATTTCTTCGCTTTCCGCCCTTTGGAAAAAGAGTAAAATAAGCCGTTACAAAGATGTAACGGCTTATCCTTTTTCTTAAAAATAGCAATCAGCCCTTAATGGCAGCCGAGGCCATACCGGCAATAAACTGCTTCTGTACCAAGGCGTACACGATGATGGACGGCGTCATAGCGATAACAGCGGCCGCTAAAAGAAGCTGCGCGTCACCCTTTGCGCCAAGCGAGGTGTTGAGGTTTGCCAGCGCTAGAGAGAGGGTTCGCTTTTCCTGACTGGTGATGTAAATAAGGGGACCGAACAGCTCGTTCCAGCCGCCCTGGAATGCCTGCAGAGCCAAAGTAGCAAGCATGGGGCGTGCCAGCGGCATGTAAATTCTTGCGTAAATGTACAGCGGGTTCGCGCCGTCAATTAAGGCTGCCTCATATAAGCCGCCCGGCAATCCCTTGAAGCACTGACGCATCAGGAACAGACGCATCGGTGCACCGAAGAAGGAGCCGAAAATAAGCGGAACATAAGTATCAATTACGCCGAGTTCACTGAAGATAAGGAAGGTCGGCACCTGCATAACCGTGCTCGGTACGAACATGGTGGCAAGGATGATGAAGAACAACGCTTCACTTCCCTTAAATCTGTAAATAGCAAACCCAAATCCAATGAAGGAGTTTGACAAAATGAAGCCCACCATGTAGTGCGCAATAATAACAAGGGTATTGCCGATATAACGAAGCAAATTAACCTCTGTCAAAACGCGCACATAGTTCTGCCAATGAAAGTCCTTGAAGAACTGGAACTTGTAAACATCCATCGGGTTCTCTACCAAGGAGCCGGAAACGGCGAACAGGAAGGGGAACACCATAACAGCGGCGCCAAGTATCAGAACAAAGTAACCCCAGATATTATAGTCTCTTCTTTTGGTGAAAAAATTAGGTTTTTTAATTTTCTTTGCAGCCGGAGCTGTATTCATAGCAACATTATTATTAGGCATCGTAGTGCACCCACTTTTTCTCAAATTTCTTTTGGAGGAAGGTTATTATACCAATGTATACGAAGGCAACCCAGCCAAGCGCAGATGCGCGGCCAACCTGTGCGGTATTGCCCCACATCAAGCTATACACCATGGAGTTTATAACCTCTGTATTAGCACCGGTAGCTTCACCCAAAATGTAGAAGGTTTCGAAGGTCTGTAAAGAGCCGGAGAAACCAATAATCATCAGGAAGAAAATCGTAGGCGTAATGAGCGGAAGGGTGATGCGGAAGAACTTATGGAAGGAGTTTGCACCGTCAATATCCGCCGCCTCCATAACATCGGCACTAACGCCCTGCAACGCTGCGATGATGTAAATGGCCGTACTGCCAACGGACTGCCACGCCGTCATAATAACAACGGAGAAGATAACCTCAAACCAGAAGGAGCTGTAGTTGAACGAGAACGGGCCGAGCCCGACAAATCCCAGAATAATATTCAGAACACCGCCGTTGGGGTTAAACATACGCGCCCAAATAAGGGCAATAGCCGTATTCGGTGTAAGACCGGGGAGCTGATACAGATTACGGAAAAGGCTGAGACCCTTTACCTTCTGATTCAGAAGTACGCCCATAATACAGCCGGCGGATATCTTAATGGCTTCCAGAAGCACGGCATAAACCGTTACATTTCGGAAAGCATACCAGGTGTTCTCATCCGCAAGGGTAATCGCGAAATTCTGTAAGCCTACCCATCTCGGCGGACTCATAAGGTCATAGCGCACAAAAGAAAAGTATAAGGAGATGATAAGCGGCAGAAATGTCAGCGCCACCAAATGGAACAAATACGGTGACACAAACAGCCATCCCCAGCGCATGTGTTTTTTGGTCATTTTATGTATCCTAACCCTTTCTGTCCGCTATTTTTATGTACCCGGTATTGCCCCGGACATGACGAATACCACTTTTCTTGTGTGTTTTGCACAAAAGCCTGCAAAAAAAATACATATACTGCCTCATTTTGGTTGCCGGCTTATGCACATTCACCACAAAATGCATTATAAGTATAGCACATATCGCTATATATTGCAAGAGTTTTCCCAAAAATTATTGTATTTTTTTGCAGAAGCTGCAGCAAGATGAACAAGCGCCAAAGGAGAGCTTTTAAATAATCGCGAATTTTCGGGGGTTTTTTGTTTTTTGGTAAAATTAACCAAACGCCTCCTGCCCCCTTCCGCCCCGGGCAAAATCGGCGCCGGTTTCTTTCGGGACATAAAAAAGGCACGCCGCAGCGTGCCTTTCTCTTCTTTATTCTTCGTCCTCAAAGTCGTCGTCAAAGCAGTCACATTCAAGCTCAATTTCCTGACCGCAAGCGGGACAAGTAATAACATCCTCTTCCATGTCCAAAAGTTCGCTGTCGAGGAAGATTTCCTCGCCGCAAGCAGGGCACTGGATGTTTTCGCAATCGAAATTGCAGCAACCGCAATCGCAATCGCAATCATCCTCATCGTCGCCATACAAATCTTCTTCTACATACCCAAGGTCTTCGTCAATCTCGTCCACCTGTGCCTGCAGTTCGTCGTAATCCTCTTCCACGCAAGCGATTTCCTCGGCAATTTCGCCAAGCACTTCGATAATTTTTGCAAGGAGCTTGCCCTCGCCCTTCTCTG
This sequence comes from Clostridia bacterium, assembly GCA_045535515.1. Classification (GTDB taxonomy): domain Bacteria; phylum Bacillota; class Clostridia; order UMGS1883; family UMGS1540; genus SIG447. Next base: position 111,609 of record JAZSLT010000016.1, on the reverse strand, counting down.
TATCGATATCCATGCCCTCGCAAAGGCCTTGCAGGTAGGCTACCTTTTCTTCCAATGCCATAACAAATCCTCCTCTTACTTTATTATTTATGCACGCTCCATATATTCGCCGGTACGCGTGTCCACACGAATCATATCACCCTCGTCAATAAAGAGCGGAACATTTATCTGCGCGCCTGTTTCCAGGATAGCCGGCTTCTGTGCACCCGTTGCCGTATCGCCCTTTACGCCCGGTTCTGTTTCGGCAACCTGCAGCTCTACAAAGTTCGGCGGTTCTACGCCGAATACATTGCCCTTGTAGGACAGAACCTTAACCAGCATATTTTCCTTTACAAAACGAAGCGCATCGCCAAGCTGGTCTGCATTGAGCGGCATCTGCTCGTATGTTTCCTGGTCCATGAAGTAATACAGCTCGCCGTCATTATACAAGTATTCCATATCCTTGCGTTCAATATGCGCCTTGGGCATCTTATCTGTGGGACGGAAGGTTTTTTCTACCACGCCGCCACCGATAACATTCTTCAGCTTGGTTCTGACGAACGCTGCGCCTTTGCCGGGCTTTACATGCTGAAATTCAACAATCTGGTATACATTACCTTCCATTTCAAAGGTAATTCCGTTTCTGAAATCTCCTGCACTAATCATCCTATGTTTCCATTCCTTTCCGTTTTTATACTACTATTGTACCTTATTTTCCCAAAATTTGCAAGAACTTTTTTATTTATGTACCCTATTTTTACAAGGAAGCCGCCACAAGGTCCGGCATGGCGTACATCCCGGCAGGCTTGTCCTTTAAAAATGCCGCCGCCCGGATGGCACCCACGGCAAAAATATCGCGGCTGCCTGCGCTGTGTTTTATTTCAATTACCTCGTCCTGTCCGGCAAAGAGAACCGTATGCTCGCCCACGATGGTACCACCGCGCACCGCATGAATCCCGACCTCCTGCTTGCCGCGCGGACGGCGCACACTATGGCGGTCATACACAAATTCCTTCCGCTCGGTCGCCGCCTCGGCTACGGCATCGGCTATCGCCATGGCCGTTCCGCTGGGCGCATCCAGCTTCCGGTTATGATGCTTTTCGATAATCTCAATGTCAAAGCCATTCCCCAAAACAGAAACGGCCGTTTTCACAAGCTCCGTAAGAAGGCTTATGCCGAGCGACATATTGGCGGAGAAAAATATGGGGACTTCCTTCGCCGCCGCCTCGAGGAGGCTTTTGTGCTCATTCCCGAGACCTGTCGTGCAAACGACCACGGGAATTTTCTTTTCCATAGCGTAAGGTAACAGTTCCAGAAGTGCCGCAGGGTTGGAAAAATCAATAATGACATCCCCGCCCGCAGGCAGAAGGCGCGGATTTTCCACGATGGGGAAATCCGCGTACTGCGCCGTATATACATCTACGCCGGCCACAACAGAAAAATCAGGCATATCCGCGAGCATCGCGGCTACGGTTTTTCCCATTTTTCCGTTTGCGCCGTTTATAATTACCTTTATCATTGGCACCACATTCCTTTATGCTTTGATTTCCATGCCCAGCTTTTCCATTTCGGCACGGAGAACCGCCAGATTTTTCTCTTCCATTTCGCAAAGCGGCATACGCAGCTCACCCACATCGTAGCCGAGCAAATTCATCGCCGTCTTGACCGGAATGGGGTTTACCTCAATAAAGAGTGCCTTAATGAGGTTATAAAGCTTCAGTTGCAATTCCCTTGCGCCCTTGTAATCGCCGGCAAAGCAGCGCGCCGTAATTTCATGCGTTTCCTTGGGCAGAATGTTCGCCACAACCGAGATGACGCCTACGCCGCCGAGGGACATCACCGGAACAATCATGTCATCATCGCCGGAATAAATGGCCATTTTATCGCCGCACAAGGAGGCAATTTTCGCAACCTGCGAAATGTTGCCGCCTGCTTCCTTTACGCCCACGATGTTGTCTATCTCCGAAAGCTCCAAAAGCGTGTGGGGGTCAATGTTCACGCCTGTACGGGACGGCACATTGTAAAGAATAATCGGTATGTCTACCGCTTTGGCAATTTCCGTATAGTGGCGGATAAGGCCTTTCTGGGTGGCCTTGTTATAATAAGGGGTGACGGAAAGGAGTGCATCGGCGCCTACCTTCTGCATCATAGCTGAAAGCTGTACCCCGTGGCTCGTGTCATTGGAGCCGGCACCGGCTACAATCGGAATACGGCCGGCCGCCTTCTGCACGCAATACTCAACCACCGAGATATGCTCGGCATCCGGCATGGTGGCAGACTCACCCGTGGTGCCGCAAACAATAATGGCATCCGTCTGGTTTGCAATATGCATTTCGACAAGCTCGCCCATCTTGTCAAAATCAATACTTCCGTTCTTAAACGGTGTTACAATGGCAACACCACTACCTGTAAAAGGCAATTTCTTCATTCCCTGCGCCTCGCTTTCTGTGCTTACTCGTTATCGAACTCTATAAACTTCTTTGCAATCTGCACGGCATTGGATGCTGCACCCTTGCGGATGTTATCGGCTACTACCCAGAGGTTTACACCGCTTTCCACGCTTTCATCGCGACGAATGCGGCCTACAAAGGTTTCGTCGTGTCCGGTGGCATTTATCGGCATAGGATACACATTGTTTGCCGTGTCATCCTGTACCACAATACCCGGTGCCTTTTTCAGAACTTCCACGAGCTCTTCCATCACAAAGGGTTTTTCCAGCTCAATGTTAATGGATTCGCTGTGGCTGTTGAATACCGGCACACGAACGGTTGTGGCGGTAATGCGAAGAGAATCGTCGCCCAGAATTTTTCTGGTTTCCAGAATCATCTTCATTTCTTCTTTTGTATAGCCGTTTTCTAAAAATACATCAATATGGGGCAAACAGTTGCCGGCAATAGGATAGGGGAATTTTTTGGGTGCTTCGCCCTTCATGCCATTTTCCAGGTCTTCCCAGCCTGCGCGGCCTGCGCCCGAAACAGCCTGATAAGTCGAATATACAATTCTTTTAATGCCATACGCGTCATAAAGCGGCTTTATAGCGACCATAGCCTGAATGGTAGAGCAGTTCGGGTTTGCAATAATGCCCTTATGTTTCTTTATATCCTCCGGATTTACCTCCGGCACAACAAGCGGTACCTCGGGGTCCATACGCCATGCGCTGGAATTGTCGATAACCAGGCATCCCTTTTTCGCCGCGATGGGGGCAAACTTCTCGCTGGTGCTGCCACCGGCAGAAAAGAGTGCAATATCAAAGCCCTCATCGAAGGAAGTTTCCGTCAGCTCACGAACGGTGTGTTCTTCTCCCATAAACTGAATTTTGCTACCGGCAGACCTTGCCGAGGAAAATAATGTGTAGCTTTCCGCCGGCAGTTTATATTCCTCCAGCACCTTCAAAAAGGTTCTTCCTACCATTCCGGTTGCGCCTACAACGGCAATTTTGTATGTTTTCATTGTCCTACCTCCTAATTTATCTTTGCTTTTTCTGTCGCGTTGTTGGAAAACTTGTAAATGCCGCCCCCGGCATCTCGCGCGTATACATAATCATCATATGTGTTGATGCTCTCGTATGTGTCTGCATACATTTTAATTGCATAACGGCCCTTATAGTCTATCTTATACACTGCGCCGTCCTCCTGCCCTATGGCAATAATGCAGTCACGCGTGAAGCAATAGCTTTTCACCGGCAGGCGGGAAACAACGCCGTAATTGGCGCCGGTGAGGTCTGCTGTGCAAATAAGACCGTTTTGATTAAGGAAATAAAACATATTATCCCGCACGCAGAGGTTTCGGTTTATGCCGGAGAACAAGGTGGTAAAGGTTCCATCGGCATTGTGTACGAAAATAGCCTGATTATCCGAATAGTAGATGTGGTTACCGTAAACCAGCGGCAATTCAGCAGGGCCGGGGGTAAAGGGTGCGGCCTCCATAGTATCTATCGGCATTCTGAAGGCAGGACTGCCGGCATTCCGGTAATACATGGCACCGTTATAAATGGCTATCTGGTCAGCCGGCCCGTCGGAAACCTTTGTTTCCTCGCCTGTTGCGAGCTTTACCGCATATATGGCACCGGCATTGTCAATATAATAAATCGTTTCGGCGTATGCCAGAAAGCTTTTCACAGGCTTTGCCACGACCGGCTTGTCGCTTCCGACAGCGAATATACCCGACTCGCCGCCATAATAGACCGGTCCGCCGCCAACACCTACTGCATAGGCGCCGCTGAGCATATTATCATGTGTGTTGCCGCTGACCGGCATTAAAAACTTTTCTACATATTCCTGCTGCGTCATCGCCTGCGTGGCGAAAAGACGATAGGTCAATAGAATTGCCTCTTCCCTTGTCGTATTGCCGAGAGGACGGATATTGCCGTTCTCATCGCCGAGCATAACGGCAAAGAGGTTCATCCCCTGTACCGCCTCCATGGCCCAATCGGCTACAGAGGAAGCATCCGGGAAAGTGTTTACATACACTTCGGGGAGTGCCACATTCGGGCAGGCGCTGACAAGCGCATTCCGGAGCATGACACAAATTTCCTGCCTCGTTACCGGCTTGTCGGGCGAAAACTGTGTTTCGCTCTCGCCCTGCACGATGCCAAGGCTCTGCGCCGCGGCAACGCTGGGGTTATCGGTGTCTGTAAAGGTGGCGGTGGCAGAGGGCATTTCCTTACCCGTCAGCCTTGTCCAAAACTGCATGGCCATCTCGCAAAACTCTGCACGCGTGATGGCACTCTGATACTCTTCCTGTATGTTTTTGGGAACTATCCCGACAGTAATGGCCGTTTTCACTTCCGCCTCAGCCCAGCTGCTGGGTGCCGCCATGGCCGGTACGGAAAAGGCCAGAACGCCGGCCAAAGCCAACGCCAATACTTTTCTATACATAGAAAAATTCCTCCTCTTTTGCTTGGTAATCTTCATGGATACCCGTATACAGTATAGCATATCCGGCTCCGTTTGACAACCACTTTATTTAATTTTGTATATTCACCACCGTCACCTGTCTGTCCGGTGCCAGGCGGTTTCCCAATACGCCGTCCAGCGGTGCGCCGGGGATGGGCGCATACGCATACACGAAGCTCAGGCAAACTATCACCGCATATGCGAGGAAGGCTTCTTTGTTCCGCTTCGGCAGAGCTTCAATGCCAATACAGCCAAGCAGGAACAACGCCGCCGCCAGCATATAATGATGCGAATAGTCTATCGTGTGTACACTTCCGAATAAAAGGAAGGTAAATAGAAATTGCAAAAGCAAAAAGAGTGTGAATTGCCGGTATCTTTTCCGGAATAAGCCGCCAAGCCCGAGCGCAAAGCAAAAAAGCGGCAAAAAACCATAGTAGGTGAAAACGCTCCGGATGTTCGGCCAGAATGTGCCAAACCCGTATCCGCCCGCTATTTGCGCGTGAACGACCTCGCCGAAAAGCGCCCGGAATATAAGCAGAACGACTAAAAGTGCCGTGCCGCCGATAAGTCCCATATTCTTTGCCTGTATCCGGAGGTCAAAGGTTTTATCGTAGCACTTTCGGATGGCACCGGATAAGAGCAGCGACGCCACCGTGCCCACCACAAAAAACACACACCAGCTTCGCATAAGCAGCATGCCGCCTGTGATAAGGCCCAGCACAATACCCTTCGGGAGGGACCATTTCCGAAAAGCCCTATCCTGCACCAAGTAAATCCAAAGACCTATCCCTAAAAGACCGGCGCCGTCCAGGCTGCCGCAAAGGACAGGGGTTAAAAACGGAACAAAGGCAAACACCAGCCATTCGCATTTCGGCTGGATTTTATGTACCGACATCGCCATAAGCGCCAGAAAGGGAACAACAAACAGGTTAAATATCAGGAGTACATAGGCCACATAGCTATTCCCGAAAAGTCCCAGAGGCGGCGCGATAAACAGGGCCGGCAGTATCGACTCCTCCCCTAGGAGCGCGCCGTAATAAAACTCACGGAAAAAGGCGGGGATGTTCTCGCGAAGAAGGCCCTCGCACAAAACTGTCATCTGAAAATCGCCCGAAAAGGACGGGGAAACGCTGAAATTCTGAAAGGAGAGATACACTAAAATCCAGATGTTTCCTAAAATGGAGCCCCATATAATTCTTTTTGTCAGTCTTTCTCCCGGTTTTTCATGCTTGCAAAGGTACCATACGGCAAAAAACACCAGATTGCCACAAGCAAACATAAGTCCGAGAGAAGGCATGTACAAGGTGAGAAACAAAAGTAGCACCGAGGCTGCCGCTATGTATTTTTTAATCGGCAAATCCGCCTTGCCGGGATTCATATTCGTTCTCATGACTACTCCTTATTCACATTTGGTTTGCTCACACGAAAGGAGGCTGCCAGAATTTCAGGCAGCCCCACCTTGCTTCCTATTCCCCCGCGATTGCCGTCCGACAGCAAAATTTTAACCTGCATGGCAGGTGGGTGGCATATTCTCCGCTTACGGGTTACCCTCATACCGGCCTTTCGGGCGGGGGGCCTACACACCACGAAGACAATTTGCCTCCCTTTTATTTTAGTGTTGGCTAAAATATATACTGCTTACAACGCACAACGCAGGGCACAGAGGGGCTTTATTCCTCTGTATCCTCATCCGCAAACTCGAATTCCTCTTCCATGCGGGTTTTGAAAATTTCGAAAATCTTTTCCAGCTCCGCCTGGTCCTCAATAGGCTCTAAGATGTCCTCCTCGTCATTGGCCGGAACAATGCGCATAATAAGCACCGTGCCCTCCTCCGATTCGTCCTCTGCTTCCTCGGCCGGAATACCAACGGCATAGCGTTTTTCATCCTCTTCGATGATGTCCAGCACCTCAAACGGCATTTCCTTACCTTCATCATCTATCAGAATGATTATATTGTCTCTTTCCTCCTGCATGTTATATGCTCCTTTCTATTTTAAAGACTGTCAAGATATCCCTGCAGAATAAAAACTGCCGAAAGCATATCCACCTTGCCTTTTTTCTTATCGCCGCGCACCTGGCCTTCCGCAAGCGCTCTGTGCGCCGCCACCGAGGTAAGCCGCTCATCCCATTCCTGCACGGGCAGCCCCAGCTTTTCCTTCAGCACAGCCGCAAACTTTCGCGTTATCTCGCCTCTTTGGCCGATAGTGCCGTTCATGTTCCGCGGCATTCCTATAACAAAGCCTTCCGCACGATATTCCTGCACAATTTCTGCCAGTTTATCCAGCTGTTTTGTCCATGTTTTTTCCGACAAGGTACCTACCGGCTGCGCCGTAAGCCCCAGTTCGTCACTCACGGCAACGCCGATGCGGCTGTCTCCATAATCCAGACCAATTATACGCAATCTGCATCACCTTCCTTATTATACACGCATCCCGAGATAAAATCAAGTCTTTTTCGCAAAAAAGCTACCCATGTATGGGAAAGTCTTGACAAATGGTCTGTTTTACTATATAGTGGAAGAAAGAAGGGTGGAATTTTTATGCGTATTATTGTTTTCAGCGACAGCCACGGCAGAATGCACAACTGCCTCCGCGCCATGCACCTTGCCGGCCCTGTTGACCATATTCTGCATCTCGGCGACACTGTGCGGGACACGGAGGATTTAGGTATTGTGTATCCGGATACGCCTATCACCTATGTATGCGGAAACTGTGATTTTTGTGCAGGCGAAGACACGGAAAAAACCGTGGAAATAGGCGGCAAGCGCCTGTTTCTTTGTCACGGACACTCCCTCGGTGTAAAGGAGGACCTTTCGCGTCTGGCCGCGGCCGCCAGGGGCGCAGACCTTGCCCTGTTCGGTCATACCCATGAAGCATTTGATGGTGAGGTGGACGGCGTACATCTCTTTAATCCCGGCAGTATTTCTCTGCCGGCCAGCGGTGCCCCCTCTTTTGGCCTTCTTATTCTGGAGGGCGGCACGATTACGACGCTCCACAAGACCATCTAAAGGTTTCGGTATAATCTGAAAAATACGAAAGGACTGATACGAATGAAAATTGTGATGCTGGACCGCACGGGTGCCGATTTTTCTCTTGAAAAAAAGGCGTTCCATGCCCGGGGCGCAGCCTTCCTTGTCACCTATTTTAAAGACGCCGGCGAGCTTCGCTCTATCGTACACGACGCGGATGTTTTATTGTTTAACGATGCGCACATCACCAAAGAGGTAATAGATGCGCTGGAAAAATGCAAGCTGATAGTCGGCTATGGCATGGCCTGCGATACGGTGGATTTGGAAGCAGCCGGCAAAAAAGGTATTTTCGTTTGTAACACGCCGTCCCATGGTATTTATGATGCGGCGGAGCATACGATGGCGCTTTTATTGGCCGCTGCAAGGCAAATCCCTCTTGCAGACAGCTGTGCGCGAAGCGGCAAATGGGGCGCGGAATATGCCTGTAATGTGCGCCGTTTGCGTGGGAAGACGCTCGGCCTTGTCGGGTATGATGATGTGGCTCGTCTGGTGGCTGCGCGCGCCCGCGCCTTTGAAATGGAGGTGCTGGTAACGGCCCCCTTTGGCAATGAAGATGAAAACGGCGGCGCCTTTTTGGCCGACTTCCCCGCGCTTTTGGAAAGAGCAGACTATGTTTCGCTGCACGCGCCGGCGAGAGAGGAAACCCGCCACATGATGGGCATGGCGCAATTTAAATATATGAAAAAGGATGCCGTACTGCTGAACACCGCCCACGGCAGCCTTGTCAACGAAAACGAATTGATTTTCGCGCTTTTGTCCGGCGAAATCGGCGGTGCCGCACTGGATGCGCTCGAGAAAGAACCGCCATCCGCCTCCTGTAAGCTGCTTTCCCTGCCTAATGTGATTATGACGCCTCGTCTTGCCTATTATTCCTGCGAAGGAACGGACGATTTGCATAAAGAAGTGACAGAAAATGTGCTCCGCTTTTTGTCCGGCGACGCGCCTCTTCACATTATCAACGAAAAATTTTTAAAAGCGCGGCGTTTCTGATTGCCGGAAGGCACAAGCCCCGCGCCCACACACAAAAGCTTTTACGCACACCCCATAAGACGATGCAAACTCGCTCTTTTGGGGTGTTTTTCTCTATTTATTTCCTCTTTTTCGCAATATTTTTGCCGCTTCCTTGTAAAAAAGCTTTGCTTTTTTTCCTATTTTATGCTATACTGTATCTTAAGTAAAATGATTTTCTCTATTATGCGCAGAAAACGCATCCAAAAAGGAAAAGGAGAATGTTTTATGAAGCTTATTTTAGCGATTGTTAACAGCGACGACGGGAATAAAGTTCTCGGCGCATTAAGTGAAGCCGGCTTTAGTGTCACAAAGCTCGCTACCACCGGCGGTTTTCTCCGCGCGGGGAATATCACCCTCCTTGTCGGTACAGAGGAGGAACGCGTAGAGGAAGCCATCTCTATTTTCAAAGAAAGGTGCCACACCCGTAAGCATATTATGACAACACCGATTTCCGCGGGCATGGCGGGTGTTTACACGCCCCAGCCGGTTGAGGTGGAAATAGGCGGTGCCACCATATTTGTTACGGATGTAGACAGGTTTGAAAAGGTTTGAAGCTGTACGGCAAGGAAAAACAGATAGCATATTTTAAGGCAGCACTCCGAAAGCATACAATCGGACATCTGTATATTTTCGAGGGTGCTGTTGGTATGGGAAAAAAGACCTTGTGCCGCCATCTGGCCGAGATGCTCCTTTGCGAAGGCGAGGATGCGCCTTGCGGCCGGTGCAGCGCCTGCATAAAAACGAAAAGCGGCAACCATCCCGACATGATTTTTGTGGAGGCGGATGAAAAAAATCCGTTTCATGTAGAAAGAGCGCGCGCGCTTGTGGCGGAAATGTATGTAAAGCCCTTTCTGGCGGAGCGCAAGGTGTACATTATTCCTGACGGGGAAAAGCTTTCTGCGGCTGTGCAAAACACGCTTTTGAAGGCCTTTGAGGAGCCGCCCCCCTATGTAACGATTTTATTGACCACCACAAGCCGCGATGCCCTTTTGAAAACGGTTTTATCGCGCGGTATTGTGCTGGGAATGACGGGATGCCCCTACGGAGAACTGGAAGAATATATACGGGAAAACTTCCCCGAGCGCGCCATAGATGCGCCCTTTCTGGCGGCAAGTGCCGGCGGCAGCATCGGCACAGCTGCAAGCCTTGCCGAGGATGAGACATACCTTGCCATGCGCGAGTCGCTTTTTTCGCTTCTTCCCCGTCTTACCGCCTCACGGGCCGGTATTTATGCCATACTACGCTGTTTTGAGGAATACAAAGACGCCCTTCCCTCTATGCTTGCTCTTTTTTCCTCGTGGATGCGCGACTGTATTTATGTGCAGCTTTCCGATGGCGGCGCACTCCAAAACCGCGATTTTGAAGCAGCGATTTCGCAATTTGCCTTTTCCGTGTCGCCACGCGCGGCCGCTTGCTGCCACGAAGCAGCCATCTCGCTTGCCGCATCCATCGGCAAGGGTTCAAACTTTACACTATGGATAACAGATTTTCTATCAGAATGTTGGAGGTATTGTCATGATACGGATAGTAGGTGTCAGATTTAAAGAAAACGGCAAGGTTTACCACTTTGACCCAGCGGATTTACCGCTTTCGGTCGGTATGCATGTTGTAGTGGAAACAGCACGCGGCCTGGAATACGGCGAGGTTTCTGTTCCCGTCACCGATATTCCCGACGACAAGCTGGTTTCCCCGCTTAAAAAGGTCGTTCGTATTGCAACGCCCGCCGATACGCGTCAGGTGGAAACAAACCGCAAGAAGGAAAAGGAAGCCTTTTCTATATGTCTGGAAAAAATTGAAAAGCACAAGCTGGAAATGAAGCTTATTCACGCCGAATACTCCTTTGACGGTAATAAAATACTCTTTTACTTCACCGCCAACGGGCGTGTGGACTTCCGCGAGCTGGTCAAGGACCTCGCAGGGGTATTCCGCACCCGTATAGAGCTGCGGCAGGTCGGCGTTCGCGATGAGGCCAAGCTCATGGGCGGACTTTGCGTTTGCGGTCGCCCGCTTTGCTGTTCGACATTTTTAAGCGATTTTCAGCCGGTTTCGATTAAAATGGCAAAGGAGCAGGGGCTTTCCTTAAATCCCACAAAGATTTCCGGCACCTGCGGAAGGCTGATGTGCTGCCTGAAATACGAGCAGGATTCGTATGAAGAGCTGCAAAAGATTACGCCTCCGGTTGGGGCACTCGTCAAAACGCCGCGCGGCAACGGAACGGTTATTACTGTTGCGCTCCTTTCTGGCAAGCTCCGCGTGCGGCTTGAGGGCAGCGAGGAGGGTGCAATCGTTGATTTTTCGCGCGAGGAAGTAAAGTTTATCCGAAAAGGAAATCGCCATAACAGCGATAAACTTGGCGAAAAAGAAATTGCGGAGCTTCGCAAGCTCGAAGAATAAAAGAAAGGATAAGAATATGCAGAAAATTATATTCGCCGTAGATAGCGCGTGTGATGTTCCGGCCTCGGTTCTCACCAAACATTCCGTAGCCGTTATCCCCTATCACATCAGTTTCGGAGACGCAGAGTTTGTGGACGGTGTATCTATTACGCGGGATGAGATTTATAAAAAGGTGGAGGAGCTTGGCATGATGCCGAAAACCTCTGCCATTCCCCCCGCTGATTTTACGGATTTCTTTACATCTCTTTTAGAGCAAGGAGAGGCTGTTGTTTATTTTTCCATCGGCTCCGGCTTTTCGTCGGCCTGTCAGAACGCAAGGCTTGCGGCAAGCGAGCTGGAAAATGTATTTGTTGTGGACACCATGTCGCTTTCCTCCGGAGAAGCGCTCCTTCTCCTGCACGCGATTTCTCTTCGCGAGGGTGGCGCGACAGCGGCGGAGATTGCCGCCGCCTGTACGGATATGGCTTCGTGCTGTGATGTAAGCTTTGTACTCGACAGGCTGGATTATATCCACCGCGGCGGCCGTTGCAGCGGTGTAGCAGCACTTGGGGCAAATCTCCTTGGTATAAAGCCGTGTCTCGCCGTTTCGGACGGAAAGCTCGGCATGGAGCAAAAATACCGCGGCAAGCTGAAAATGGTGGTTTCCAAATACATAAAGGAACGGCTCGCCGAGAAAGAAGTACAGCCGGATTTTGTATTCCTGACGGATGCCGGGGTGGACCCCGAGGTGCACGCGGCCGCGCTGGAAACCTTGGAGGAGCTTGGTATATTCGCGAAGATTTACGAGGCCGATGCCGGCTGTGTCATATCCAGCCATTGCGGTCCCGGCACATTAGGTATTCTCTTTTTAAGAAAATAAACAAGCGATAAAGCAGAAAGGTGGTGATGGCATGTATTTGAAAAAGCTCGAAATGTACGGCTTTAAGTCCTTTATGGACAAGCTGACCGTATCCTTTGACTATGCCATCACTGCCATTGTCGGTCCTAACGGCAGCGGAAAAAGCAACATTACCGATGCTATCCGCTGGGTTTTGGGCGAACAAAGCATAAAATCACTCCGCGGCAGCCGCATGGAGGATGTTATTTTTGCCGGTACGGCCAAACATAAACCCGTAAGCTTTGCCGAGGTGTCGCTGACGCTCGACAATACTTCCGGGCTTTTTTCAAGCCCTTATACGGAAATTACGGTTACGCGCCGCGTATATCGCAGCGGAGAAAGCGAGTATTTTATCAACAAAACACCCTGCCGTCTTAAGGATATTCACGAGCTTTTCATGGATACCGGTCTTGGGCGTGACGGCTATTCGATTATCAGCCAGGGGCAGATTGATGCCGTCCTGTCGCAAAAATCCGAGGAACGGCGGCAAATCTTTGAAGAGGCGGCCGGCATTTCCAAATATAAGTATAAAAAGAACGAGGCGGTACGGAAGCTGACCACTACGGAGGAGAATCTTGTTCGCGTGCGCGATATTCATGGCGAGCTTTCTGCCCGTCTGGCACCGCTGGAGGCGCAGGCCAAAAAGGCACGGGAATATTTAGACCTATACGAAAAGCTGAAGGTTCTGGAAATTAACCTTTCCATTTCCGATATTGAGAAACTACAGAAAACGCAAAAAGAGGCTGCCGAACTTTTTGCGGCGGTGGAAAAAGAGCTGGAGACGGAAACGCAGAAGCTTGACGCTTTGAAGCTGGAGGAGGAAACACTCTACGGCGAAATGAAAAAACGCGATGCGGAAATAGAGAATATCCGCACCCTTCTCCACAGCACCGACCTTTCGATAAAAGGCTGGGAGGGCGATAATGCACTCCTTTTCCAGCGCATGGAAATCGAAACGCAAACGGCAGAAAAATATGAAACAGAAAAAAAGGCGCTGGAAGAAGAAATTTTGGCGTTGGAAGAAGATACACGCGCGAATGAGGCGCAAATGGAGGACTATAAGCGCGCTCTGGAAAAGGCGGAGAAAGCGGTGGAGGAGGAACGGCAAAAGCTTGAAAACACCGCCGCCACCATCCGTACACAGACAGAGGTTTGCGAAAATCTGGCCACCGCGGCTGCCCAGCTTCTGGCGCAGGCGGACGAGATGGCAAGGCATATAGAGGCGCTCGCCGGCTATGATTTACAGGCGCGGAAAAGCGAGCTGGCGGCGGAAATTGCCGGGGCCGAGCAGCATCTTGCCGAAAACCGCGAGAAGACAGAAAAGCTCCGGAAGGAAAAAGAAAAGCTTTCTGCCGAAATAGAGAAAACGACGGCAGATTTTCATAGCCTTGCGGCCGAGAAGCCGCGCGTGCAGGAAAAGATGACCGCGCAAAAAAACAGCTACAACGAATGTATGCGGCTGTATAACCAGAAGCTTTCGCGCAAAAATGCGCTTTCTGAAATGGAACAAACGATGGAAGGCTATGCAAGGGGTGTCCGCGCCGTTTTGTCGGCCGGTCTTTCTGCTGACATCCGCGGTGTCCTTTCCCAGCTTATCCGCGTGGAGCCCGCCTACATAACGGCTATTGAAACGGCACTCGGCGGTGCCTTACAGAACATTGTTGTCGGCACGGAGGAGGATGCCAAAGAGGCTATCGCCTTTTTAAAACGCACCCATGAAGGGCGCGCGACCTTCCTCCCTATCTCCGCGGTACGGGGACAGCGACTTCCTAATGCCCAGCGCGTCCTGTCTGCCGAAGGTGTTATCGGTCTTGGGTGTGACCTCGTTTCGGCAGATGCCGACTACGCGGATATTCTTCTGCAGCTTTTAGGCAGTACGGTGGTGGTGGACACGATTGACCATGCCATCGCGCTGGCGCGGAAGTTTTCGCACCAGTTTAGGATTGTCACCACGGACGGAGAGCTTCTCCAGCGCGGCGGTTCCATGTCCGGCGGCAGCCGGCAAGGGCAGTCGCATCTTCTGGGCCGGAGCGAGGAAATTGCGGCGCTCGGGAAAGAATGTGCCACCCTTTCCGCCAAAATGCAGAAAATGGAAGAGGCTATTGATGCACAAAATGACCGCATCGCTGAAATTATAGAAAAAACAGATGAACTGCGCGCTTTACACGGAAAGCAAAAGGCGGCGCTGATGCAATGCGAAGGGCAGCTGCAGCTTGCCGCCGGCGCGCGCGAAAACGAGGAAAAGCATCTGGCAAGGCTTCGGGCAGACCTTGAAAGCACACACGCGCAGATGGAAAACGCTGATAAGGAGCAGGCCCGTCTTCGCGATGAGGAAAAAATGCTCCGCAAAAAGCACGATGAAGCAGGCGCACACACCGGGGAGGCGCGCGCGCTTTTACATACCTATATGGAAAATCAAAGCCGCCAGCGCGATTCTCTCGCCGCGCTGCAGGTAGCGGTAAATTCCGCAGAAAAGGATTTGGTAGCGGCCTCGCAAAAGCGGGAACAGACGATGCTCTCGGTGCAGAAGGTGCGCGATGCCGTAGCCGAAAAGGAACACCAAAGGCGCCTGGCTCTGCAAAATGCAGAGGAGCTTCGTCTTCGCCACGCCAACCGCCTTATTGACATGGAGGCGGCCCGGACAAAGGCACAGGAATTTCAGGACAATCTGTCCAGCATGACGGCCGAGAAGGGTACGGCCGATGCACGGGCCGCGCTGCTGCGTACGGATTTGCAGGCGCAAAACGAAAAGCTTTCCGCCCTGCAAGGCGAAAAAGCAAGGCTCGAGGCACGGCTTGAAAAAGCGCAAGGTGCGCTGGACGATACGGTTTCTCACCTTTGGGATGCGTATGAGCTTACCTATTCTGCCGCCATAGCCTTCCAGACGGATATTGGCCCCACGGGACCTGCCAAGGAGGAGGCTGTGCGCCTTCGCCGCAGTATCCGTAATCTCGGCAGCGTCAATGTGGACGCGATGGCAGAATATGAAGAAGTGAAAAAGCGGCACGAATTTTTGTCCGGACAGATTGCCGACCTTGAACAGGCCATGGCAGAGCTGGAAAAAATCATCCGTGATATGACACAGGTTATGACGGAAACCTTTTCCGCCCGTTTTGCGGAAATTGCCGAGCATTTCAAGGATACCTTCCGCACGCTCTTTGGCGGCGGCACCGGCAAGCTGACGCTGACGGACCCCGAGAATATTCTGGAGAGCGGCATTGAAATTGATGTGCAACCGCCCGGCAAAAAGCTGCAGAATCTTTCGCTTTTATCCGGCGGTGAGAAAGCGCTGACTGCGATTGCTATTTTGTTCTCGGTGCTTCGCGTGCGCCCCGCGCCGTTTTGTATCTTAGACGAAATTGAGTCGGCTCTTGACGACCACAATATTGACCGCTTTGCGGCGTATCTCCGTAATTACGCCCATACACAGTTCATCATTGTTACGCACCGCCGCGGCACGATGGAGGCCGCCGATGTACTCTATGGTGTAACGATGCAGGAAAAAGGTGTTTCCAAGCTGCTGACCATGCAGCTGGAGGACATCCGGAAACAATCGTAAGGAAGGATAGCCTTGACTATTATTGAATTTTTGGATTCTGTCAGTATTCATAATGCGCTGAGCACCCTGCTTCTTTCTCCCGAGCGGCTTGTTCTTTTGGGGGCAGATGCCGTGCAGCTGGACGCGTGTAAAAGCCGTATGGAAAAAATTATTTTGTCGCAGCATCTTCCTACAAGGGTAGAAGTAGTCGTTTGTGCCGGAAAGTATCCGGCTCTTATAAAGGCGCTGGAGCGTATTCTTGCGACATATCCCGATTGTGCCTTTGATGTAACCGGTGGACAGGATGAAATGCTGGTGGCCATGGGTGTCCTTTCCCGGAAATACGGGATTCCGATGCACACGGTGGACCCAGCTTTCCATACGCTTTCCCCCTTGGACGAAGGTATGGCCTATCCCCTCCCCCGCTCGCCCCGTCTTAGTGTTTCGGAGAATATTACACTTTACGGCGGCCGTATTACCGGCTCCTTCACCCCGCCCCCGTCCACCGATTTCTGGGCGGATGTGCTGGATGTATGGTCCGTCGCAAAACAGGACTGCGGCGCGTGGAATACGGCTATCAGTTCCCTGCACCATTTTGTGCGTCCGGAGGATGCCTCCGTCAGCCTTTCGCGGGAAACCGTAGAAAATAAGCTTTCCGAAAAGAAAGCCGAGGCGCTTTTCTTTGTCCTACACGCTCTTCGGGATGTGGGCGCTTTAACGGAATACGCAGAGGACAGCACGCACATTTCCTTTTCGTATAAAAGCTACGCGGTGCAATACGCACTTGAAAAAGAAGGGACTGCCCTGGAGCTTTACACCTATTATGCGGCGTATGTATACCCCGGTCGCGATAACCGGCTGTTTACGGACGGAAAAGTAGGGGTAACGATGGATTGGGACAATCTTATGGCCTCTTATTGGAAAGAGGATGTTCTCAATGAGATAGATGTATTCCTCATGCGAGGAATTACGCCGATTTTCATTTCCTGTAAAAACGGGTTCGTGGATGCTGATGAACTGTATAAGCTTTCGGTGGTGGCGGACCGCTTTGGCGGGCCTTATGCCGAGCGAATGATTGTACTGACGCAGCACCGGCCCGACGCCTCCTTCTTAAACCGCGCCAAGGAGCTTTCTATCCGCGTAATACAAAATGTCCATGATATTCCCACCATTTCCTTTTTGGGACAGCTTACAGGAAGTGACATAGAATAAAAGCTTATTGCCATACAAAAAAGGCACGGCTGAAAACCGTGCCTTTTTGTATGGCGTTTTTTAGTTTAATACATACCGCCCATGCCGCCCATGCCGGGTGCGCCGGCTGCAGGAGCTTCCTTCTCAGGTTTGTCGGCAACTACGCTTTCGGTAGTCAGCACCATGGCGGCTACGCTGGCCGCGTTCTGCAGGGCGCTTCTCGAAACCTTTGTGGGGTCTACGATACCGGCCTCAAGCATGTTTACATATTCACCCTTTAAGGCGTTGAAGCCAACGCCCTTCTGGCTTGCCTTGATTTTGTCCACAATGACAGAGCCTTCGAGGCCTGCGTTGAAGGCAATCTGACGAACCGGAGCTTCCAGCGCCTTCAGCACGATGCAAGCACCCGTCTTTTCGTCGCCTTCCAAAGTGGCAATAAGCTTTGCAACATCGTCAATAGCATTGATAAATGCCGTACCGCCGCCGGGGATAATGCCTTCCTCTACTGCGGCGCGTGTTGCGGCGAGAGCATCCTCTACGCGGAGCTTCTTTTCCTTCATTTCTGTTTCCGTTGCCGCACCAACCTTGATAACGGCTACGCCGCCGGCAATCTTAGCCAGTCTTTCCTGCAGCTTTTCACGGTCGAAATCGGAAGTGGTTTCCTCAATCTGCATCTTAATCTGTGCCACTCTGTCGCGGATGGCCGCCTGGTCGCCTGCACCGTCAATGATGATGGTGTTTTCTTTCTGTACCTTAATCTGGCGAGCCGTACCGAGCATTTCAATCGTGGCTTCCTTAAGGTCAAGACCCACTTCTTCGCTGATAACCTGACCGCCTGTTAAGATAGCGATATCCTCAAGCATCGCCTTTCTTCTGTCGCCAAAGCCGGGCGCCTTTACGGCTACGCAGGTGAAGGTGCCGCGGAGCTTATTTACAATTAAAGTGGAGAGGGCTTCGCCTTCCAAATCCTCTGCGATAATGAGGAGCTTTTTGCCTGCCTGTACAATCTGCTCCAGTACGGGCAGAATTTCCTGTACATTCGAAATCTTCTTGTCGGTAATGAGGACGAGGGCATCATCCAGCACCGCTTCCATTTTTTCCGTGTCGGTAACCATGTAGGGTGTGATATAGCCACGGTCAAACTGCATGCCTTCTACAACCTCGCTGTAGGTTTCCGCCGTCTTGGATTCTTCTACGGTGATAACGCCATCCCCGGAAACCTTTTCCATCGCATCGGCGATGAGTGCGCCGATAGATTCGTCTGCGGCGGAAATGGCCGCAACACGGGCGATGTCTTCCTTGCCCTTTACCTTTTCGCTGGCGCTTTCTACATACGAAACAGCCGCATCCACAGCCTTCTGAATACCTTTGCGGACAATCATGGGATTGGCGCCGGCCGCTACATTCTTCATGCCTTCCTGAATAAGAGCCTGTGCCAGAAGTGTTGCGGTGGTCGTACCGTCACCGGCGATATCGTTTGTCTTGGTGGCTACTTCTTTTACGAGCTGTGCGCCCATGTTCTCAAACGGGTCCTCCAGCTCTACTTCCTTTGCGATAGTAACACCGTCATTGGTAATAAGGGGTGCGCCAAACTTCTTGTCCAGCACTACATTTCTGCCCTTGGGGCCGAGTGTTACCTTAACTACATCTGCCAGCTGATTGATGCCGCGCTCCAGCGCGCGTCTGGCTTCTTCACCGAATAAAATATCCTTTGCCATAATAAAAAACCTCCTTCTGCTTAGTCAACCTTTGCCAAAATGTCGCTCTGACGGAGAATGATGAACTCCTCGCCGTCTACCTTCACTTCCGTACCGGCGTACTTGGACATAATAACCTTGTCGCCAACCTTAACTTCCATGATAATTTCCTTGCCGTCTACCACGCCACCCGGGCCAACAGCAATAATCTCCGCCATCTGCGGCTTTTCCTTTGCGGCACCCGGTAATACGATACCGCTCTTTGTTGTTTCCTCGCTCTCGAGCATCTTTATAACCACACGGTCTGCCAACGGTTTAATGGTCATAATAAAAAAACCTCCTTGTGTTTTATGTTTGTAGTTTTAGCACTCTCGCTCTCCGAGTGCTAACATTCATAAGTTTACCACATTTTCACAGTAATTCAACACGCATTTATATTCGTTTTTTCCATATAATCCATATTTTTCTTTAATTTTCTCCTGTTTTCTTCTTTTTTCTTAGAGTTACATTTTTTTCTAAAAATTTTTCCTTTTTTACGCGCCTGGGAATTGCTTTTTTTTCTTTAATGTGATATACTAATAGAATAAAATTGTATGGGAGGTTTTTCCATGAATGAAGATATTAAAAAAGTAGCGCTGCGGATACGGGAATTACGCGAAATTGAAGGGCGCACCACGCAGGAAATGGCCGCACTTTTCAAGGTTTCGCACGAAACCTATTTAGAATATGAAAGCGGCTCCTCCGATATGCCGATAAGCTTTCTTTCTGATATCGCCAACCACTTCGGTATTCAGGTATACGAGCTTTTGTCCGGCAAGGATGCAAAGCTCCGCGTATATCAGGTCGTGCGCGGCGGCAGCGGTCTTGCCATTGAGCGCTGCAAGCAGTATGATTACCAGCATCTCGCTTATAACTTTGCCGATCCGAAGGTGCTTCCGCTTCTGGTAACGGTTGCGCCGCAGGAGGGCGAGGAAAAACCCCATACGAACATTCATAAGGGGCAGGAATTTGACTATGTTCTGGAAGGAAAAATTTTAATCACCATCGGCGGCAAGGAGGAGATTTTAGAGGCCGGCGATTCCGTATACTATGATTCCTCCTATCCGCATGGCATGATTGCCATAGGCGATGCTCCTGCCAAGCTTTTAACCCTTGTTATCTAAAAGGAGAACCGGTATGTTTCTTTATATGTCAAAATACCAGCTTCTGGTCCAAACGCCCTATTCTGAAACGCATGACCTCGTACAGAAATTCCGGGGTGTATCGCAAACCGGCGGCACCTTCAATGACCCGGTTGATTTTATGGAGGCCGGTCTTATCGAGAAGGCCAAATGGGACTGTTTTCATTTAGACATCCCGCTTGCCATTACAAACGACGAGGCTACGCCGGGCATTATAAACGGCACATGGCTCGGTGGCGGCCACGGTCAGCCCTGCTGCATCGTTTTGCGCGCACCCGGCCACGGCAAAACGGTCGCCGATGTCGGCTCCGTATGGAAGGACGAGGCAGGTGTTACCTTTACGCTCCTTCGCATCGAAACGGAGGACCATCTGATGTTTGTGTCCGAAAATATTGGCACCCTGGAAGATTATAAATTTGTCATGCAGATTACAGGTAAGCTTGCCTATGTTTCGGACGGCGAAAATACTGCCGCCATTCCGGCCTTCGATAAACAGACCACCGTTTATCTTACGCGTGCATATAAATTTACGAAAAAGCGCATCGTTACCATTACCGATGGGGAGGAAAGCACCCTTTATGTAAAGGCGCGTTGCGACAGCGCGCGGATTGAGGAGGAATATGAGCTCCGAAACCCTGCCACCGTCGCGCCCGCCCTTACCGCGGCGCGCCCCGAAGGTGGCTTTGCCCATCAGCCTGACCTTGGTGACTTTGGCGAAACGATGCTTGTGCATCGTATGTACTACCATCTTCTGCCGGACGGCACCGTCTTATGTGACTTTTCGGTGAAAAAGACCATGGACATCCGCTTTGAAAGATGGCTCGGCATTATGTATCAGGAAAAGCAGGACGCCTTTGGTGGCGGTATTTATCGCCGCGTGCCGAAAACCCTGCCCCTCTCGCTTTGCGATGGTACTTTTGATTTTAATACGCCCATCTCCCTCGCGCGCGGCGCGTATCCCGAAAGCAGTCCGCGCCTTTATCGGGAATCCTGGGCCGTGCCGGATTCTCCGCCCGACCGCGTAGTGGATTATTTCCGCGACAGCGCGGGACATGACCGTCTAGGCTTTGCCGCAGGTTTTCTGCCTGTTTTTGACGGCGCGCCCGAAAAGCGTCTTTCGCATTTGTCGGAGGCCGGGCATCTCTATAAAACGCGCAAGGTTTATCCCACCTTCATGGATGGTGATTTAACCGCCGTTCGCGGCATAGCCTACAAAAAGTATTTCCCGCAAAGTACCGACCGCGCTTCCTTTTACACCGTTTCCTATACCGGAAAAACTTATATTTATGTAGACTTTATCGAAGAAAACACTTTAGAAATTCCCGTACACGGCTCCGTCCGCGTATATGAAAAGAGCGACGGCATTACCTTTGAAACCGCGGGCGATGTGCTCCGCGTAAAAGGCACGGCCGACTATGCCGTATTTATTTGTGAATAGGAGGATATCCACTTGAATATACAACACGACCTGCACATGCACACTTCTCTCTCCCGCTGTGGCAGTCCCCTTGCCACACCCGAGGCTTATATTGAAATTGCAAAGGAAAAGGGCCTTAAAACCATAGGCTTTTCAAACCATGTCTGGGACACCGCCGTATCCCCTGCCATTAATGATTTTTACAAAGGGCAGGATATGGCGCATATTTTGTCGGAGCCGCTGCCGAAGGAGAAGGGCATCCGCGTTCTCCGCGGCTGTGAGGCGGAGATGGACAAAAACGGTATTCTCGGTCTTTCCGAGGAAGCCGCCGGAAAGCTTGACTATGTACTGGCGGTACATTCCCACTCGCAGCACGATGCCGTTATTCCCGAAGCTATCCGCCGTGATGTGAAAAAGCTGGCAGATGTTTTGTGTGAGCGTTTTTCCATGCTGGTAGAAAATCCGCTTTCGAAATATATTACTGCGATTGCCCATCCCTTTTATCCCTACGGCAATCCCGATAACTTTGACGAGGTGCTGTTCCGTATTTCCGATGACCGGCTGGAGGATTTGTTCTCCGATGCCGTATATCACAACATCGCGCTGGAAATCAACGCTTCCGCTTTCCTCTCGTATCCCGTAAAGGCCATGCACCGGAGCGAAATGTTCCGCGTGTACGAAACGGCTAAGGAATGTGGCTGTAAATTTATTTTCGGCTCCGATTGTCACGACCCTGCACTTTATGAGGACCGGCTTCTCCGTCTTTCCACGCTGGCGGACCTTCTGGAAATTACGGAGGCTGACCTTTGTCCTCTTGTAAAATAAGGTGGTGTTAGTTTGGTGAAAAGGAAAAACCGTTTTTTCTCCTCGCTTGACCCCTGGCTTTTAATCTGTGCTTCGCTGGCCTTTATTATAGGTCTGGTTGCCATCGCAAGCTCCGCACAGAGCCTCGGGTCTTCCCGTTATGTTGTGGTGCAGCTGGGCGCGTTTTTGCTGGGTGCCGTTTTGCTTATCCTCATAACGCGAGTGGACTACGATTTCTGGGGGCAGCTTAGTGTATACATTTATATTTTAAGTGCGCTTTTTCTTCTGGTTGTGTTGTTTATCGGCACAGGCGGCGAGGAAGTGGGCACAAAGGGCTGGATTCGCCTCGGTCCCGTTGGTATTCAGCCGTCGGAGCTTGCCAAAATCGGCTTTATTCTTTCCTTCGCCAAGCATGTAGACGCTGTACGCGAGGATATAAACCGCCCCTCCGTATTGCTTCTTTTGTGTCTGCACGCCGGTCTTTTAATTGGTCTTATTCTTCTGCAGCCGGATGTGGGAACGGCGCTTGTGTTTGTTTTTATCTTTCTCGGCGTTTTATATGTAGGAGGCCTGAGCCTTAAATACTTTGCCGCCGCCGGCGGTCTGTTTGCGGCCGCAGCGCCTCTCGCCTGGTTCTTCCTTTTAGAGGATTTCCAGAAAAACCGTATTCTCACCTTTTTTAATCCGGAGATGGACCCCCTCGGAGCCGGCTATCATGTGATGCAATCGAAAATTGCCATCGGGGCCGGCGGCGTTTTGGGGCGCGGCATCGGGCAAGGCATCCAGACGCAGCATGGGTATCTTCCCGAAAAACAAACGGACTTTATTTTTGCGGTGATTGGCGAGGAAATGGGTATGTGGGGCTCTATTTTGCTCCTTGCCGTTCTCCTCATCCTGATTGTGCGCTGCTTTGTCATCGCCTCCCAGGCGCGGGATGGCTTTGGCGAACTGCTCGCGGCCGGTGTCGGCTTTATGCTGATGGCGCATGTGTTTGAGAGTATCGGCATGTGTCTTGGCCTTTTGCCGGTTACCGGCATACCGCTTCCCTTTGTCAGCTATGGCGGCTCAAATATGGTTGCCAGTCTTCTCGCACTTTCCCTTGCGCTAAGTGTGCATATGCGACGGAAACGAATACAATTTTAAAGAATAGGAAGGGTACTGTTTTGGAAAACTTCAAATCCGGTTTTATTGCGATTGTCGGCCGCCCGAATGCGGGAAAATCTACTATTTTAAATCGTCTGGTGGGCGCTAAAATTGCGATTACGACCGCCAAACCCCAGACAACGCGAAATCAAATTTTAGGTATTGTAAATGACGAAAACTACCAGATGGTGTTTGTGGACACGCCCGGTGTGCACCGGAGCAAAACGCGCCTTGGCGATTACATGAACCACGCCGCCATCGGTGCCATTGAATCGGTGGATGCGGCTCTTCTTATGGCCGATGCCACCCGCGGCTTCGGTGCGCCGGAGGAGCGCATTATTGCAGAGCTTACGGCGAAAAAAATTCCGGCGGTGCTGGCCCTGAATAAAATTGACCGTATGGGCCGCGAGGCACTGCTTCCCCAGATTGCCGCCTTCTCGGAAAAATTTGATTTTTCCGCCATCGTTCCCATTTCTGCCAAAACTGGCGACGGTGTGGAAATTTTGCAGGAGGAGCTACAGAAATTTCTGACAGAAGGGCCGATGTATTATCCCGAGGACATGATTACCGATAAAACGGAACGCGAAATTATGGCGGAGTTTATCCGCGAAAAGCTTCTCTCCTATCTCGACCAGGAAATTCCGCACGGAACGGCTGTGGAAATTATGGAAATGAAGGATGAGGCGAAAATCTGCCGCATTACGGCGGACATTGTGTGTGAAAAAGCCTCCCATAAATCGATTATCATCGGACGCGGCGGTGCCATGCTCAAACGCGTGGGTACGGCGGCGCGAGAAGAGGCGGAAGCCTTTTTCGGAAAGAAAATATATCTGCAGCTTTTTGTAAAAGTAAAGGACGATTGGCGAAACAGTAACTTTATGCTGAAAAATCTCGGCTTTAGTGACAAAGAGTAAGTTTTTACCTGCCATAATCTATCGCTTTCTGCGCAAAATACTTCCAGAAAGCGAAGGTGTTAAAAATGGATTTAGCTTACTGGGAACTGTTTTGCCAGACGGGTAATCCCGAACTGTATATGAAATTCAAGGAAACGGAGAATGGGCATGGAACCGCTGAAGACGACGGGTATAGTCATACGGACAGCCAGCGGCAAGAACAGTAGTCTTGCGCTGACCGTTCTGTCGCCCGAACTGGGCAAAATCCGTATATGGGCGCGTGGGGCGCGTAGCCAGAAAAATCCCATGCACAGCGGGTGCACCCTTTTGTCCTATGGTGAATTTATTGTCCTGCCGCGCGGGGAGATGTACAGCCTTACGGCCGCCTCCCCCATCCGCACCTTCTACCATCTTCGGGAGGATGTGGAAAAGCTTTCCTATGCCGTTTACTTCGGCGAGCTTGCGGGACTTTTGTTTGAAGAAGGAACCGATGCCAAAGAGGCCGTTCGGCTTCTTTTAAATACGCTCCACTATCTGGAGCAGGACCTCAAAGCCCCGCCCGACCTTAAGGTGCTTTATGAAATCCGCCTGATGTGCGCCGCGGGCTTTATGCCGCACACTTCCGATTGCGTGCGATGTGGTGCCGCTCATCCCGCCGCCTTTTCCGCGCAGGACGGCGGTCTTGTGTGTGGGGCGTGCCGTCCTCTCCCTCCCCTTTCCCCTGCCGCACTCGCGCTTCTCCGCGGTTATACGGAAAAGGGGCTGAAAACGGCGCTGGACTTTTCCGGCGGTCAGGCGGCAGAGGAGCTGGCTCCCTTTATTGAACGCTTTGTTACGGACAAGGCGGAGCTTGTTCCCAAATCGTTGACATACTTACACCGGATAAGGAATATAGTAAAGGCATAAACGAAATGAAAAGGAGAACGATATGCAGAAAACTTCCTCTTTTGTCAGCGGTGCGGCCGTTTTAATGGCGGCAAACCTACTGGTAAAGGTTATCGGCCTTGCATTTAAGGTTCCGCTTACATATTTAATCGGTGAAGAAGGCATGGGGCATTTTTCCGATGCCTATACGATGTATACCTGGATGTTCGTGCTGGCTACAGCGGGCCTTCCCGTTGCCATTTCCAAAATGGTTTCGGAAAGTGTGGCGCTGGGGCGGAAATCGGAGGCGCGCCGCATTTTAAAGGTGAGCTTCCTGTTTCTCTTTCTGCTCGGCCTTATAGGCGGCGGCATCCTCTTTTTCGGAGCAGATTCCCTTTCGCATCTCATTGGTAACCCGAAGGCCGCGGCCGGTATCCGCGCCATCGCGCCTGCGATGCTTTTTGTGGCCATCATGTCCGCTTTTCGCGGCTTTTTCCAAGGACAACAGAACATGGTGCCCACAGCCACCTCGGAGGTGGCGGAGGCCTTCGGCAAGCTTGTATTCGGATACGGCCTTGCCTATCTTCTTTTATCGCGTGGCGTAGAAATGGGCGCGGCCGGTGCCGTAGCCGGTGTTTCTGCCGGTGCGGCATTAGGTTCTCTTGTCCTTCTGGCTATCTTCCTCTTTACAAAGCGGCGTCTTTTTGCTGCGGGGAGTACAGAAGGCCGTCCGCGCTCCCATCGCGTCTTGTTTGCGCGGCTGATTACGATTGCCATTCCCATTACCATCGGTGCTTCTGTTTTCAGCCTGACAAGTGTGATTGATATGGCCATGATTAAGCACAGCCTGCAAGCTGGCGGCTTTTCACAGGCGGAGGCCGTACGCCTGTGGGGTTCTTATTCGGGGTATGCCATCCCGATTTTCAACATGCCCCCCACGCTTTTAACGGCTATCAGCATAAGTCTGGTGCCGGCGATTGCCGCGGCTTTTATAAGCGGCAGAAAAGAAAGGGCGAGAGCGAGTGCCGAGTCGGCCATTCGTATTACTACCCTCTTTGCGCTCCCCTGTTCTGCGGGCGTTTCTCTTTTAGCTATGCCGATTTTATCTTTAATCTATAATAATGCCAACGCCTCGTCTATGCTGGGCATCTTAGGCTGGGCGATTGTTTTCGTGTCGCTCGTGCAGGTTACGAACGCAATCCTGCAGGCCGTCGGGAAGGTGTATGTGCCGGTTATTCACATGGTTTTGGGCGGTATTCTAAAAATTATCATAAACTATTTCCTCGTTTCCAATCCTTCTATTAACATTTGCGGCGCGCCTGTCGGTACGATTGTCTGCTACGCGCTGATACTCCTTCTGAATTTAGCCGCCATACGAAAGGTTCTGGGCGTTCGGTACAGCCTTTCGGATATGCTTCTCCGTCCGCTGTTTTCCACGCTTATTATGGGCGGTGTTGTCCTGTTTTTGTATCAGTTTTTCCTTCCCTTCGGGCGCCTTTTGTCCGTAGGTCTTCCCATTTTTGGCGGTGCGGTCACCTATGGTGCCATGCTCCTTTGCCTGCGCGCCATTAAAGAAGAGGATTTGGCGCTTCTGCCAAAGGGAGAGTTGCTTATCCGTCTTTTAAAACGCACTAAATTATTACGATAGGAGAAAAATATGCCATATACATTTTCTGATTTAGTAGACATTATTGCAAAGCTTCGCGCGCCAGGCGGCTGTCCGTGGGATGCGGAACAAACGCACGAAAGCATTAAGAAGAATATGATAGAGGAGGCGTACGAAGCGCTGGAGGCGATTGACAGCGGCAGCGGCGCCAAAATGGCGGACGAGCTGGGTGACCTCCTTTTGCAGATTGTCTTTCATGCGCAAATCGGCAAGGATGAAAATGAATTTACCATAGACGATGTAACGACGGCTGTCTGCGAAAAAATGATTCGCCGCCACCCCCATGTTTTTGGCGATGTTCATGTGGAAAACAGCGAGGAAGTGCTGGTAAACTGGGAAAAAATAAAGAAAGTTGAAAACAGCCAGCGCACCACCACGGAAAGCATGCAATCGGTTTCGCGCTATCTGCCGGCGCTCATGCGGGCGGCTAAGGTGGGCGGGAAGGCGGCCAAGGTAGGCTTTAGCTGGGAAAATCCGGGGGCGGCGCTGGAAAAGGTGCGGGAGGAGACGGACGAGCTTTCGTCTGCCCTTGCGGAAAGCACCAACATTGAGGAGGAAATCGGGGATTTACTGTTTACAGCGGTAGAGGTGGCGCGTCTTTCCGGTGTGGATGCCGAAGAGGCGCTGACGAAGGCTACCGATAAATTCATCCGCCGCTTTTCTTCTATGGAGCAGAAGGCGCATAAAAACGGGAATTCGTTAGATACTATGCCTATAAATGAGCTGGATGTTTTGTGGAATATGTCAAAAAAAGAGGAAAATAACTGAAAAAAAAGGGTTTTTTTCACAAATGTCGAATATAGATAATGTATTGCCCGATATGAGCAATACGCCATTTTCATTTTGGAGGTTGTTGAAATGAATAAGAGTGAACTTGTCGCAGCGATTGCGGCACAGGCGGGACTGACCAAAAAGGATGCAGAAGGCTTTGTAAATGCTTTTGCCACCTGCATTACGGACGCGCTCGCCAAAGAAGACAAGGTGCAGCTGGTTGGTTTTGGTACTTTTGAAACCAGAACACGCGCCGCACGCGAAGGTATCAACCCGCAGACCAAGAAGAAAATCACCATTCCCGCATCGAAATTGCCGGCCTTCAAAGCCGGTAAGGCACTTCGGGATGCCGTTAACTGATATACAATTTCACAAGGAAAGGGAGCCTGTCCGGCAAGGACAGGCTCCCTTTTTGTTGTGCGCGTATAAAAATTTTTTCCTCCGGCATAAACTGACATTTTTTTCCTTTTCATTCTGCTATACTGATAGGACAAGCATAGCAGAAAGGAAGTTTTACTATTGGAAATCGATATATTCCGTCGGGAGGTCACACCGAGGCTATCCGCCGCCCACACCGCAAAATCCCCTCTTAGAAAATGGGGAGTTTATCTCCTTGGCTGGCTCGTTTCCGGTTGTACCCTGTTTGGCGAAATTATGCCCTTTGGCATCGCCCTTTTTGCGGCCGAATATACAGCTTCGCCCCCCTTTGGTTTGGGAATCGTTGCCCTCCTCTCCATCCTGGTATCCGGCTTTTTGCCTATAAACGCCATTAAATACGGTATCGCGCTTGTTTTGTTCTCCCTCCTTTGCACAAAACAGGGCGCCGTTATTACAAAAACCCCCCTGCGGCGCGGGCTTTCCATGGGTGGATGCGTATTCGCCAGCGGCCTTTTTATGCTGCTGGGCGGGCAAATTCTCATGTACGATTGTTTTATCCTCGTTTTGGAAGCCGCCATCACTGCTATAGCCGTCTGTCTTTTTGCGCATGCGCGGCGTGTCTTTCCCAAAAAAGGCGGTTTTTCTTCCCCTTCGGATGTTCTCGCCGTTTCCGCGCTTGCCGGTGTGGCTATTTTAGGCGTATCGCACCTGCTTTCCTTTACAGGGCTTCGCTTCACCGTTCCCCTTGCCGCGCTGGTTGTTCTGCTCCTTACGCATGAAAGCGGTATCCCCTCCGGTGCCACGGCCGGTATTGTGCTGGGTGCTCTGGCCACTTTGGAGAGCGGAAATCCGGTGCTGGGTGCCTTTGCCGCATCCGGTCTTGCCGCCGGCTATTTTTCCCGCTATGGGCGTGCCGGTGCCGCGCTGGCCTTTGTATGCGCCAATGCTGTTGTTCCTTTTTATACAGGCGGAACACCGGAAATGGTTTTACATATTTCGGAAATTCTGGCGCCTTGCCTTGTATATCTGGCACTTCCACCGCGCCTTATCGGTCGCCTTACTGCGCCGGTAGATATGTTACAAAATGAAGATACGCGCACAAAGGCTTTTCTTTGTGCCCAGCTTCGGGAAAAAGCAAATGCCTTTTCCCATCTCGCCTGTACCTTTACTGATATTTCGGAAAAAAAGCTATTCGGCGCTCGTGCCGCGGCGGCCTCCTTTTTTGAAAAAACAGCGCGCCACGCCTGCGAGGGTTGTCCGAAGATTGCCTTTTGCTGGAAAAAAGAGTTTCATCGCACCTATGCCGCTTTTTTTGTCATGCTGGAAATCTGTACAAAAAACGGAAAGGTTACGGCCGACGACATTCCCGTTTCTCTGGAAGATAAATGCGTACGCCCCGGCATTTTGCTGGTCGCCTTCAATCACATGTACGAGGTGTATAAGGTGGATACCCTTTGGGAAACGCGTATGGAGGAGGCGCGGCTTTTAGTGGCGCGCCAGCTTTCCTCGGTTTCGCGTATTCTGGAGGTAATGGAAAAGAAAACAAGAAGCGGTCTTGCCGAAAACAGAGCAACCGAGGAGCTTCTGCACCTTTCCCTTGCCGAAAGAAAAATCCCTGTACACGCAGTTTCTGTCATGCAGCAGCGCCATGGCGACCTTCAGGTGCTGGTGGAAGCAGAGTCTGAAACGGGCCCGGATGCCGTGCGGGAGGTGGTTTCCGAGGTGCTGGCCTGCCCGATGGAAATTACCGCATCTGCGGAAGGAAATATCCACCTCGCGCCTGCCCGGCAAATTCATCTTACCGTCAGCGGCGAAACGGCCGCGCGTGACGGCGGCCGCAGAAGCGGTGACAGCTTTGACAGTATTTATTTGGAAAATGGCGTCTATCTCCTGGCTATCAGCGACGGTATGGGAAGCGGCGAGCGGGCAAGCCTTGACAGCCGCGCCGCGCTCTCTATGCTGCGTGCCCTCTTTAGTGCAGGCTTTGATGCCGAAACGGCCGTCGGTCTTGTCAATTCTGTTCTGGTATTAAAATCGGCAGAGGAAACCTTTGCTACGCTGGACCTGCTTTTGGTCAATACACAAAATCAGGAGGCAGAATTTATAAAAGCCGGTGCCGCCGCCAGCTTTATAAAGCGCGGAAAGGAAGTTCGTACCTTTGCCGCCGGCACGCTCCCCGCCGGTATTTTGGCAGGCATGGATGCCGCCACCATGCAAACGAAGGTTTTGCCGGGAGATATGATTGTCATGCTCTCCGACGGTATTGCCGACCCGGCCTGCCGGGCAGAAGATGCCTCCTGGCTTGCCGACATCATCCGCTCCTATGAGGGAGATGACCCGCGCGCGCTCAGCCAGATGATACTAAGCCTCGCCAAAGAAAAGGGCGACGGCAGGATATGTGACGATATGACCGTTTTATGCGCGACCGTCCACGAAAACAATGCGTTTGTTGCATAGCCCCCTCGGTTTTGGGACAAACTACCAGTAAATAAGACCGGAGGTGCCAATATGAAAAGTAAAAAAGTGTTTGTTGTAAAAAATTTTAAATCCCCCTACTTTGAAGAAGCTATTTTTATTCTGCGGGAGGATGCGCCGCCTAAGGCCAGTCTCCCCGATGCCGTTTCCGAGGCAGAACGGATTATTACCGGGTATCTTGCAGGACTTGGTTGCCCCGCGCCGCCCAAAAAGAAAAAAGGCGGTCGGTTTTTAGCCGCCGCCCTGAGTTTGCTGTTCCTGACCGGTCTTATTCTTCTTTGGTTATAAGCCGAAAGCGAAACACTATATGGAAATGCACAAATCACAGCGCGCCTTCGTTGCCGTTTGGGAAAAATATATTTTTTCCCGCGGTATCCATTCTTTGAAAAACCGCTGTGCCATTTCCGGGGTGTTTCGTTTTTTTATTCTTTCCTGTTGCTTTTTTTCGGAAATGTCCAAAAATACAGACAGGTTATAAAATTTTTCCAGCTCCGGATGCAGAGAATACACGCCCTCCATCACCGTCAGCCTGTTTGGTTCTACCGAAATCGGTGGCAGGAGCGACATTGTTTGGCAGTCAAATGGCCGGTAGGAAAATGGTCTATCTTCTCGAAGCGGCTTAAGCACCTCTTTTTCGAGGCGTTCGCGGTCCATGTTGCCGCCAACCTCTGAAAGCCGCGCGTCCGTTCTCTGCTCGGGACGCAGAAAAAAGTCGTCCGCATGGATGACCTCGCACGCATACACGCTTTTCAGCAGCGCCGAAAGTGTTGTCTTTCCGCTGGCACTGCCGCCCTCCACAGCGAGGATGACTCTTCCTTCCCTGCACCTTTTGTCTATTTCGCAAAACAGCGGCAAAAAGGGAACATACTCCTTTCGGATGACGCGATAGGCGGGGGCATATTCTCTCCGGAAATCTTCCGAATGGTGGACGGCGCCGGAACCTCTCTCCCTCCAGGCAGATACCGCGGCCGAAAAATCGTCCGCAGAAAACGGGAGCGCACCCTCCCCTATCAGCGCTTTGGCCGCCAGCAGTTTTTCCTCCAGCTGCTCTTTACTGCCCGCGCTTTGGCCGGCCGCGAGACGCATGAGCGCCGCTAAGGTTTCGGGCGCAAGGCCATCGGCCAGAAAACCCAGAGAAACCCGCGCATAATCGCCGTCCAGCGCCTCGATTGTTTTTGGCGCATTCGCATTTTTTTCGTATTCGTCGCAAATATATTTTGTTATGCTTTCGGTGTTATCTATCAGATGCTCGCAGCCGAATGTGCTTTGGTGTATAAACTTAAAAATATCCTGCACCTGCAGCTCCGGATATGTCTGATAATGCGTTATCAGCGCTCGGCGACTTCTGTCGTTTTCCTTCATTATACTTCCCATCTTTCCCCTTCAGCTTTTTTTACTTTCAAACACTATGGCCAGCGGCGGAATTAAAATAATCTGTACGATAATGCCGGGAATGGCGCCGGTAAAGGCACCCGCGATAAAGGCGGCAAAGGTAAAGCCGCCCGCGCCGAGGCAAACGAGCATAGCCAAGCCCCAGACGGCCCGTCCCGCTATCATGGCAATCAGAAGAGACAGATACACATATATCTTTTTGCGCGGGAGAAATTTATGGATAAGGCCGGAAACTAACCCGTAAGTACAAAGCTCTGCTGCCATACATACGGCCGTCGGGAAAAACGGCGGCATCCCTAAAACGAAGGAACGCACGAGCGGCGCCGCCAAACCCACCACAGCACCCCATGGCCCGCCGCAGATAAAGCCGCAAAGCAAAACGGGGATGTGCATAGGGCACAGCATGGCACCGAATTTCGGAATCTGCCCTGTAAGAAAAGGCATAACAAAGGCTACTGCCAGAAATAAAGCGGCGCGAATCATTCTTTTTATTTCTTCATTTGTTTTCATCGTTTTTCATCCTTTCTCGCATACAAAAGGCATCACTGTCCCTCGGGGACAATGATGCCTTCATAGCATCGTTTCAAAATTCCGGAATAAAATAAGGATGGAAACTTCTGTCTCCGCGCCGTTTTTCTAAACAGCATGTTGATTATACCACGCGAAAGCAGAAAAGTCAAGCATTTTGGGCAGAAAGGAGAGCCTCCAGTCTGGCCATTACATCGTCAAGAAGAGGACCGAGCTTTTGCTCTCGCACGCCTGCCACAATATTGTCGCACCGATTGACCGGTATCAGGATACGGGTTGCGTTTGCCTGCCCTACGGCCACCGCCATTTTGGGTGTGATTTCGCCGAGCATCGCGTCAGCTACGACAATCCCGATAGGGCCGATGATGATATCCGCCCTCCGGCACGAAACGATGAGCGGATTTTCGCCCGTTGCGGCATTTTTAGCGCCTGCCTTCAGCATAGCCGCGGTTGCCACCGCATTTGTGCCGATAGCCGTAATCTCGGCCGCCGCAAACTTTGCCGTTATGGCGCTTACAAGCTCTGCCCCGAGCTTTCCGCCAAATCCGTCAATTATCGTAATGTGCATATAACCCCTCCCTGTTTGTAAAAAGCCGATATGTTCATCCAGCCCAGTTTATCATAAATTCGGATATAATGCAATGTTTTGCTGTGCAAAACTTGAAACTTGTCAAGTAATTCGGCAAGTTTCGATAAGAGTACAAAAAGAAACGAACGGTTTAGATGCCACTTAAAAACAGTTTAGAGTTTTGATTTTACTTCGTAAAAGTTATGAAGAAATCTTCGGTTTCCGTTATGATATATTTGCCCGCAAAAATAAACATTGACGAAGTCAATTCATAACTTGCGAAGCAATCTAAACTCTTAACTTGCCAAAAGGCAAATATAACTGAAAAAAGACTATTCCAAAGAATAGTCTTTTTTCTGGGAAAGCCGAACCATAAGGATTTTTTAATTTACAGTTTAATCATTTGGTTTTCGTAAGAAAACCTACCGACAGTATCTCTTCTCTATTCTCTTGTATCTCTTATCTGGAAACGACAATTTTTTAGTGAAAAGAGAAGAGGGAGAAGTGAAAAGATAAAAGTACAAAAAAACGACAACTTTCTTGTCGAAAATTGTCGTTTCTTTTTGGAAGAGCCGAATGGTTTAGATGCCACATTGTTTAATGAAATCGTTCACTCTGCTCACAGCTTTAAGTATAGTTAAAGTTTTAGTTATTCAATTATTGTTGTGTTTGCCTCACATATTGGTTTTAGATTATTAAGATTACTCCATGCCATAACTTTTATTGCATCAAATTCTTTCGTTGTAGCAAAAGGAACTTCATTTCCATTATATATTTTGGGGTATAACTCTACCAATTTACCTTTTTGATATGTTGCAAATATCACCGTACAACTACTATCAACATTGAATAATTCAACACTATAACTATTTTGGGCATTTTTTTTGATTTGGGTATATGGAGTTGTTTTTTTCCAAACTGCATATAAAGTTACTGTAGCTCCATTTGTGCTTGTAAGATTTTTTATACTTGCTCCATTGGAGTATTCAACACTACTATTTGGACTTGTTGCCCACCCTGTAAATACATAACCTTCTTTTGAAAATGCACAACTTGTTAGATTTTTCGATATATCGTATGTATGAATCGAACTGCTCATACTGCCACTACCACCATTGGAGTTATATACAACTTTGTATGTGTTAGGTGACCATTCAGCATACAAATCCGTATCTTTATCCGGTGTATACAGAGCATTTAGTGGAACTAAATCACCTGATGCATTACGCCATCCAAGTTGTGTGTATCCTAACCGTTGAAAACTATACTCTGATAAATCATAACTTGTCGGATAATATGCTTTGAGAGATTCAAACGTAGCTATTCCTCTAGTTCCTCCACATCCCAAAAGTCTTAACGTGTATTGTCTAATTGATATTTTAATACTACTTGAATTTCCAGATAAAATAGTGTGGTTATTGTAATACCAATCCAACTCATCACTATTTTGAATTGCATATTTATTATATTGACCGTTCCCGCATGAAATTGTCGCATTAACGACGCCCGTTTCACAATAACTACCAAAGTAGATTCCCGGTCCGGCATAATATCCTTCTCCACCTATAAGCTCACACGAACTCTCCACATAAACCTCATTACCTATTAATGCACAACCTCCGGCACATCCATTACTATACAAAGATGTTCCATCACCACCTATAGCACGAACAAATCCTTCACCTGAAATATGAGCTATTTCACCATAAATTGCATTTCCACCTGCTGTTGATGTTTGTGCAGTATCCCCACCTTCAACAATTAAAGATGCTCCTGCAAATGTATATACAAACGCGTAATTATCTGAATATATTCCATCTCCACCTCGATAAAATCCATTACCGCCACTAACCGATGTCGTTCCATCGACAATTATAACATCTAAATTTCCTGATGATATAATTCCATCGCTTCCATAATATGTACTAGTTGAGCCCGAAATTTCATTAA
The DNA here is from genome assembly GCA_045535515.1 of Clostridia bacterium. Classification (GTDB taxonomy): domain Bacteria; phylum Bacillota; class Clostridia; order UMGS1883; family UMGS1540; genus SIG447. The sequence goes on along the minus strand of JAZSLT010000016.1, from coordinate 76,969 downwards.
CACCTTCAGCATAAATCACAAGGTCACCACTTGCTCTAATACCAGAGCCGCTATATCCATTAAGAAATAGCATATTATCATCAGCTTGGTATTCCCATCCATTACCTTTGGCATTATAAAGCGAGGAAAAACTAGTGTCATTAACAGAAATATAATATCCTGTATTTCCGCTTGCGTATAAAGCAATCTCCTCGTTGCCTTCCAAACCTTCTTGACTTATTTGCGGCTGCTCAGTTTTTATATTTTTCAAATCAATCATATCATATGGTGCACCATACGATTGCTGCTCCACAAAAACATCCTCTTCTTTGTTGTTCTGCATTGAAAAGACTGGTATCGCAGACAAAACAACCATAAATAACGCTAGGTTAAGTGCAAAAAGTTTCTTTCTCAATAAAATCTCTCCTTTCTTCTTTTTCGTTCTTTATTTTGAATATGATCATCATTTACAACAATTGCAAAACAAATCCAAAATAGTGGTGCAGATGTTGGCGAACTAATTCCAAAAAACGCTTGAATGGAATAGCAAACTAATGCACTCCCACATATCGCTGTCGTGGGGCTCTCAGAAGCTTTTTTTATAAATCCTTTAACAGCAAAAAATAATGCTCCAAGATAAAATATCAAAGCCAAACTTCCTTGATTAACCAGGATGTTTAGATATTCGTTGTGAGCTACATCTACATTACTTTGAATTAACATTCCAGTAGTCTCATCAAATCTTTCAAATTTTGCATCTGTTCTTATACCAAATGTATCAGGTCCGCCACCAAAAAGAGGGTTTTGGGGTATAAGTTCTGCCGCTTTTCTCCATATATACAATCGGCTAGAGCCAAAGCTATCATCCCAGTTACCATGTAACAATTCTGAAGCTTCTTCTACAAATCCACCAAGATATCCACCAAAGTAAAAAACAATAATGATAAGTATAATAAAAATAGCGATAACTATACGCAAAAGAGCATTTCTTCTTTTTTTATCTTTCGCAAGAAAGGGAACAGTAAACAATGTCCCAACAAAAATTCCGACTATTCCACCAGCAACAAAAGATCTTATTAAAACAATTATGCATAATATCAATGGAATCGCTAATAAAAATCTTGTTTTTCCTTTCAACTTTAATATTGACAACCAAAACACAGGAATAGCAACACATAATACCGCTGAATATATATCAACATTTCCAATAGTTCCTAAAAATTCTCCTGAATATAATTTATATGCATCAAAATAATTCATACCTTTAGGAAACAAGTCCAAAGGATTTGCACCAAAGAATTGAACAATTGAAATTATACAGGAAATACTAATAGTTGCTCCAAACAACCAAATCAACCATTTTTGAGGTCTATATTTGCTTGATATAAACAAAAACATCCAACAATATAATGTAATAGTTAAAAATCCATCAAACCGTAGAGTTCCTATTAATGAAGTTTTAATGTCGACTGATAATAATGTAGAAATTGCCGTAAGCATCCAATAAATAAAAATCATTTTTTGAGAAATATGTGATTTCAACCACAAAGTACGCAAAGGTACTATTCGCCGAGTTCCAATTAAAACAAGTTCCAATCTGCCTAATATTGAAATCAGTACATAACATCCTGTCAACACAAAAAAACATACTGCCTTATAAAATGTAATTGTCTCGTAGCCATCAATTACAAATAAAATAAAAAAACTTACTATGCTTGAAATATAAATTGTGGACAGTCGTTGAAAAAAAGCATCTCCCGACACGTTCATCTCACCATTTTTATTAGTTTTATCACAAGTTTTCATTTACATATCTCCATATTTTATATATGAGCAACTCCATTATAACACTGTAAGTTTTAAAATTAAAGTTAATTATTCATTACGTCCTAAAAGCATTATATCATTATTATTTCAAAAAAATGCGCAGCCCATATTTCAGAGCTACGCACGAAAAACATACAAGCTCTGACGATAAGGTTGCTACACACTTATACTTACATATACTTTATCGCAAAGTTTGTGTCAGAGTGTACGCTTTTACCTATATAGCGTACACTTTGCGATAAAAAAATATACCTACACCATTATAAGTATAGTATGTAGCATAATAATTATATCATAATTTTATAAACATTTCAAGCGTTTTAAAAACATACTTTATATAAAAAACAGAACGATCAAGAATATCATCTAAATCGTTCTGTTTCTTTGGTGCGCCATCAGGGACTCGAACCCGGGACCCACTGATTAAGAGTCAGTTGCTCTACCAGCTGAGCTAATGGCGCGTTTCTTGCGACTTTGTTATAATACCACAGACAAAAACATTTGTCAATACTTTTTTAAAAAATTTTTTCCATGCCTCCTATTTTCCGTTTCCGCGGTATAGACCATTAAAAAAGCGGCCCATGCTGGCCGCTTTTCTCTTACTTAAACTTGCGCTTTCTTGCCGCTTCCGACTTTTTCTTACGCTTTACGCTTGGCTTTTCATAATGTTCTCTCTTTCTGATTTCAGACAGAACACCGGACTTTGCACACTGGCGCTTAAATCTGCGCAATGCGCTATCTAAAGATTCATTATCTTTAATTCTGATTTCCGACATCTAAATCCCTCCCTCCGAGTACTACAAATTCGGGAATATTTTACGGTAATATGCTAAGTACACAGCCTTGCGGCATCCCGTTTCCACATGTAAAAAAGCATCTCAATAACTACCATAAACATACATATTATACAATAGTCGGAATTATATGTCAAGAAAAACTTTGAATTTTTTTCTTTTCCATTAAAAAAAGAGTTTTTTGAGGATTTATCATTGACAATAACGGGCAAAAAGCGTATAATATTTTGTATATAACTTGAGAGAAGCGGTGATTCTTATGTTGAAAATTACTTTGCGCGATGAAGTGCATTCCTTTGAAAGCGGCGTTTGCGGCGGCGACATTGCTAAAAGCATCAGCGAAGGCTTATACCGCGCGGCGCTGGCCGTAAAGGTAGACGGCGCAGTTTGCGCGCTGGATATGCCTATTACCAAGGATGCTGTGGTAGAAATCCTCACCTTTGACAGCGAAGAGGGCAAGCTTGTCTACCGTCACACGGCCTCCCATGTGCTGGCGCAGGCCATAAAGCGTCTGTACCCCGCGGCAAAGCTCGCTATCGGTCCGGCCATTGAAAATGGTTTCTACTATGATATTGACATGGAAACCAATCTTTCCATGGAGGATTTGGAAAGCATTTCTGCGGAAATGAAAAAAATTATCAAAGAAGATTTGCCTATCCGTCGCTTTGTTCTGCCCCGGAAAGAGGCGCTTGCGCTTATGCAGGAGAAGAACGAGCCTTATAAGGTAGAGCTGATTGAGGATTTACCGGAGGATGCGGAGCTTTCCTTCTATGAGCAGGGCGAATTTACCGACCTTTGCGCCGGCCCCCATCTGCCCTCCACCGGCAAGCTGAAGGCTTTTCGCCTTCTCAGCGTTACGGGTGCGTACTGGCGCGGCAACGAAAAAAATAAAATGCTCCAGCGCATTTACGGTACGGCTTTCCCGAAAAATGCCGACCTTACGGCTTATCTGGAAGCACTCGAAGAAGCGAAAAAGCGCGACCATAATAAAATCGGCCGCGATTTGGAATATTTCACAACCTCGGATGTTATCGGTCAAGGCCTTCCCATTATGCTCCCAAAAGGGGCGATGCTGATGCAGACCCTGCAGCGCTTTGTGGAGGACACCGAGGAGGCCTGGGGCTGGCAACGCACGAAAACGCCGCTCATGGCCAAAAGTGACCTTTATAAGATTTCGGGACATTGGGACCATTATCGCGATGGTATGTTTGTTTTAGGCGACCCGGAGAGTGACGATGAGGTGTTTGCCCTTCGTTTGATGACCTGTCCCTTCCAGTATCAGGCCTATTTAAACCGCGGCCGCTCTTACCGTGACCTGCCGATGCGCCTTGCCGAAACCTCTACCCTCTTCCGGAATGAGGCTTCGGGCGAAATGCACGGCCTTATCCGCGTTCGTCAGTTTACCATTTCCGAAGGGCATTTAATGTGTACGCCCGAACAGCTGGAGGGCGAATTCGGCCGCTGTCTGGAGCTTGCAAACTATATGCTCGAAACGATTGGTCTTGCCGAGGATGTAAGCTATCGTTTCTCCCAGTGGGACCCGGATAACCGCGAAAAGTATATCGGTACCGATGCACAATGGGACGAGGCACAGGGCGTTATGAAAAACATTTTAGACCGCCTGGGTATTGACTATAAAATCGGTATCGGCGAGGCCGCCTTCTACGGGCCGAAGCTTGACATTCAGATTAAGAATGTACACGGCAAGGAGGACACCCTCATCACCCTGCAGGTTGACCAGATGCTGGCCAAACAATTTGGCATGGAATATACGGATGTAGACGGCACGAAGAAGAACCCCTACATCATTCACAGAACCTCTATCGGTTGCTACGAGCGCACGATTGCGCTTCTTCTGGAGAAATACGCAGGCGCTCTGCCTACCTGGATGGCGCCCCTGCAGGTTAAGGTTCTCCCGATAAGCGAGAAGTATCTCGACTATGCCAACGAAGTGTGCGACGCGCTCCGCAAATCGGGCGTTCGCGCAGAGGCGGATAATCGTGACGAGAAAATCGGCTATAAAATCCGCTCTGCCCAGCTGGAAAAAACGCCGTATATGCTGATTGTAGGCGAATCCGAAAAGGAAACCGGCTCCGTTTCCGTCCGCAGCCGTCGTGACGGGGACAAGGGTTCTATGTCGCTTGCCGACTTCATGGACCAGATTACGGAAGAGATTTCTTCCAAAGCGAGGTAATACAAATGCAAATTCGGGTGTGTCCCCATTCGTTTAAAGAGGAACTGCTCGTACCTGCCGCCGCTATATTAAAAAGCGGCGGCATTTGCGCTTTCCCGACGGAAACGGTATATGGTCTTGGCGCGAGTGCCTTTGACGAGGCGGCGGTAGCCAAAATATTCAAAGCGAAAGGGCGGCCGCAGGATAACCCCCTCATTGTGCATGTGGCGGATATGGCGCAGCTGCAGGACATCTGTACTGTCACCCCGCTTGCCAAGAAGCTGATGACGCGTTTTTGGGGTGGTCCTCTGACCTTAATTTTACCGAAATCGGATAAAATTCCACTTTCCGTTACGGCCGGACTTCCTACTGTGGCCGTCCGCATGCCGTCCCACCCTGTCGCCAATGCCTTAATCCGTCTTGCGGGCCTTCCGATTGCCGCGCCCAGCGCCAATCTTTCCGGCAAGCCCAGCCCCACAAGGGCCGCCCATGTTTTGGCGGATATGGAGGGGCGCGCCGATTGCATTATTGACGGTGGCGATTGTCTTTGGGGTGTGGAATCGACTGTTTTGGATGTAACGGTAACACCGCCTGCCATCCTCCGCCCCGGCGCCGTCACGCGCGAGGAGCTGGAGGAGGAAATCGGAGCGGTGGTTTTCGGAACGGGAGAAAGCGCACCGAAGAGTCCCGGTATGAAGTATACGCATTACGCACCGAAAGCGCCTGTTTTTATTGCGGAGGGTGAAAATGCGGCGGAGCGGATTGTGCAGGTAGCCTCTGCCTATAAGCGCCCCGGACTTTTGCGCTACGGAGAAGGGGAGCTTTCCCTTCCCGTTACCATTTCGGCCGGCCATACCGCCGCCGAATATGCCGCCCGCCTTTTCTATGCCCTTCGGGCGTTTGACGAGGCCGGTGCGGATGTAATTTTTGCCATACCGCCAAAGGAAGGCGGCATGGGCGATGCTGTACGAAACCGCCTTTTCAAAGCGGCAGGCGGTAAAACGATATAAGAGGATGAAAGCATGAACATTATTTTTGTTTGCACAGGGAATACCTGCCGCAGTCCGATGGCGGAGGCACTTTTCCGCAAGGACCATGCGGCGCATCAGGTAAGCTCTGCCGGCCTTTCCGTTTTATATCCAGCGCCGGCGGCCGAAAATGCCATAACCGTCATGCAGGAATACGGTCTTGATATTTCTTCGCACCAGAGCCGCCAGCTTACCGATAAGCTGGTGGAGGCGGCCGATGTTATTTTGACGATGACAAGCGGACACCTGGCTATATTGCATACGCTTTTTCCGGCAGCGCGGGATAAAATCTTCCTGTTTAGTTCCTATGCCGGCGGAAAGGGCGATTTGGAGGACCCGTTTGGCGGCGATATAGAGGTTTATCGCGAATGTGCCGAAAAGCTTGCCCGCCTTTCCGGGGAGGTTTCCCTTTGATTCGCGCGGCGAGGCGAGAGGACGCCGGGGCTATTGCCGCCTTGTTTTACGAAAGCATGCCCTCCCCTTGGAAAAAATCAGATGTGGAAGATGCGTTGTCCTCTCCCACCATGGTCGTTTGGGTATGGGAAGAGGGCGAGGCAATTTTGGGTGCACTTATTCTGCAGGTGTGCATGGATGAGGCGGAAATCCTGTCTATTGCCACCGCGCCCGCGGCAAGGCGGCGCGGCATCGCGCGCGCTCTCTTTTCGTATGCCCTTCGCGAGCTTGGCCGGGATGTTTCCGTTTTTCTGGAGGTACGCGCCAAAAACGAAACGGCCATTTCCTTTTACACGACAATCGGCTTTTCCGTTATCGGTATGCGCAAAAAATACTACCAGAACCCGTCGGATGATGCCCTTCTTATGAAATTTGGAATTTTTTGAAAAATCCCTTGCCAAATGATAAAAAAAACAGTATAATAGATATATTCATATATATAAAGGAGGTACTACTATGCAAGAAAGCAGTATCGGCGGTATTGTCTGGATTGTCCTGATGATTGTCCTTTTCTATTTCATGCTTATCCGTCCGCAGAAAAAGCAGCAGAAGGCCATGAAGACTATGCTGGATAACCTCGCGGTTGGTGACAAGATTGTCACAATCGGCGGCATCCACGGTAAGGTGGTCAAACTGAAAGACGATACGGTTGTTATAGAATCGGGAAGCGGCACAGAAAAATCCGTGATTACCCTTTCCAAAACTTCCATTGCAAGTTGCTTGACCATTAAGGAATAATCCCCTATCCCCTTGCATAGACATACAGTAATTTCTATGAAAAGGGGAATATAGTATGGCAAGACATTCTGCCGCCCCTGTGGCGGCACCCGGTTTTTTTGTTTCCGTTTTAAAACCAATTTTTATCTCTCTTGTCGTAACCTTTCTGGCGCTTTGCTTTTTAGCGGCCGCCATCACCTGGGGGCCTGTGACGGAGGGAGCGGCTGACACCTCTATCCTTCTCGCCACCATTTTCTGCATCCTTTTAACCGGTTTTCTTTCTGCGCGGCAGAAAGCGGGACGCGGTTTTATGCTGGGCGGCCTTGGCGGTTTGCTTTATGTGGCGGTGGCGTACACGATTGCCGCGCTGGTTTTCGGCAGTTTTTCGATTGGTGCGGGTACGATGAGGCTTTTTGCCCTCGGCCTTATCTTTGGCGCGCTGGGTGGCATTATCGGCGTAAATATCGGCCGAAAAAGACGATAAGATAAAACGGACGGGCCGCAAGGCCATGCTCATTTTGCGAAAAGACACGGCGGATGTATCTGCCGTTTGCCGGCCGGTACAGCCGGGACGCGTGTTTGTATGGGTGGGACAAGCTTCTCACCGGCAAAATAGTAAAAATCTTTTCCTCGTGCAGCACAAGGGGAAAGATGCAAATACTTTTTATTTTTACAGGAGGAGTTGCCCAAATGAAAGCGAAAAGCATAATAGGGCTGGTTTTGACACTTTTAGTCATTGCCGCCCTGATTTTCACGGCAGTATGTGGCGTAACCATTGAAAATCCTTTCACGGGGGACAAGTACTATTTCCCGAAAGCACTGGATGATGAATATGGTATCAAACGCGGTCTGGACCTTGTAGGTGGTTCCATTATATCCTTCGAAGCGGATGCTGATGACCCCTCGCAGACGGATATGGATGCGGCTATCTCGGTCGTTCGTAACCGTCTGGATAACCAGGGGTACTACGATGCTACCGTGGCACAGCGCGGAAATAAAACAATCTCGATTGAAATCCCGAACATTTCAAACCCGGAGGATGCCGTTCAGATGTTGGGCGCAACCGCCAAGCTTACATTCCGCGACTCGAGCGGTAATGTGATTATGGAAGGCGGAACGGATGTCAAACGCGCCACCTACCGCTATGGTCAAATCACTGAAAACGGCTCCATGCAGCATTTTGTAGAGCTGGAGTTTACAAGCGACGGTACGAAGAAGTTCTCCGACGCTACCACCACGATTTCGGCAAAGACCGATGGCACGAACTTTATTGCCATTTATCTGGATGAAGAAGAAATTTCAAGACCTTCTGTGGACAAGCCGATTACCACGGATAATTGTGTTATCAGCGGCAACTTTACCGAGGCTACGGCTTCGGCGCTGGCAAACCAGATTCAGAGCGGTCAGCTCCCCTTTGCACTTAAAGAAGCAGAGCTTCGCAGCATTGGGCCTACTTTAGGTGATAAGGCACTGGAAACGAGCCTTATGGCGGCCGGCATCGGCATCTTGCTCGTTATGCTGTTTATGCTGCTTGTATACCGTATTCCCGGTCTGATTGCGGATATCGCGCTCACCGGCTACATTGGCGTTGTTGTACTGGTTATTTCGGGATACTTCTCGTTCCTTGGCGTAAACGGTACGCTTACGCTGCCCGGTATTGCCGGTATCGTGCTTGGTGTCGGTATGGCGGTTGACGCAAATGTTGTTATTTTTGAAAGAATCAAGGAAGAGCTCCGCACAGGCAAAACGGCACGCGCTGCCGTAGATTCCGGCTTCCATCGCGCACTCTCCGCGATTATCGACTCGAATATCACCACCATTATCGCCGCTATTGTTTTAGGCATATTTGGCACAGGCTCTATCAAGGGCTTTGCCTGGACGCTGTCTATTGGTGTTGTGGTCAGCATGCTCACGGCTGTATTTGTTACCCGCATGCTCCTCAAGATTTTCCTCAATCTGGGGCTGAAGAAGAGCAGCGCCTTTGGCGTAAAGGTTAAGAAGGAGGTGCAGGCATAATGAACATTTTAAAGGGTAAAAAGATTTACTTCGCAATTTCCGCCATTATAATTCTCGCGGGCATTGTAGCTTATATTGCTTTCGGCGGCCTGAATTTCGGTCTAGACTTTACGGGTGGTACGGAAATCCGCATGAACATCGGCAAGGAATTTAACAATGATGATATTTCGGCCATTGTTCAGGAAAAAGCCGGCGTCAGCGCGCAGATACAAAAGGTTGGCGAGGCTGAGGTTTCCATTAAAACAGAAGAAATAGAAACCGAAAAGCGCGACGCGGTTGTAGAGGCCATCAAGGGAAAATACGCACTGGACGAAACGGCTCTGCAGGAAGCCACCAATGTTTCGGCTTCCGCCAGCACAAAGCTTTTGACAGACGCTTTAAAAGCACTCCTGTATTCTGTTTTGTGCATGCTTGTATACATCACCTTCCGTTTCGACTTTAAGTCCGGTCTGGCTGCTGTTTTAGGCCTTTTGCATAATGTTCTTGTGCTCATCGCTGTATATGCCATATTCCGGATGCAGATTAATTCCACCTTCGTTGCGGCTATCTTAACCATCGTTGGTTATTCTATCAACAACACGATTGTTATTTTTGACAGAGTCCGCGAAAACAGAAAGCATAACCGCCGTCTGCCGTTTGCAGAGGTTGCCGGTTCAGCACTCGGACAGGTTATGACAAGAACCATTAACGCCTCCATCACAACGCTCATTACCATTTTGTTATTGTTCATTTTAGGTATCGATTCCATCCGTGAGTTCTCTCTCCCCATTATCATCGGCGTTCTGGTAGGCACCTATTCTTCCATCTGCATTTCCACCCCGCTTTGGGTCGTGCTGCAGGAAAACTGGAAGAAAAAGCGCGCATAGTATTATTTTGCAGAAAAAAGTGCAAGTCCTTCGGGCCTTGCACTTTTTATTTTAAATGCGGCATATTTTCTTCCGCAAACGGAAAGACTATAGCTAAAAAGGAAGGAAGATACTATGTCTTTTCTGCGGAAATTCAGAAGCTTTAAAACACGACTTATCGACCGGAAGATGTATTCCGTCATTGTAGGACTGCTGGTGGCGGTAGTAGCCGTCTTTTCGTATCAGGCGAAGGTAAGCGCCGACTACAAAACAAGGCTGGATTCCCAGTACACAAGAGCGTTTGATGATTTGGCGGAGTATGTTTCTACGATAGAAACCTCCCTTTTAAAATGCGCGGCCGTATCCAGCCCCAAAAGTGTAGTTCGTCTTGCCAATGACATATATGCCAAAACGGCCGCCGCCTCCTCCTGTCTTGGCCAGCTTCCCCTCTCCGATGCAAATCTTGAAAATACGGCTAAATTCCTTTCGCAGGTTGGCGACTTTACCTATATGCTGGCGCTCGGCTATATGGATAATCCCGTAATAACCCCCGAGCAGCGCGAAACGATGCTCTCTCTTTGCCGGTATGCCAATGCGCTGGAGTCCGGGCTTTACGATACACAGCAAAAATTATACAGCGGTGCTGTTCACTTTGATAACCCCGGGGGCGGTGCCGGCGATGTGCTCGCCTCGGATATGCAGCAGCTGGAATCGCAGTTTCAGGACTATCCTTCGCTGATTTACGATGGGCCGTTTTCCGACCATGTGCAGGACAAGGAGACCTTGTTTCTCCAAAACACAACGGATATTACCCCTGAGGATGCGCGTGCGCGCCTTTCTACCTTTATAGCTCCCTCTCTCCTTTCTGATGTTTCCTATGACGGCGAGGTAGGCGGTCATCTGCCTACCTATATGTTCACGGTGCGGCCCGATAAAGAAAATAAGGACCGCACGCTCACGCTGCAAATTACAAAAAAGGGCGGCATGCTTTTGGAGATGCTGGACAATCGCTCCGTCCCTTCGAAAAATATAGATATAGAGGAAGCCAAAGGACGGGCAAATCAATTTTTGCAGAGCATCGGTATTTCGTCCATGCGCGACAGTTATTTTGAATTGCGCGAAAATATTGCCACCATAAATTTTGCCTTTTATGAAGCCGATATCCTGTATTATCCCGACCTTGTCAAGGTGCTTGTAGCCATGGACAACGGCGAAATTTTAGGGATGGAGGCCGGAGGATACGCGGCCAATCATACGGTCCGCCATTTCCCCGCGCCCCGTCTTAGCCGCGAGGAGGCACAAAAGCGCCTTTCTCCCTCCCTTTTTGTGGAAGGCGCGCAGCTGGCCGTTATTCCGCGGGATACGCAGGATGAGGCACTTTGCTGGGAATTTAAATGCAAAATGGAAAATCATACCTTTTTAATTTATCTGAATGCCGAAACAGGCGCTGAGGAAGATGTTTTAATGCTTCTGGAAACGGAAGCTGGCATGCTTACCATATAGCACCGCCGATAATCTCCCGCCCTTCGGTAATACTAAGAGCGGAAAGTCGATTTTGAATAAGGGAGGGCAAAGTGATGCGCGGACGCGGTATGATGAGTGAAAATTTAAAACAGGAAATTGCCAAGGAGCTTGGTGTGTACGACATTGTGAAAAAGCAGGGTTGGGGCGCCGTCAGCTCCCGCGATTGCGGCAACATGGTGACAAGAGCGATTGAAATGGCTGAGCGCGGTATACAGAAATAACCAAAAAGCGGAGCTGTAAACTTCTTTACAGCTCCGCTTTTTGCAGACATAAAATAAAAGGGATGTCCATAAAATACATACTGTGAGGTGATAACAGTATGCGGCGAATAAAACGGACGCCCGTTCTTTTTTTCTTGCTTTTTTCAGCGATTTTTTATGGTATTGGCACGGCGCTTTTATCCGTCTTTCCCTCCCTGCCGTCGCTCATGGGGGAAGAAGTTGTTTTTGCGAGCGCGGATTTTTCGCCACCTCCCTCTTCACTCCTTACGGCACTTCCGCTTTCGTTGCGCGCCCCCGGTGACAAAAGAACGGTTCCCCTACCATCTTCCCAGCCAAAGAAGGTGGAAACACCCCCGCAGGAGGAATATCCCACCTACGAGGCCGAGCCGGCTATGAAAAACGGTGTATTGCAAATTAAAAACAGCACCGCATATCCGGTAGATATAGCGGCGCTTTTAGAAAGTCCCTTCCCTCTGACCGCCATGCAGCCAAAGGTTCTCATTTTACATACGCACACCTCGGAAGCCTACACCCCGAGCGAAGGATATGGCTACACACCTTCCGACGCCTATCGGACCGAGGATACGGACTTCAACATCTGCCGTATCGGCCGCGTTCTCGCACAAACGCTCGAAGCGGGCGGCATCACAGCCATCCACGATACGACCAGCCACGATTATCCTTCCTATAGCGGCTGTTATGGTCGTTCTCTGGAAACTATCGAAAAAAATCTGGCGCTCTATCCGTCCATTGAAATTGTGATTGACCTGCATAGGGATGCAATTTCCGCAGGCGACGGCTCGTATTTGAAAACGCTTGCCGAGATAAACGGAAAACCGTCTGCACAGGCCCTCGTGGTAGTTGGCACCGACGCAGGCGGTCTTACCCACCCAAGCTGGGAAAAAAATCTTTCTCTGGGATTGAAACTGCAAAAAACGCTTTGTGAGATGTATCCGGGGCTGGCGCGTCCACTTCATCTTCGTACCGAACGCTTTAACGGCCATGCCGCAGAGGGCGCGCTTCTCATTGAAATCGGCTCTTGCGGCAACACGATGGAGGAGGCGCTTTACTGTGCAGAGCTTGTAGGCCACGCCCTGTCGAAAACGATTTCCTCGCTATCGGCGTAAAAGATTACGCCCCATATTTAATTTGACCGTCCATAATCGTTTTCCGCACGCCGAAGGTATTATCCGTAATAATAATATCCGCCCTCTTCCCCTTTTCCAGAGAGCCGATTTCGCTTGCAAGGCCTAAAACGGCCGCCGGGTTTAAGGAGGCCGCATTGACACATTCCCAAAGCGGAATGGAGGAATTTTGATATACATTCCACACGCCGCGATTAAGACGGAGCACACTGCCGGCCACCGTGCCGTCCTCCAGACGGCAAATTCCATCATGATACAGTATCTTCTGTCCGCCGAGGGCATACGCCCCCTCATCAAGTCCGCCTGCCGGCAGACAATCGGTGATAAGGCAGAGCTTTCTTCCCTTTACTTTCCAAAGTATATCATAAAAGGCAGGCGATACATGGAAGGTGTCGGCAATCAGCTCACAGCTTACATCTTCCCCGAGTGCCGCCACCGCCGCACCAGGCGCACGATGGGAAATGGGCGTCATGGCATTAAAAAGATGCGTAACATGCGCCACCCCCGCCTGCATGCTCGCTTTTGCGGTTTCGTAGTCCGCCGCCGTATGGCCCATGGAGACAACTACATCTGTTTTTCTTTTGATTTCCCCTATAACGCGGAAATCCTCTGTATCCTTCTCCGGCGCAAGGGATATAATTTTCAGAATATCCTTGTATGCTTTCACAAAATCTGCATCGGGCTTTTTTATATGCCTTGCAACTTGTGCGCCCTTTTTTCCCTCGTTTATAAAGGGGCCTTCCGCATGGCATCCGAGTATCCGGCTCCCATTCCAGGAGCGGCTTTCCTCCATAAGACGGCCAATCATTTCTACCGACGCTTTTATATTGTCCATGTCTACGGTCATCGTTGTCGGCAGGTAGCCGGTAACACCATTTTCCAAAAGACCGCCCGATATCAGGCGGAGGCTCTCCTCGCTGGCATCACAAACATCGCGGCCGAGAAACCCGTGTATATGCAGGTCGATAAGGCCGGGGGCTACATATCCGCCCTCTGCCTCTATCACCGCAGCGTCCGAAGGGATTTCGCTCCCATCACAAACTCCTTCTATCTTCTCCGAGAATAAAAGAGCCTTCCCTTCGACTATAGTATCCTCCAAAATGATTTTGCCGCCCACGATTGCTTGCATTTTTCCTCCTACAGGCAAACGCCTGCTACAATTTTTTCGATAATTTCTTTTTCCTTTGCCTCTACCGGCACATCGAACGCATCAAAAGGTAGCCCGACAGGGTTGTTTTTGGTCAAATATGTGTACCATGTCAGCGCGAGAGCATAGCGGCCTATACCGAGGTCGGCATGGTAGCAATCCCTATGTATTTTGCCGATGCCGCCCTCCAAGGCTTTTATAAACACTTCTCCGCACGGGATGATGCCATCGGCCCCGATTTCCTCTTTGGCCACCATATACGCCTTTTCGATATCGGCAAACATATCTTTTGCCCCCGGGTACCGGAGCGTTTCTACAAGGCGCGAGCAGCCGTCCTCATACGCCCATGTCTGGTGCAGCAGTATTTTACTGTGCGGACAGTATTTCCGTACATAGTCTGTAAGTGCATTTAAGTACGGCTGATAGGTTTTGTAATCCGGAGACTGGGCGCTTACCTGTTGCAGCGTGATGTAATCCCATTCATCGCTCATAAGCGCTTCCTTGATGGTCACCTTGATTTTCGTATCTTCCCCGTCAAACTGGAAGGCATACGCCTTACTGTCCTCCAGCATATTATAATAATGGGTTTTTAAAGAACAACCGCCAATATATAAATTTACGCATTTCATATCCACACCGCCGCTTTTTGCCAAACGGTGCAGATACCGCTGGGCATCTTCCGAAAAGCTGTTGCCAATGGACAAAATTTTCATTTTATTTCCTCTCCTTCCCCTTTATACCATTAGAATACCATATAAAACACAAAAAAGCAATACCACATATAAAAAACGGGATGTTCTCACATCCCGTTTTCTCGTTTTTTTATACCAGTTTTTCGTATTTCTTGGAAGCGCAGCTTGTATAAGCGGCCTCGATAACCTTCTGCGATGCAATGGCATCGGCGGCCGTTACGGGAACCTCGCCCTCGCCTGCCACCGCGCGGCCAAAGCCTTCGATTTCCTTCGTGTACATATTGCCGAAGGTAACGGCAATTTCCATGGGAACTACGCTCTCGCGGTTCTGGTTTGCATCGTATCCCAGAGAAGAGTCGGCGCAAAGCACCTCAATTTCGCCGCCTTCTACCTGTGAAATGGTGCCCTCGGCAAAGATGCTGCCCTTTGTGCCGTAAAACTCAATCTTGCACTTTGCCGCCGCATCCGGAATATTGAAATTAGCGTCCACATACGCTACGGCACCGTTGGAAAGGCGCATGATGACGGCGCCGGCATCCTCTACACTGTAATCAAAGACCTGGTTGCCGACAAGGCCTGCCGCCTCCGTAACCTCCATGCCCGTAATATAGCGGATAAGGTCCACACAATGCACGCCCATATCCATCATCGCACCGCCGCCGGAAAGCTTTATGTCCTGCCGCCAGCAATTCTCCATTTTCGGGTACCAGCAAGTCAGCTGTGCGCGCGCCGAAACGATGTCACCTATTTTGCCGCCCTGTACGATTTCACGCATTTTCTGGTGGTAGGCATGAAAGCGCATCATAAAACCAACACCCAGCTTTACCCCCTTTTTCTCGCAGTAAGCCGCAATTTCTTCAGCTTCCTCGGAGGTCAGCCCCACCGGCTTTTCGATTAAGATATCCTTGCCGGCATCAGCGGCCGCCATGGCCTGCTCCTTGTGGCAAAATACGGGGGATGCAATGTATACCGCCTCGATTTCGTCAAGTGCCAGAAGGTCCTGTATATTATCAAACGCATACTTTGCCTGATACTTTTCCTTGCAGCCCTCGGCCGCCGCCTGGTTTGCATCCATAACGGCAATCAGCTCCGCATTATCGGCCAGCATCATGCCCGGCAGAGTTCTTCTGTCGGCAATACCGCCACAGCCGATTACGCCCCATTTAATTTTCATCTAACCCACTCCATTTCTGTACTATCTAAGACTTCGGGAAAATTTATTTTCCGGCCTGCATCTCCGCAACAGATTCCAGTACGGCATCTGCCATATAGGAGAGCTGCTCATCGCTCAGACCATACAGCGGCAAATGGGTAAATCTCTTGTAGAATACTTCTTCGCAACTGGGGCATGTCTTTGCAATTTCGTCAGAATCGTAACCCATATCCTGCACAACCTTAAATCTGTAAAGCGGACCAAAGTGGGCAATCTGTGTTACGCCCTTCTCCTCCAGCTTCTTCTTCAGCACCTGAATATCGCCGCCCGCCTTGGCCGGGTCAATCTGCAGAAGATACAGATGGTAGCTCGGTTTAATGTCGGCATTGCCGAGGTCCTGCGGGATAATCGCATCGTTTTCGGCAAATCTCTCTGTCAGATATTTAGCGGCCGCCGTTCTCTTGGCGATAATCTCTTCGTTACGCGCAATCTGCAGCGAAAGACCAAGACCCTGAATTTCCGTTGTAGAGGAGTTGCCGGCTACAAACGGGCCTTCTTTGCCGGGAATCGGTGTAATGTTGTAGAGCCAATCCTTTATCGGGCAGGAGAAGTCCAGACCGAGGAAACGCGCTCTCTTCATGTCCGGGCCAAAGCCGGGAACGGTTGTTGTTAAAATACCGCCTTCGCCGAAGGAAGTGATATTCTTAACCTCGTGCATGGAGAAGGCTGCAAAATCACCGATGGTGCCGATTTTCTTGCCCTTATACATAGCGCCAAAGGCGTGTGCCGCATCCTCTAAAACCAGAATGTTGTGCTTTCTGGCAAGCTCCATAATCGGGTCCATATCCACCGGATAGCCGCCAATATGTACCGGCACAATCATCTTCGTTTTGTCGGTAATCTTTCTGGCTACATCGGCGGGGTCCATGTTGATAGTCTTCGGGTCTACATCCGCAAACACCAGCTTGCAGCCGATGGAAAGCGGATAAGCCATAGTCGCTACAAAGGTGATGGCCGGAACGATAACCTCGTCCCCTGCTTTGAGATTGGCATACTTATAAGCAATTTCAAAACCGGCGGTGGCATTGGTTACGAAGGTAGAGGTGTCTGTGCCGAGGTATTCGTTACAGAGATTTTCTGCCTCTTCCACCTTGCGGCCGAGGGAAAGCTTTCCGGGCGGTGTTGCCAGCGCATCCAGCTTTTTCACCTGCTCCCAAACAGCCTCCAGCGCATCCGTATATTCCTTGCCTTCACCCTGCATCAGAAAACGGATAATTTCCATAAGGTCCTGTACATTATAGTTTTCACCTACTGCCGCCCAGGGCACTCTGGTCGCTCCTGTGTTGTACCGAAAATCAGTTGTTTGTTTTCCCATTTTACTCTCTCCTTAAAATTCTGGAATATATTTTTGTGGGAATTCCTCCCAAAATATTTCACGAACCTCGATATCCTTGATTTTGAGCTTGGTGCAATATGCAGAAAAGCCGACGCGTCCGCCCAAAAGCGGGTCCGGGTCAATCAGCTCTGTCACCAGTTCATCGTCCACTACCATAAAGGTATGGCCCTTTATGGCGCCCGCCGTCATGCGTACCTCGCTGCCGGGTACATAAGTGTACGAGGCGGTGGTAGCATACAGCGGCGAGCCGTATCTTGCGTTTCTCTCGATGCCGCTCTTTCCTTCATACCAGCCGTTTAAACCGCAGATGTAAGAATCCGCGAGATAATCGGTTTCTTTATCCCAATCGGCGCAAAAAACAGCGTTTACATCTCTTGTAGCCGGCAAAACAGCACCGATGGTAAAGCTGAACATAATGTCCTTGTCAAATCTTTCCTTGGACATCAATATACCGCCGCGGTTTTGTCTTTCTTCTCCGATGAGGTAGCCGTTTTCATGCTTCCAGGTTCCCGTTCCGGCAAACCAGTATTCCTGCCAGTTTTCGTCCGGCTGGTACGAAAACAAAACGGGGGATTTATCGACTATTATTTTCTTTCCCAGCAAATGTATATCCTTCATGCCCTTGCTCCTTTTCGTCCCGTATTTTGGGGTTAAACTAATTCTTTTACCGTCTAAATTAATTGTATCATTATACGCGCCGCTTGTCAATAGAAAATATATATTATTGACATTTTTTTCGTGCGGTGATATACTGACAGAGGAAATTTATCAATCGGCAGGTGAGAAAGAATGAATACGCAAGTTGGAAATGTGCAGCTCATGCAGCAGATGAACAGGCTGAAGGTTCTGGATTTCATCCGCCATAATCCGGATGTGACTAGGCCCTTTATTGCGGAAAAAACAGGCCTCTCCCTCGCTTCCATTACCAATATCACTTCTTATCTTCTGGAGCTTGGTGTGCTCTATGAAAGCGGTGTGGAAAAGGTGGGGCGCGTGGGAAGGAAGAGTGTTCTTCTGCGGTTTTGCGTGCAAAACTATAGTCTGATTTGTATTTATCTCCATGAAAACTATATAAATATTGCGTATACAGACCTTGCCGGGCATACGAAAGACAGAATTAAAATGAAAATGGACACCCTGACGGCCTCCGATACGATGGATGCGCTTTGCAAAAACACGCTCACGCTTATCAAAAGGCACCGAGCGGATAAAATCCTCGGCATCGGTCTTGCGATTTCCGGCCTTATACTCGATGACAGTAATTTCGTTTTTTCCTCGCGTCTTAAATGGAAGTCCTTTGATATAAAAAAGAGCTTACAAGCGGCCACCGCCCTGCCTGTTTTTGTTGATAATGTTTCGCTTGTAAGGGCGGTCTGGTACTTTCATAAGCATAGCAAGAGCCTTCGGGATAACATGCTTTTTGTGGATATGGATAACGGCATCGGGGCCGTACAGTTTTTTGGCGGCGCCATCTCCCGCTCTACTTTGGGCGAAATAGGACACACGACCGTAGACATTCACGGCGAAGCCTGTTTTTGCGGAAACCGCGGCTGTCTGGAGGCTATGTGCTCCGCGCAAAGGCTTATGTCCCTTTACGAACAGGCAACCGGCAAAAAGGCGCCCTCTTTAGCGGAAATGGATAAGCTTTACGAAAAAGGTGAGGAGGCCGCCGTGCATGCCATCCTCGAATGTGGACGGTATTTGGGGATAGGCCTTGCTAATCTCGTAAATCTGTTCAATCCCTCCGTTATGGTGATTAATGCAGGCGATTTTGAGTGCTGCCCTTCGCTGATAAAAGAGGCGGAGCTGGAAATGCAACGGCGCGCGTACCCCACCCTTACCAAAAAGCTGCTCATAAAACGAACGAATGAAACGGAGGAAAATATTTTTTACGGCACGGCCTTTAATTTATGTGACAGGCTTTTTGATATAGAATACAGCCAAAATATTGTGCGATAGATGCTTATGCGAAAAGGGACCTCGCTTAGAGGTCCCTTTTTTTACGGCGTAATCACAATTTTCGTATACATGGGCGCATAGGCAACCAGCCAGTTAATATCCTCCGGATGCAGGCGTATGCAACCGAGTGAAAGCTGCATGCCGACGCGGTCATCGTAGGGTGTTCCGTCATAGCGGATTAAAGTGGAGTGCAAGGCATACCCACCATGAAAACGCATAACCGGCCCGCAATAGTAATCGGGATATGGCCACCTATTAAGGTACTCAATATATTCAAATTCGCCTTCAATGGTGGGCGTATTCGGTGCGCCTATAGTGCAAGGAAAGCTTTTCACCATTCTCCAGTTTCGGTTCGAGCCAAGGTAGACATTTACGGTATAATCCTTTTTGGAAACCCAGATAAGATAATCCGTCTGGCTTTCGATATCTCGACTATTTACATAGCTTTCGCTGTCCGAATTGTTTTCTTCCGGCAAGGGTGCGTATGCAGAGCGCTGTACAGTATGTAAGGCCTCCCGGTTTAAATCTATTCTGGCATAGGAACAGGCAAAATATGTCCCTACCTCCGAAAGCGGCAGATACCAGTTTTCCCCTTGGCAAAACACGGGTGCGGACAAATTGTATCCCACGCCACCGCGGCAGGCAAAAATGTTATCTCTGAAAAACTGCATAGAGTAGCTACCGGTCTGGGACCGGAGGAAAATATCACTCGCCGTTTTGGTAACCGTAATCCCCAGAGCCGAAAATACACTATCGCTTACATATACATCCCCATTTATCGGGTAGTAGGGGGCCGGAACCGGCATTGTACCCATCTGTACGCGGACATTCCTTCTCCATTTCGGCTCCATGCTTAAATAGAAACCGGTTTGGTACATCGGCTTTTCGTCCTCTGCCCAGATATAGGTCTGCAACCAAAGCTCCCTGTACGCAGGCTCTATAAATCCCATCGCCGCCTCGCCGCTTTCCAATTTCAAAAGGAAGGTAGCGCCGATTTCATATTCCGGCACGGAAAACTCCATGTTAAAGCTTGTATCGTTCGGTTTTACCATAACCGTTTCCGTATCGACCGCCTCGCCTGCCCCTTCGGGGTATAGACCGAAGGTAAGCTCCCCTTCCCCATCGGGTGCGTTTGTCAGTTCGATATGTACATGCACCTTGTCAAAGGTCGGCAGCATCTCTGCCGTCACAAATGCCTCTTCCATTCCCTCTGCCGCTGCGGGTACAACAAAAAGCACGCAGAAAAGGATTATAGAAAGGCCCTGCCGTAGGAATTTCATATTCTTTTTCACTCCTCATTTTATGTCTTGTTCGATAATACCACAAAGCCTTTGAAAAGTCAAGAAAAATATGGCAGAACCTCCCATTTTATAAGGTTTTTCCCTGTTTCATCTTTCTTCGCGGTTTTCACCTAAATCATGCCTTGAAAAAGAGAAACTTGTTTTAATTTTTATAAAAACCAGTTTGTTTTTATTTTTAAATAGTTTTTTGCAATTTATAACAAGTTTCTCTTGACTTTATTTGAATAAGCCTGTATAATAAGCATATAATAGAGCATAAAAGAGGTGTGCATATGAAATTTGATGCGGAAAAGAAAAACGCCATTATACAATATATCCTGGAAAAGATTAGCAAAAAGAGCGACAGCATTGTGCCCAGCGTACAAAAAGCATTTGGCATCAACGAATCCACCGTTCATTCGTACATCAAAAAACTTTTACAACAAGGAACTATTGAAAAACTAAAAAGAGGCGAATATGCGCTTATCAATCAGAAAACCACCTTTGTTTTATATAGAAATGCCGGAGATTTAGATGATGACAGTTATGCGTATTCTAAATATCTGAAAGACATCATTTCGGATTTAGACGAGAATGTGAAGGGTATATGGGAATACACCTTCAGCGAAATGATAAATAATGTCATTGACCATTCGCAGGCAGAGCGCGCAGTTATTACGGTTTCGCGCAATTTCCTCGAAACTGTGGTTACTATCATCGATGACGGCGTAGGTATATTTGAAAAGATTAAAACGCATTTTAACCTTGACAGCTATGATGATGCCGTTTGCGAACTGTTCAAAGGCAAGCTTACCACCGATGAAACAAGACATTCGGGAGAAGGCATCTTTTTCAGCTCCAAGATAATGGATGGTTTTTTAATCTATTCCTCCGGAAAGTTGTTCGCGGTAAATAAATATGACGATAGCCGGACGCTTGATTTTCCCGAATTTTCAAACCACAAGGGAACCATTGTTATTATGTCCCTTTCCAATCATTCCAAAAAACAGGCCAAAGAAATTTTTGACGAATATTCCGATGCGGACTCGCGCTTTGTCAAAACGCAAATTCCGCTTAAAAATATTTTTGAGACTTCACCCGTCTCCCGCTCACAGGCGCGGCGCGTTTGTAATCAGCTTTCGAAATTTGAAGAGGTTGTATTGGATTTTGACAAAGTGGACTGGATGGGACAAGGCTTTGCACATCAGATTTTTGTTGTGTTCCAAAGCGAACATCCGTACATTAAACTCTCCCCCGTGAATATGAACGAAGCGGTAGAAAAAATGTATAAGCATGTTACGATGTCGTAATGCCACGCAAAAAGCGCATCCGAATTTTGGATGCGCTTTTTTGTGTTTTATTCTTACAGAAGCTCAGAAAGGGCAACCGCCACCGCAACGGTCATACCAACCATCGGGTTGTTACCGGCGCCGATAAGGCCCATCATCTCTACATGTGCAGGAACGGAAGAGGAGCCTGCAAACTGGGCGTCCGAGTGCATACGGCCCATCGTATCGGTCATGCCGTAGGAAGCAGGACCTGCGGCCATGTTATCGGGATGGAGCGTTCTGCCTGTACCGCCGCCCGAAGCCACGGAGAAGTACTTTTTGCCCTGTTCGATACATTCCTTCTTGTAGGTGCCGGCAGCAGGGTGCTGGAAACGGGTGGGGTTGGTGGAGTTACCGGTAATGGAAACATCAACCTTTTCATGGTGCATAATGGCAACACCCTCGCGAACATCGTCCGCACCGAAGCAGCGTACCTTTGCGCGTTCGCCATTCGAATATGCCTTTTCATATACAATCTTCAGCTCGCCTGTGTAGTAATCAAATTCCGTTTCTACATAGGTAAAGCCGTTAATTCTGGAAATAATCTGTGCTGCATCCTTGCCGAGACCATTGAGGATTACCTGCAGCGGTTCTTTTCTTACCTTGTTGGCAGAACGGGCAATACCGATGGCGCCTTCTGCGGCGGCAAAGGATTCGTGACCGGCCAGGAAGGCAAAGCACTTCGTTTCATCGCGGAGAAGCATGGCGCCCAAGTTTCCGTGGCCAAGACCAACCTTTCTGTCATCCGCAACAGAGCCGGGGATGCAGAAGGACTGGAGACCTTCGCCCAAAATTTCGGCAGCTTCGCTTGCATTCTTGTAGCCCTTCTTAATGGCAATCGCCGCGCCGACTATGTACGCCCAGCAAGCATTCTCAAAGCAAATGGGCTGAATGGATTTTACGAGGTTGTAAATATCCAGACCCTTATCGTCACAAATTTTCTTAGCTTCTTCAATAGAGCCAATACCGTATTTTGCCAAGGTGGCATTTATCTGGTCAATTCTTCTTTCATAGCTTTCAAATAAAGGCATGTCCATTCTCCTTTCTACTGCTCGCGCGGATTGATGACCTTTGCTGCGTCATCAAATCTGCCATACTGACCGGAAGCCTTTTCCAAAGCTTCGTTTGCATCTACGCCCTTGGCAATCATATCCATCATTTTGCCGAGATGCACAAACTTGTAGCCAATAATATGGCCTTCGTCATCGAGCGCAATCTTAGTAATATAGCCTTCCGCAAGTTCCAGATAGCGGGGGCCTTTTTCCTTTGTGGAGAAAACCGTACCAATCTGGCTTCTGAGACCTTTGCCAAGGTCCTCAAGACCGGCACCGATGGGCAGACCGTCCTCAGAGAAAGCCGTCTGGCTTCTGCCGTATACAATCTGCAAGAACAGCTCGCGCATAGCCGTATTGATAGCATCACATACAAGGTCGCTGTTGAGTGCTTCCAAAAGCGTCTTCCCGGTCAGAATTTCGCCGGCCATAGCGGCAGAATGTGTCATGCCCGAGCAGCCGCAGGTTTCA
Organism: Clostridia bacterium; assembly: GCA_045535515.1. Classification (GTDB taxonomy): domain Bacteria; phylum Bacillota; class Clostridia; order UMGS1883; family UMGS1540; genus SIG447. The sequence continues at coordinate 53,769 of JAZSLT010000016.1, read as the reverse complement.
ATCAGGGCCTCTTCAATAATACCGTTTTTCACATTCAGCGTAAGCTTGCACATACCCTGCTGGGGTGCGCACCAGCCCACACCATGTGTCAGGCCGGAAATATCGCTGATTTCCTTCACTTTAACCCATTTTCCCTCTTCCGGAATGGGAGCGGGTCCGTGACAAACACCCTTTGCCACGCATTGCATCTGTTGCACTTCGTGGGAAAATTTCATAGTTGTAACCATCCTTCCAAATGAATTTACCAATATTTTACCATTTTCCACCGGATAAATCAAGCCTTATTTTCACAAAACGCGGAAATTTTTGAAAATCCGCCCTTTATCGACGCCGTGCCTGTTTTCCGCCTTTTTCCTGCGCCTGTTTCCTGCCCTGTTCCCTTCATGCTTTCTCCTGTATACTAATGGGAGAAAGGAGGTGAAATCCATGCGAAAAAAAGTAGCCGACAAAAAGGAAGTGCAAGCCTTTCTGACCTCTGTTCTCCGCGATGAGGCGGCGGATGTGAAGGACCGGCTCAAGGTTTCGGAATGTCTTTTAAAGCTTGCAGACGAGGAGACTCCGCACGCCCAGAATGTGGAGGTCAAAATCCGCGTGGTCGAATGAAATGGAATATACCCTTTCCATTACCCGAAAGCAGGCGGCCTTTGTCGAGGCCGCGGCCGACGAGGTTTTGTACGGCGGTGCAGCCGGAGGCGGCAAATCGTACGGGCAGGTGGTGGATGCCTTTCTCTATGCCATGCGCTACCCCAAAAGCCGCCAGCTCCTGCTCCGCTCCTCATTCCCTGCGCTGGAGCGTTCTCTCATTCTGACGGCGCTGGAGCTTATTCCAAGGCCCCTTTATAAGTACCAGAGCACCAAGCACAAATTAACGCTTTCCAACGGTTCCCTGATTGAATTTGGTTTTCTGGCGGCGGATACGGATGTGATGATGTATCAATCGGCCGAATATGATGTCATTCGTTTTGACGAGCTGACGCATTTTACAGAATACCAATACCTATATATGCTCAGCCGCCTGCGCGGCACGAGCGGATACCCGAAACAAATGAAAAGCACCACAAATCCCGGCAGCCGCGGACACGGCTGGGTGAAGGCGCGATTTATTTCCCCTGCGCCGCCGTTTACGGTATTCGGCGAGGAGCGAACGCGCATTTTTATCCCTGCGCGCGTGGAGGAAAACCGGTTTTTAATGGAAAAGGATGCCGACTACCTCTCCCGCCTTATGCTTCTCCCCGAAAACGAAAAAAGGGCGCTCCTCTATGGGGATTGGGACATCTTTGAGGGCCAGTTCTTCGGCGAGTTTTCCCGCCGGACACATGTCCGGCCGCCCGAGGCTATCCCTGCCTATCACAAGCGGTTTCGGAGCCTTGACTATGGTCTGGATATGACGGCCTGTCACTGGTGGGCCGTAGATGGCGAGGGCAATCTTACCTGCTACCGCGAGCTTTACAAAAGCGGACTTACCCTTTCCGAGGCGGCGCAGGAAATTCTGTCTCTCTCGCCGCCGGAGGAAAAAATTTCCTATACGGTGGCCTCCCCCGATTTATGGAACCGGCGGCAGGACACGGGGAAAAGCGGTGTGGAAATTATGGCCGAAAAGGGCTTATGCGGCCTTATTCGTGCCGACAACCGCCGCGTGGCCGGCTGGCGCGTACTGCGGGAATACTTGCGCGGAAAGAAAATCTCGTTTTTTGAAAACTGTATTCACATTATACGAACCCTTCCTGCGCTTTTGTATGACCCCCACTCGCCCGAGGACGCGTCCGACAGTCCCCATGAAATTACGCACGCGCCCGAATCGGTCCGCTATGCCGTGATGTCGCGCCCTGCGCTGTCCACTCCGCCTAAAATCCGGCAGGGGCGTTTTACGCCGGGTGAGCTTTTAGATAATCGGGACGAAAACAGCATTGATATTAAAAAAAGAAAGTGAGGAATCTATATGGCAGAAATTGTACTGGAACAGAATTTAGCCGGCTTTTCGGAGGACAACGAGGCACTTAGCGAAGCCATTGTGAAGATGCAGAAAAACCTTTCGTGGCTACTTTCGCATCTGGACAGCCGGAATGTAACCGCCCTAAACACAAGTCTTACCAAGATAGAAAGTGAAGACGGTGCAACCACGCTCGACGGCGCGCAAATCCGGATGCTGGACGCCAGTGGCCGCCTTCGCGCCGTATTCGGCAAAAGCCGCGAAGGCGATTTCGTTTTTGAAATTTATGATGCGCGCGGCGGCGAGGCTATCCATCTCGACGAGGACGGCAACGCCGTATTTTCCGGCCACATTGAAGGGGCCTCCATTTCCGGCGCCAAGATTTCCGGTGCGGAAATTGAAGGTACCAATGTCCGCATCGCGCCCAATGTTTTCAAAGACTATATTGCCCTCGAAAATGACGGAAGAGAGGATACCTTAAGCCTTTATTACAGCGGCACGCGCATCGGCGGTATCCGTATGCTGGATGCCGGCGGCATGGAAATTTTCGGGCACAGAATTGTAATCGGCTCGCAAAGCGGCTCTGTATCCATCGGGTGCGGCGCAAGCGGTACCTTTGTGGCAGACAACAAGACCATAACGGTAGAGGACGGTATTATCACCTCTATCGTGTAATACGGACAGCCATTTCAAAAGGCAGAACGAATACTTCGTTCTGCCTTTTGCTTTTTCTTATAAAAGTGTAATCCCTGCATCGCGGCAAGTTTTCACGGTGGCATCATCCCACACGGAAACCTGCACCTGCCCCACATGCACCTTACCTAAAAGCAGCATGCAAACTCTCGATTGGCCGATGCCGCCGCCGATGGTCAGGGGCAGCTTATCCTCTAAAAGGAGCTTGTGGAACAAAAGGCCCTTTCTGTCCTCACACCCTGCCTTTTTAAGCTGCGCCTCCAGCGCCGCCTTATCGACGCGAATACCCATGGACGAAATTTCAAAGGCACATCCTAAAACATCGTTCCAGTACAAAATATCGCCGTTGAGCGTCCAATCGTCATAGTCCGGTGCGCGGCCGTCATGCTTTTCGCCGTTTGACAATACATCGCCGATTTGCATGATAAAGGCGCACTTATGTTCTTTCAGATACGCGTTTTCTCTTTCCTTCGGGGTTTTATCCGGGTACATCCCGAGAAGCTCCTCCGTCGTCACAAACGAAACGGTGCGGGGAAGCTCTGTCGTCAAAGCCGGATATACCGTCTTAATTTCTTCCCATGTTTCAAAAAGGGCGCCTACAATCGCCTCTACAGTACGGCAAAGGTACTCCCCGGTTCTCTCCTCGGGTGTAATCACCTTTTCCCAATCCCATTGGTCCACATATATAGAGTGCAGATTGTCCATTTCCTCATCGCGGCGGATGGCGTTCATATCCGTATAAAGTCCCATGCCCGGCGCAAAGCCGTATGTATAAAGCGCCATGCGCTTCCACTTGGCCAAAGAATGTACCACAACTGCATCGCGCCCCGTTTCCAGAACATCAAAGCGGACGGCGCGTTCCTTTCCGCTCAAATCATCGTTAAGTCCCGTTGCCGGCTCTACAAACAGCGGTGCCGACACGCGGCGGAGATTGAGCGCCGCCGACAGCTTATCCTCAAAGCTTCTTTTTATCATGCCAATAGCAATCTGTGTATCAAACAGGCTGAGCGTATCCCGATAGCCTTCCGGGAGCATCATCTTACTCATATAACCATTCCCTTCTAACGCCTAAGGCGCCTTTTGCACCCTCGCTGTATAGAAACTATGCCCATTATTATATAAAAATTCCCTCTTTTTGTCAAGGGCTTTTATAACTTACCGCCGTCCACAGGCGCGCGAGGATGCGAAAATTTACACCGTTTCCGCGCCTTTTGTATCCTCTCTTAAAATGACCATCTTCTTCCACTTCCCCGTCTTATAGAAAATCACGGCCAGAAGAAGGGAGACAAGCGAGGAGACGGGGCCGGCAAGTCCCACGCCGAACATGCCCCAATGCAGTACTACCCCTCCAATGTACGCCATGGGCACGCGGATAAGCACCGAGGAAAGAATGCTGTTGAAAAGCGTAAAGGTTGTATGTCCGCTTCCGACAAACAAGCCTCCCAGGCCAAACAGGGGTGCCACTAAAAGGTACTCGTAATTAAAGGAGCGCATATATTCCTTACCGGCCAAAATCATGGCCGCATCATCGGCAAACAGGCTAAGAATCCACTCCGGCCAAATCCGCGCTATCAGGAAGATGACAAGACTGATGCAAAAGCCAATAACCACGCCAATCTTCATTGTCTTTACCGCGCGCTCCATTTCGCCTGCTCCTAAATTCTGCCCGCTCATGGCGGCAATCGAGGCGTTCATGGCAAAGGCCGGCAAAATGGCAAAGGTGTTGAACTTCGCGACGGCTCCGAGCGCCGCCGATTCGGTAACGCCCATGGTGTTTACAAGGCTTGTTAAAAACAGGAAGGACATACCGACCACCACATTCTGTACAGAAGTGGGAATGCCCACCTTCAGAAGCATTTTCAGCCGCTCTTTGTGAAAGCCGAAGGAATGCAGGCTGAAATCGAAAATAAAGTTGTTGCGTTTTAAATATAAGATGCAAAGCACCATGCTCACCGCCTGCGAAAAAACGGTGGCGATGGCCGCGCCTGTAGCCGCCATGCCACAGCCGGCGACCAGAATGTAATCCAGAATAATGTTGATGACACAGGCAATCCCCACGAAAATCAAGGGATTCCGGCTGTCGCCCATACCGCGCATAATGGCGCTCAGCGCATTATAACCGAAAATGAAAATCGTTCCGCACGCGGTAATGAGGAGATAGCTTTCCGCCTCCCCAAAAGCCTCCGGCGGCGTCTGCACAAGTCGCAAAAGCGCCCCCTTGGCAAGGACCATAAACACCGTCAGCACCACGCTCAAAAGAAGGAGTGTGGTGAGAAGTGTGCCAACCGTTTCTTTCATGGCTTTCCTTTTGCCGCTGCCCATATACTGCGCTATCAGCGCCGTAGCGCCGGCGCAAAGGCCGATTACCAAATTGGTAAGCAGCAGGGTAATCTGCCCGCCGATATTAACGCCCGACATGCTCGCCGCGCCGCTGTACCGCCCTACAATGACCATGTCGGCCATACTGTAAAGCGACTGTATTAAATTAGAAATAAGAAAAGGCAGGGCAAACGCAAAAAGCTGCTTGCCTACGCTCCCTTTTGATAAGTCCTTCTCAAATGTTTTCAAGTCTCATTCCTCTTTTGCATAATTTTTCTGTCCCCATACGCACAGGGTACTTTCCTGCTACCTTTTGTCATTGTACCATATTTTTCTCCAAAAAGCAATAGTCTCTCCCGAAAGAGTTTCCTTTTTGCGAAAAAAGCATTGACAAGCGGAAAATAATGTGCTAAAATATATGTGTTTTGAAAAGCTCGAGTGGCGGAACTGGCAGACGCCCGGGACTTAAAATCCCGTGGGAGCAATCCCGTACCGGTTCGATTCCGGTCTCGAGCACCAGAAAAAACGACTTGTTTTCCGACAAGTCGTTTTTTCATCGATATAAATCTCTGTCGAGATTTTCGATATGTTAAAATTAACTCGATATGTGCTGGTGCACACGATATGTTGCCTTACGGCAACGAGATTTATATCATATCTCAATCGAACGAAGTGAGATTATATCGATTTTGTGATAACAAAAATATCGAGCAATCGAAGATTGCATATCGAAAAAATAACTTGCATCTATTATGTAGCCGAAAGCCAGAAAAGAGACATTTTTCGTCAAAGAAAAATGTCTCTTTTCCGTTATATTTGTTCCTTATGAAATATTTGCATCATTTTTTAAAATTCAAAGGTTTCGTCTTCCGGTATTTCCATCTCCGGCTCGCGTGCCGCCGGCGCGTTCAGCCGCCACACAGAATAGGCTTTTACCTTATCCGGTGCCGAAAAGTCGGCCTGTATTCTCCCGGCAGACCCGAAGAATGCCACGGTGCCTGCGGCCTCGCCGTCGTTTAAAAACACTTCCGCGGCGAACGCGTCTGCAAAAAGCTCCATGCGGTGCAATTTTTCTATTTCCGCCGCCTCGCTTTCCCCGTCCTTCGTTTCCCAAAAGCACCGTCCGCCCCGATAGCGCAGACAAACGGCGTTTTCCGCCTCACCAAGCCGAAGAGAAAGGTCAGTTTCTCCCGAAAACTGCAGCTCCGCCATAAAGGCATCGCTTTCTGTCTCTATGGTTTTGTTTTCGCCATGCCCCCTATATAGCGGCTGGGCCCGAAGGCTGTATACCTCTTTCGCCGGCCGCAGAAAAAGGCGACCACCGCGGGAGAACACCTCTTTGGGAAGCGACATGCAGTTTCCGTATTCTTTTCGGTCTATGCACCCTATCATCAGCCTGCGTCCGTCCTGCAGGAAGGTCTGTGGTGCGAAAAAATCACCGCCGAAATCAAGCCTGGCGCGGCTCCTTTTGCGGAAGGTGCCGTCTGCAAATCCACCTAGGTACCAATACGGGTTTCCTTCTTCCCCAAAGGTGCCGATGGCGACATAGCTCCGGCCGAGCCGGAAAAAGTCGGGATTTTCCCACACGGTCGCCCCTTTTTCCTTCACGAGCGGACGCACAAACTCCCAGCCGTTCCCCTTTTCTCTGTAAAGGAGCAGGGCCGCCGTGCTCTGCCATGTACTCCCTAAAACCATATAGCGCGTGCCGTCTTTCCCGAAAAGGTGCGGCCCGCCAAACGCCGGACCAGCATGGCTTTCCGGCAGCTCTATGGGAAGCGGCATTTCCTCCGAAAAATGAACCATATCGCGGCTGCCTGCCCATACGGGATATTCTCTTTGCACCGCACCTGTACTGCGTGCGGCTATGCTGCGGGTAAAATAAAGCCGCACAAGACCGGGGCACACCTCGGCACTTCCTGCGCGTGCACCGCCCGTGCGATGGCGGATAAGGCGAAGCTCCGCCTGCGGCTCAAAAAGGAGCGGCAAATGCCGCCATGATAGCATATCCTCGCTTACCGCGTGTCCCCAGTAAAGCGTATCCCCTTCCTCTCCAAAGGGGTTCCATTCGTAAAACAGATGATAAAGCCCCTGATAATGGCAAAGACCGCACGGTGCGCCCATGTACCCCTGATACGGCCGAAAATGATGGCCGCCGCCCTTTCTTTTCGCGCCGTCCCTTTCCCAAAAATAAACGCCCTTTTCCAGAACATCTGCCTCGTCATACAGATAAATAAGTCCCGCTCTCGCTATGCCGAGCGAAAGAGAATACAGGGTGTTTTTCTGAAGGACAAACTCTACTCTTTGCCGGTTTGTGGCCGGCACGCGTTCTTCTTTTTTGCCGCAGGTCAGCGTCAAAATCGCCCTCTCATCCGGCTCCATTTCCGGGAAAACCGTCATTTTGTCATAACTTCCGCTATACAAAGTCAGCATGCTCTTCCCTGCTCCTTAGTGATGATGGTGGTGGTGTTCGTGATGCGGTCGGGAAGTGTCGGTTTTACAGAAAACATCGTCGCACCCTTCCTCGCTCGTTTCTATCTCGATGGTCGTGTGGGAGATGCCGCATGCAGAGAGCGCCTCCTTGATTCTGTGCTTTATTTCTTTCGGCGCCGCATCCGTCACCACATGCAGAGTGGCATAATGCAGATACCCGTCCAGCGTGCGGATGTGGATATGGTGCGCATCCAAAACGCCGTCTACCCCGAGAGCAATTTCCCGGATTTTGGCCGCGCTTATATTGGCCGGCGTTTTTTCGAGGAAGATATCTATGGCACTTTTTAAGGTTTTCGCGGCATGCACGAAAATAAAGACGGCCACACCCGCCGATAAAAGCGGGTCTATCCAGGGCGCATCCCAGATTTTCATACAAACGGCCCCGACCAAAACGGCCAGCCAGCCCAGAACATCCTCCAGCATGTGGAGATTGACGGCTCTTTGGTTTAAGGAGTCCTTCTCTTTAGTAAAATAGGCGGCCAAAAAATTGATAAGCACGCCCATTACCGCCAACGCCAGGACACCGTCGTAGTTTACCGGCACAGGACGAAAAATTCTCGGTACGGCATGATACAATACCGCCAGCGAGCCAAAGAGTAAAATTACCGTGGTAATCACGCTGCCCAACACGCTGTACCGCCTGTATCCGTAGGTGTGCTGATTATCCGGCTCCTTTTGGCTCGTCTTTTCCAGAAAGTAGGAAATGCCAATGCTGATACTGTCCCCAAAATCATGCAGGGCATCGGAAAGAATGGCCACACTTCCTGTCCAAAGGCCACCCACACATTCTATAATAGAAAACATGAGATTTAAAAAGAACGCCGCGCGTATTTTTTTATCGGATTGCATAAAAACCCTCCTCCCGGTCATTTGTTCCGGTATAGAATTAGGTGATAGAAAAGATGCAGCCTGTTTTGTCGATATGCAATCTACGATTGCTCGATATTTTTACTTTCGTAAAATCGATATGTTTTTCGCTTCGCTCAAAACTCGATATGATATAAATCTCGTTGCCTGTGGGCAACATATCGAGTGCGTTAGCACATATCGGGTCACTTGTGACATATCGAAAATCTCGCAAGAGATTTATATCGCTGATTTCATCAAAGATGAAATCATTATAGAATTCGTGCACAATTTAGATGCCAACTTTTTGGCGATATACTCGCTCACGCTCGTGCGATATATTTTCTCTCCGTTCAAATGCGATATAACTCCATTTCATTCCGTTGCGATATGATATAAATTCCTATTTCTCGTCCCGAAGGGACATATCGCATCGAAGATATATCGCGTACGAAGTACATATCGCAAATTCCGTAAGGAATTTATATCGCTGAATTTAATTGCTTTGCAATTAAATTCATTATAGCATACATACGAAAAATAGTCAAACGAAAGCGCGTCTAGCGCCGGATTTTTTCCATACACGCATACAAGGCATATACAGCAGCCGCCAGAAAAGTCGCCGCTATGAGATAACCGCCGAACAAAACGGCCTTTTCGCCTCCCCGGGAAAGGCTGACGGAATGCGAAAGCGGAAAGAAAATAAGCAAAATGCGACAATAAAAGGCGGCAAAACCCCCGGATAAAAGCTTACCGAATGCGTAGCTTTTTATGGAAAGACCGGCCTTTCGGACAAGGGAAAGCGTTTGCAGAAAAACAGAAAAGCCACCAAAAGAGAGAAGCGCCGCCATCGCAGGGAGAGCGGCTCCCCCTCCTCGCGCCGCCGCCGTAATTTCCCACACGCCGCGCGAGAGGAGCATGGCCGTATTTTCCCCCATGCCAAGGCCCATGAGAAGACGGCGCAAAAGGCTGAGAATGCCCAGTTTTTCCATGAAGGCTACCACGGTGGCGCAGAAAACGACAAAGCCGCAAAGGGAAAGGAGCGTTCGTACCGCATCTGTCACAGGGTCACCAAAGCCTTGCCTTTTTCCTGCTCTCCGTATAGACTCTCCCCTTCCGTAAAAGCGCATACAAAGGCCTGTCGTGAGTGCCGCCAGGACCTGGGCGGCGAGCAGGAGATACCCAGTGCGCGTGCTGCCGTATACACCCATCCCGATAACGCCGATAACAAAAAGCGGCCCGCCATTATTCGTAAAGGCCAAAAGCCGCTGTGCCTCCGTCCTTGTAATGCTCCCACCGGAAAAAAGGCGGCAGGTTACCGCGGCACCGGCCGGATATCCGCTGATAAACCCCAGAAAAACGGCAGATGCCCCCACTCCGCCAACACCAAACAGGTGCTGACAGGGCCTTTGCAAAACACGCCCGAAGGCCGCGGTCATACCACTGCCGATAAGCATATTGGCGCAAACGAAAAAGGGAAAGAGAGAAGGAAGGAGCGTTTCGCCGCACATTTTCAGCGCTTCTGCCGCCGCCCCCATACTACATGCCGGCTCTATCGCATAGAGCACCGCTAGTATCGCCGCCCCTGCCCCCAAAAGCTTTTTCATGGCGTGTCCTCCTTAAAATCAGGTTTTTTTCTCGTCTCTTTCTCATATACATATGGCGAAAGGACTGATTTCATGCGAAAACGAAACCGGACCCCCTTGCGGGAAAAAGTGACCGAAGCGATAGAGCTTCCGAAGGAAGTGGCTCTCTCCATGCCTAAGATTACGGTGCTTGCCGAAAAGGAGGCCAATATCGAAAATTATAAGGGCATTATTGCGCTGGGGCGCGAGGAAATCCGCCTGTATACGGCGGCCGGTATTGTGTGCCTTTATGGGGAAAATATGGATGTTTCGGCCATTACCGATGAGGATATCTCCATCATAGGCTCCATCCGCAAAATCGAACTGGAATAGAGGGGGGCGCCATGATTTTTTCTGTTTTACATTATCTTCGCGGCTTTCTTGTTTTAGAACTCGAGGGCGCCTATCTCGAGCGGTTTATTAACCTCTGTGTGCGCCGCGGCATTTATCTCTGGCACATCAAAAAGGTGGACGGAGAAAAGGCGCGTATCCATGTAAGCATTCCCGGCTTTTTCCGGATGCGCGAGGCGGCAAGAAAGACAAAAACGCGGGTGCATATCCTGCAAAAACGCGGCATGCCCCTCTTTTTGCATAAGCACCGAAAAAGGCGCGCTTTCATTGTGGGCATTCTGCTTTTTATCCTTATTCTGACACTTCTGTCCTCGTTTATTTGGCGCATTGAAATAGACGGCTTCGAGAAAACAGATGAAAATATAATAAGAAATGCGCTTGGGACTTGCGGTTTAGAGGAAGGTGTGATAAAATATACCTTGAAGGCCTCCGACATAAAAGAGGAAATGCTTCGGAAAATGCCGGAGCTTTCGTGGCTGTGGGTGGAAATCAAAGGCACGCGCGCTTTTGTGCATGTGCGTGAAAAAACGCCGAAGCCAGAGATTGTCCCACAAAAGCGGCCTTCTAATGTGGTTGCGGAAACGGACGGCGTTATTCTGGATTGTACGGCCACACGCGGTACGCCATGTGTAAAAGAAGGTGACGCGGTACAAAAGGGCACGCTCCTTATAAGCGGTACCGTGGAAACCAAGCACGGCGGCACGCTCCTTGTCCATGCGGAAGGCGCTGTGCGCGCGCAGACCTTTCGGAGGGAAAGCGGCACCTTCCCCCTTTCGTCCCTTGTCGAAACCGATAGAGGCGGGAAGGCCGTACGCTATACGCTTTGCGTCGGGGAACATCTTTTGCCGCTATATCGGAAAGGAGACCCCTTCCCGTCTTCTCGTACAGAGACGGAAAAAAAGGAGCTTTGCCTGTTCGGCCGCATATATCTGCCGCTGGCGATAGAAAAAAGTACCTTTTACGAAACGAATACGCACAAGGTACTGCTTTCACCGGAGGAAGCGGCGGCGCTGTATGGGCCACGCCTTCGGGAAAAAATACAAATTCCGGCGGATGCCGAGGTTTTAAACACGGAATATACGCACATACTAAACGAGGATGGAAGTGTTACGGTGAGTTGCACCGTTACCTGCATAGAAGAAATCGGAGAAATACGCGAAATATTGGAGGAAACAGAGGATGACGGAAAGATATTTTGACATAAGCGGTATCACAAACCAATCGGAGCTTTTTGGCGCTTTTGATAAAAATCTGATGCTGATTGAGAAGGAGCTGGATGTGCAGCTGATTACGCGTGACGGTGTGATTAAAGCACTCGGGGAGGATACCAACACCCAGAAGGCCATCTATGTTTTTGAAAATCTTGCCAGCATTTTAGAAAAAGGCGACGGCCTTTCCGAGCAGGATGTCCGCTATGCGATTACCATGGCGGAGGACGGCATTACCTTCTCGGCGGCCAGCCTCGGGGAAAATTATGTTTGCATTACCGCAAAAGGGAAACCGATAAAAGCCAAAACGCTGGGCCAGAAAACCTATGTGGACAGCATACGAAACAGCACCGTAACCTTCGGCATAGGGCCGGCCGGAACGGGCAAAACATATCTGGCCGTTGCCCTTGCGGTAGATGCCTTCCGCAAAAAACAGGCCAGCCGCATCATTCTCACGCGGCCGGCGGTGGAGGCCGGCGAAAAGCTCGGGTTTTTGCCGGGCGATTTGCAAAACAAGGTGGACCCGTATCTCCGCCCCCTGTACGACGCTCTGAGTGATATGCTGGGGACGGAAAGCTACCTCAAATACTTCGAGCGCGGCCTTATTGAGGTGGCGCCGCTTGCCTATATGCGCGGACGCACGCTCGACGATGCCTTTATTATTTTAGACGAGGCGCAAAACACAACGCCCGAGCAGATGAAAATGTTTTTAACGCGTATCGGGTTTGGTTCCAAGGCGATTATTACCGGCGACATCACGCAGGTTGACCTGCCGGACGGAAAACGGTCGGGCCTTCGGGATGTTATTCCCATTCTTAAAAATATTGAAGGAATTTCCTTCGTACAGCTGACGGCGAAGGATGTTGTCCGTCATCCGTTGGTACAGAAAATTATTGATGCCTACGAAAGAAATGCGAATAAACGAAAGTAAGGGAAAACAGTATGAAAAAAATAATCATTGTCGTTCTTTCCTTTGTTGTGACCTTTCTGCTGGTTGTAAATGGGCTTCGCCCCACACAGTATGACCTTGCGGCCGGCCGCGCCGCGCCGGCGGATATTTATGCCCCGCGCGAAATTGTGGACGAGCTGACCACCGAAAAACGGCGTACGGAAGCCGAGGCCGATTTGCAGGACAAATATGATATTTTGCCGGAGGCCACGCGCGATGCCGAAAAAGCACTCCGCGATATTTTTGCCTTTGCCGAAAAGCGCCGCACCGAAGGCGACCGGATAACGGAAAACGGGCCGGCGGATGTTGATATCGCACCGCTTTTATCCATGGAGGATACCGCCTTTTCTTCGTTTTCCGCGCTTGTTTCACAAACGCAAGCCACCCTTTTGGAAAACGGCATAACCGATAAGGACGCGGCACTCGAGGAAGCGCGCGCCTCTCTTTCAGCAAGCACGCGCCATACGGAACTGGCGCTTTCGCTTCTTTCGGCAACGCTTGTAGAAAACAAGGTATACAATGCGGAAAAAACGGAGGAGGCGCGGCTTGCGCTCCGCAGCAGCGTAGAAGAAGTTACATATAAGGCAAACCAGGTAATTGTGCGCAAAGGGGATATCCTCACGGAGGCACAATTTGAAGTTCTCGCGGCCCTTGGCATGGTAGAGTCGGACGCGCGCGGTCTTCCTGTAGTCAGCATTGTCGGCGCCTTTTTGCTCCTTGCCTTCTGCTATGCTATTTTGTATTTTTACATGCGCCGCTACGCGCACGAATGCCTGAAAAACGACGGCCTTCTCCTTATGATTGCCATCATCTTTGCGCTTACCGTTTTGCTCAGCTCTGCAGGCATCGCACGCACGGTCAGCCCCTATCTCCTGCCGGTTATTGCCGGCGCGGCGCTCCTTGCGATTTTGGTGGATATCCGCTTTGCCGTTATCTATAATCTCGTTATTTCCATTTTGTCCGTTTTGATTTTCGAGGGCGATATTTACTGTTTATCCTGTCTTATTCTCTCCGGCACGCTTTCTGCTTTTGTGTTTACGCGCCCCGGTCTTCGCCATACGCTTGTTCTGTCGGCTGTTATCCAGTCGCTCTGCCAGCTTGCCTTATATTTTTCCATCGGCATTTTGGAGGGACTCGAAATACGCAGTGCACTTTTACGCGGTGTATATGGTCTGGGCGCCGGCGGTATCAGCTCCATTTTGATTATCGGCACTCTGCCGTTTTGGGAGTACGCCTTTGATGTCACTACCCCTTTTAAGCTTTTAGAGCTTTCAAATCCCGACCAGCCGCTCCTAAAGCGCCTTCTCACGGAGGCGCCCGGCACCTACCATCATAGCCTTATGGTAGGAAATCTCGCCGAGGTGGCTTGTGAGGCCGTTGGCGGCAACGCGCTCCTCTGTCGCACCGGTGCGTACTATCACGATGTCGGCAAGCTGCGCCGCCCCCAGTATTTCAAAGAAAATCAATACGCCGAAAATCCGCATGATAAAATGAACCCGCTTCTGAGCGCCTCCATTATTCTTTCGCATGTAAAAGAAGGCTCGGAGCTGGCAAGGCAGCATCGTTTGCCCGGTGCCATCCGCAGCATTATTGCCTCGCACCACGGCACCTCTCTCGTTTCCTTCTTCTACCACAAGGCGAAAATCGAAAACGAAGGGGAGGCCGAGGAAGAAAAGTTCCGCTACGCAGGCCCGCGCCCCCAAACGCGCGAGGAGGCTATCGTCATGCTAGCGGACTCTGTCGAGGCGGCGGTTCGCGCGCTGGAGGATAAAAACGAGCCTGCCATACGGGATATGGTGCAGAAAATTGTAAAGGGAAAGCTCGAGGACGGCCAGCTCGGGGAAAGCGGCCTTGCGCTTCGCGATATAGAAACGATAGAATCGGCATTTGTCCATGTATTCTGCGGCTATTTTCACAGCCGCATCGCCTATCCGGAAACTGAGAAAAAGGAGAACTGATATGCTGACCATCTGGCTGAAAAATGAACAGACGGCGTATCCCCTGACCTTTCGGGTACGCCGCACCATAAAAAAGAGCATCCGCATGGCCTTTCGTATGCTGGGGCAGGGCGGTCGGAAAGCCGTTTCCGTTTTAGTGTGCGATAACGCCGCCATAAGGGAATTAAACGCCGCGTGGCGCGGGATTGACAAGGCAACGGATGTTTTGTCCTTCCCCATGGAGGACGAGGAGCGTATTCTCGGCGATATTGTGCTTTCCCTTGAAAAAGCGTACGAGCAGGCCGAAGAATACGGGCATAGTCCTGCGCGCGAAATCGGCTTTTTAACCGTTCACTCTATGCTGCACCTGTACGGCTACGACCATATAGAAGAGGAAGACCGCCTGAAAATGCGCGCGATGGAGGAGAAAATTTTGTCAGCACTTGGCCTTTGGAGGGAAACAGATGTATAAAAGCCTTATGGAAATGGCCGAAAAAGCCGCCCAAAATGCGTATGCGCCCTACTCCCACTTCCCTGTGGGTGCCGCCCTTTTGGCGGAGGACGGCCGCATTTTCACCGGCTGTAATATTGAAAATGCCGCCTATGGCGCTACCGTTTGTGCCGAGCGCGTTGCACTTTTTTCGGCAGTAGCCGCGGGCGCACGCGTCTTTCGCGCCATCGCCGTCACGCATACCCCTTGCGGTACTTGCCGGCAGGTGCTTTCGGAGTTCGGGGATATGGATGTCGTCACGCCCCGAGGGGTGACGCGCCTGTCCGCTCTTTTGCCGGATGCCTTCCGGCTGTAAAACGAAAATATAAAGGCCTTTGTCCGGTCGGACAAAGGCTTTTTTCTTACCCCATAGCGGAAAACTCCTTGCGTAGTCTCGCAATAATGCGCTTTTCGGGGCGCGAAATATAAGACTGACTAATCCCCAGCATATCGGCCACCTCTTTTTGCGTTTTCTCCTGACAGCCGCCAAGGCCGAAACGAAGGTGCATAATCGTCCGTTCCCGTTCGGAAAGGTGGGAAAGCGCTTTTGTCAGCATTTCCCGCTCCGTTTCGTCCTCCAGATGCCGATGCACCAAATCGCTGTCGGTACCTAAAATATCCGAGAGCAAAAGCTCGTTGCCGTCCCAGTCCACATTCAGCGGCTCATCAATCGAAACCTCGGTGCGGCGGGAGGCGTTTTTTCGGAGCTGCATCAGGATTTCATTTTCAATACAGCGCGAGGCATAGGTGGCAAGCTTTATATTCTTTTCCGGCTGAAAGGTGTTGATGGCTTTGATAAGCCCTATCGTGCCGATAGAAATTAAATCCTCGGCCCCCACCGCCGTATTTTCAAACTTCCGCGCGATATATACCACCAGCCGGAGATTATGCTCTATTAGCTTCCTCCTTGCCTCCTCCCCCTCCATGGGCAAAAGCGCGATAAGCTCGGCTTCCTCCTCGTGCGAAAGGGCCTTCGGGAGTATTTCGGTTCCGCCTATGTAGTGCACTTCTCTTGCGCAAAGGCGCGAGAAAATCGCGCGCAAAAGCTCCTGCCATTTCATAACTTTTCCCTTTCTTTATATAAATTCGTTTGTGGCAAGCTGTGGCGGCAAAAGCGCGCCGTAGCTATGGTCACGCGCAAGCCTTCGTGTGTAAATGGCCACCACAACCGCTCCGGCATCGCGTATCTTCTCGTTCTCCAATAGATGCGCGCGGTCCGGCAGAAAGCCTACTAAAATGCCGTGCTCCTTCCCCAAAGAGGAAAAGGGAATAATGCGGATGCGCCCTCTCGTGCTTTCATCGGTGATATCGGCCACACGCGGCTCTCCCCCATTCTGATAGGCCTTTTGCAGCTGGGGCGGCAAAATCGGCAGCAGCCGCTCGTATTCCGCCACAATTACAGGCGCGCCCGAAAACGGCTCACAAAGCGAGTTGCCTGTGTCAAGCAAGGCATCTATCCAGACCTCGCGGCCGTTCCACACAATACCGATTTTCCGCTGCATGGCAGTTTTGGAAAGACGGTGCCGCAAAACACCCCAGACAATGTGGAGAATACAGTAGGCGGCCAGCACCGTCAAAAACAAAACGCGCCACGGCAGATTGAAATATAAAATCCCGTTTTTTACGACGGCGCCAAGTCCCTGCCCCACGCCCGTAAAATAAAAGAGCGCCATCACCGTTCCGCCAAGGCAAAAGGTTACGAGATAAAAGGCCCCCACGATTTTCAGGTACAGCCGCACGCCGCGGATATGAAAAGTGAGCGCCACCAAAAAGAGCGAAAACAGAAATTTTGCCAGGGCCGAGTATCCGAAGGAAAGGCGCGGAAAAAAGAGCAAAACCGCATACAAGGCTCCACAGGCCGCCCCAAGGACAAGACGCCAGGGAGGCGGCGATACGCGCCCGATTTTCGCGGTCAGGTATAAAACCAGAAGGTTTATGAGGAAGTTTGTTCCCAGGAGAACATCGGCGTAAATGGTCATGCACGCACCTCCTTTTCGGGGAAAAAGAAAGGCACCTCTTTCCCTGTCCTTACCAGTATACAGGAAAAGAGGTGCAAAATATGTCACTTTAACGATAAGTTTTCTGACTTTCTTTGTCAAATCAGGTAGAGAGAATTCTGGTGAGCGCCAAATCCGTGCTGCTGATAGTCTTTTTCATGTCCAGCGCCTCTTCTATGGGAATATCGGTAACAAGACCGTTTTTCATAACGACAATGCGGCTGTCGCACCCTTTCAAAAGAACATCTACCGCGTGCGCCCCCATGCGGCTGGCCTCTATTCTGTCCCGCGCGGTGGGGCTGCCGCCGCGCTGGATGTATCCCAAAACGCTGATACGCGCGTCAATGCCGGTTTTCTGGTGTATTTCGGCCTTAATCTCCTCGGCCTTCCCCACGCCCTCGGCTAAAATGATGATATAATGCTTTTTACCGCGGTTGCGGCAGGCGAAAATCGGTTTTATGATGTCCTCGTCTACAGAAAAATTCTTTTCCGGCACGATGACCGCCTCCGCGCCGTTTGCAATAGAAAGGCTGAGCGCGATATGCCCCGCGCCGCGGCCCATAACCTCTACGATACTGCACCGCTGATGGCTGGAAATGGTGTCGCGGATTTTGTCGATAGCCTCCATGGCCGTATTCATCGCCGTATCATAGCCGATGGTGTATTCCGTACAGTCAATATCGTTGTCAATGGTGCCGGGAATACCAACCGCCGTAAGTCCATGGCGGCTTAAATCCCGCGCACCGCGGAAAGAGCCGTCACCGCCGATGACCACGACGGCATCTATGCCGAACACCTTGGCGACCTCAATCGCGCGGACAATGCCTGCCTCTTCTTTAAAGGCCGCACAGCGCGCCGTTTGCAAAAAGGTTCCGCCTCTTTGCAGAATGTCGGACACGCTTCTCGGATGAAGCTCCTGAATTTCCCCGTCAATCAGTCCCTGATATCCCCTTTGAATACCCATGACGCGAAGGCCGTTTGCACAGCCTGTACGAACAACGGCACGAATGGCCGCATTCATACCCGGTGCGTCACCACCGCTTGTCAGTACCCCGATTGTTTTAATCATGCTCTTCCTCTCCTTTTGTCGTCAAAATCCACACTTCTATATTGCCGTATTTTCTTTCTTTTATAAGCGCCCAGCCTTCCGGCAGCGAAAGGGGGGCGCCGGCACGCTTTTCTAAAACGAGAACACCGTCCGGTCGCAAAAGCCCCCGCCGCCTGATAAGCGATAAAACAGGCGTATACCAGCCGCCGTCATACGGCGGGTCGAGAAAAATAAGCGAGTAATCCTCCTCTGTTTCTTCTAAGAATGAGAGGGCATCTCTTTCGGAAAGCTTCGCTGCATCCGCAAGCTTTGTATGCGCGAGATTCTGCCGGATTACTTCGGCCGCCGGCCTGTTATTTTCCACAAAGGTACAGCTCTTTGCCCCGCGGGATAACGCCTCTATTCCCAGCGCGCCGCTTCCGGCAAACAGGTCCAGCACCTCGCCATCTGCAATATAAGGCATAACCATATTAAAAACCGATTCCTTCACCCTGTCCGTCGTCGGCCTCGTGTCCTCCCCTTGAAGGCTCGAAAGCCGGACGCTTCGGGCCGTTCCTGCAATTACGCGCATTTTTCGTCCTCCCAGCTGGTTTCTGTTTTGCCAGTGTATGTAAAAATTTAAAATTGGTAGGCTGTTCCTTTAAATTTATAGACTTGACATGCGTAAAATCTCTCGCGTTTTGTCACACAAAAGATTATTGCACTTCTATCTCTACCGTTCGACTTTTGGGTTCTAAATTTGAATCCCACCAGAAGATTCTAATCGTTTGTTCTTCTTCGCATGCAAGGCTGACGGGAATTTGTGTTGTCGCAGAAAATGGGGTTAATTTTTTTAACTGTTTATCTTCATAAACTGCCGCATAGACAATACCGCTTATGGCATCGTCACTATGCAAATGCAGGTTACATGACCAATTTGTGCCATCATATGCTATATTACTTGTAAATATAGCATTGCCGCTTTTGTTTGCAATTTGGAGATAACGCGCACTACAACTTGTACCCTCTAATACAGAATAATTTACGCCATCATCACTTTCGTATGCGATGCAATCCTCACCCACATTAAATCTTGTGCTGATTGCGCTTCCGTTTTCACCATCGCCCAAGCCTTTACCGCCGCACAATATACCACCATGCAGTTTAATAGGATATATGCCGTCCGGCGATACTGACGCACGCCCGACTATCCCGTCTCCGCCATCTCCGCCGTCGCGGGTAGCATTACCACCTATAATCTCCCCGCCGGATATCCATATCGTTCCGCTATTAAATATAGCCTCTCTCCCGCTCGCACTATCGCTTCCGATTATTTTTCCGCTACTTACTGTCAATTCTCCGGAATTATTGATTCCGCATAGTCCAGCCCCCCGGACAGTAATTCCATCGATGGTAAGTTGTCCTTCGTTAGGAAGTACTGCGGCATTTCCGCCCATCCCGGATGTCGCCCCGGACTCTTGTTCTTTATTGGTAAGCACACCTGTTCCTTTAAGAGTAATCTCTGCCTGCGCAGGTATTATGAACGGAATAAAGAAATCATATGTTGTAACAGTATGTCCATTAAAATCAAGTATGATTGCATCGCCTATTGGTATATAGATTTCGTAAGGGCAAGAAAAATCCTTGTTTAATGTTATTACATCCCCGACAATGCTACAAGTGTCCGCTTGTATTTCATTTAATAAAGCAGAAAGTTTGGATGCTGCTGATAAATTGTTTGAAATTTTAATTGCTTTTAAGTATTTTTTATTGTTAGAAAACGAATTTGCAGCAACCGTGTAATTTATGCCATCATCACTTTCTTTAACAACCGTAAGATTCAGTCTTTCAAACATCACCCTTTTTTGATAACAACCTTCGCCTGCTTGAATTATACCTTCTGTAAAATAAGTTGGCGCCGCGCCACATGTTTCAACGCCGGCTCCTGCATATCCATATTCCGCAAGGGCATCGCCGCCAATAAGGGTTGGACCGCTTATAAGTAGCTCCCCCGAACTGGAAATTCCGTTACCGCCATAATAACCACTTTCCGTAACATTTCCGCCCTTAATTATTCCCGAACCATAAATATTTATGAGGGCATCCGTCGGGACATGGATAGCATCGAGGTCGTTTGCCCCTAAAATGCTGAAGTCGCCAATTTGCAATATGATGCTCCCGCCGGTTGGTATTGCAATCGTTTCTGACAGTTGCACATCGGATAAAAGGGTTACTGTTTGTGATTTGGCATTAACTTCGCAAGAATTTGCGGTCTGTGCATTGATTATGTCGCAAAGTTTTTCAGCAGGCGTTTTTTCCCTCTCTATAATCACATACGGTTTGTTATATTGTTGCGCATATTCTAAGGCGTAACTTCCGGCATATACATTCAGGCAGATATAACTATTATAATCAAAGGCTGGGTAGGTAATGCTTTTAACACTTTCAGGAATAACCAAATCGCCAAGTGTGGTAAAAGCAAAAGCCTCCCTCCCGATTGTTTCCAGCCCTTCTGGTAATTGAAGTTCCTCCAGACTCTCACAGGCATAAAAGGCAAGTCGTTCGATGTCTATAATTGTATCCGGAAGCGTCACTTCTTTTAGATTAACACATCGGAAAAACATGCTGTCCCTAATAACAGTTACACCATCCGGAAAGTTTATTTCCTCTAAGTTTGTGCAATATCCAAACGCACATCCTCCTACAGTCGAAACGCTTTCGGGTAAATACACAGATGTCAGGCTTTCACATTTATAAAATGCATTTCCTCCAATTGTTGTAACAGTATCAGCAATATCAACATCCACCAGATTGATACATCCATTAAACGCATTCTGAGAAATGGATGTCACGCCATCTCTTATTTTGATTTCCGTAATATCACTCTTGTATTCCGTTAGCCATGGCGCGCTGGTCATATCACCTTCCCCTCGTATAACAAGTCTTCCGGCGTCATTTAGAGTCCATGTAACATTATCACCACAAGTTCCGCTTGCTTCTTCCAACGCGCAAACCGGAAAAATGGTTGAAATCGACATGATTATAACGATGCCTAAAAACAAGCCTAAAACTCTTTTTTTCATTTTCCTTCCTCACATTCAAAATATCTTGTTATTTATCAACAAAGCTCGTGTCAAGACCGGAATAAAAACTATGTCGATATGCACCCTTCGTTTGCTCAATATTTTTGCTGTCGCAAAATCGATATGTTTTTCCTTTGGTCGAACTCGATATGATATGAATTCTCGTCGCATTAGCGACATATCGAGAATTCTGGCAAGGATTCATATCGACGATTTTGGGCAGTGCTTGTAATCATTATACCGCAATATGTGTATTTTTTCAAGTGTATTTTACAAAGCAAGGAAAAGAGCCGTATGTTCGGGTGAACACGCGGCTCTTTGTTTTATTCTGCGACTAAAATGCGGACATTAGCTCTGCTATCGTTTCCTTCGCATCACCGAGCATCATAATTGTATTTTCCGCCTCATACAAGGGGTTCGGCACGCCGGCGTAGCCGGGACTTGCGTCAAAATTACATACAATGACATGTCTCGCATCGGCGGCAGAGAGCACCGGCATACCATAAATCGGTGTGCCCTCTGCGGTGTTGGCCGCAGGGTTTACTACATCGTTTGCGCCGATGATAACGGCTACATCACATTCCTTAAACTCATCGTCAATCGCTTCCATTTCGTAAAGCTTATCGTACGGCACATCCACCTCACAAAGAAGTACATTCATGTGGCCGGGCATTCTGCCGGCGACAGGATGGATGGCATATTTTACCTCGGCGCCATTTGCCTCCAGCTTATCCGCAAAGGTCTTGACAATGCTCTGCGCCTGCCCGAGTGCCATACCATAACCGGGTACGATAATAACCTTTTTGGCATTTTTCAGGATGTCGCCTGCGTTTACGCTCTTTGCAGGTGCCGCCTCGCCATTCGGCGCACTTTTGCCGATGGTTGCGATAAGACCGGAGACCGTTTCCTTCGCATCACCGAGCATCATAATCGTATTTTCCGCCTCATACAAGGGGTTCGGCACGCCGGCGTAGCCGGGACTTGCGTCAAAATTACATACAATGACATGTCTCGCATCGGCGGCAGAGAGTACCGGCATACCATAAATCGGTGTGCCCTCTGCAGTGTTGGCCGCAGGGTTTACTACATCGTTTGCGCCGATGATAACGGCTACATCACATTCCTTAAACTCGCCGTCAATCGTTTCCATTTCGTAAAGCTTATCGTACGGCACATCCACTTCACAAAGAAGTACATTCATGTGGCCGGGCATTCTGCCGGCGACAGGATGGATGGCATATTTTACCTCGGCGCCGTTTGCCTCGAGCTTATCCGCAAAGGTCTTAACAATGCTCTGCGCCTGCCCGAGTGCCATGCCATAACCGGGTACGATAATAACCTTTTTCGCGGCATTTAAAATATCGCCCGCGTTTAGTTTTTCTTCCTTTTTCGGCTCTTCCTTTTTATCCGGCGCCGCGGCCTTCTCTATTTTTGCCGCCGCCTTTTTGGCCTTGCCGCCAACGAGAATACTGATAAGGCTTCTGTTCATGGCCCGGCACATAATTTGCGTAAGCAAAAGGCCCGAAGCGCCTACTATGCCGCCAATCGCCACAAGCAAAACATCACCCACCGCAATACCGGCAATACCGCCGGCAACACCGCTTAGGGAATTTAAGAGAGAAATGGTGATGGGCATATCCGCACCACCGACGCGAATGGCAAAGGCTACGCCGAAGAAGGCGGACAAAATGGAAATCAGCCACATACATTCGGGGCAGAAAATAACGGCCAAAGCGGTTGCCACAATGGTAACGGCTACAATCAGGGAATGTGCCTTCCATACAACCGGCTTTTGCGGCAGAAGCTTATGCAGCTTTCCGGCTGCCACAACGCTTCCCGTAAAGGTAACAAAGCCGACAACGAGAGCGACCGCACCTACATAAATTTCAAAGCGGTTTTCTGTTTGCTGGACGGTTAAAATCGCCACGAGTGCGCTGGCAAGACCGCCCAGACCATTTAAAAGGGCCACCGCCTGCGGCATCTCTATCATTTTAACCTTGACCGCGCCGATAATGCCGAGAACCGCACCGATTGCAAGCCCAAGCCAGGCCTGCCACGCCGTCAGGATTTCGCAGTTATACATGATAACCAAAATGGCAACGAGGGTACAAACGGCCGAAAGGGTGTTACCGCTGTTGGCGCTTTTTACCTTGCTCATCCGGCTGATGCCCAGAAGAACACCTAAAACGAGGACGGCGCTTATGATGTAATACGCTGTGCTTGTTATCATTTATTTGTCCTCCTTTGTCTTAAACATTCTAAGCATTCTGCCGGTTACGGCAAATCCGCCCACTACATTGACCATGGCAAAGATAATGGCCAAAATGCCGATAATTACACTTAAAACGGAGCCTTTTTCCCGGACCACCACGGCGATGGTGGTGAGCGCTCCTAAGACCGTTATGCCGGAAAGCGCGTTCATGCCGGACATGAGGGGTGTGTGCAAAAGGGTGGGCACCTTATTGATGATAAAATAACCGACAATGGCGGCCACCACGAATATGAGTATTAAAATAATTCCCATAATATTTCCTCCCATATACACATCAATCCGCACCCAGAAAGAGTGCGGGTTGATGGGATTGCTTTTTAAAAATTATTTGTTCATGGCTTCCAGCGCGCCCTTATGAACAATCTCGCCACCGATGGTGGTCAGGATTCCCTTTACGATATCATCGTTCATATCCAGGCTCATCTTGCCGTCTTTAGCCAGATACTTTACGAGGTTGTAGATATTATGCGAGAACATCCAGGTAGAGCTTGTGGGCAGCATACCGGGAATATTCTTGATGCCTTCAATCGTAACCTGATGCTTTACAGCCGTTTCGCCGGGGTCTGTAATCGCACAGTTACCGCCCTGGTCAATCGAAATGTCTACGATAACGGAGCCGGGCTTCATGGTCTTGACAAGCTCTTCCGTCAGAATAACAGGGGCGAGCTTGCTGGGAACGAGGGCAGAACAGAAGATAATGTCCATCTCCTTAATCGCATCTGCCAGCGCGGCTCTTTCCTTTACGAGCCATTCCTCGGGAAGGGCATTGGCATAGCCGCCCTCACCAACTGCAATTTCAGCCGGAACGCCGGTGTCCACGATTTTGGCCCCAAGGCTCATGGCCTGCTCGGCTGCTGCCGGACGAATGTCGGCCGCGTATGTAATCGCACCAAGACCCTTTGCGGTAGCGAGTGCGCGGAGGCCTGCAACGCCTGTACCGATAACCATTACATTACAGGGCTTAACCTGACCGACGGCACAGAAAATCGGGGGAATAAACTTCTTCAAATCATTGGCCGCCATAAGGATACCCTTATAGCCTGCACAGGTGCTCATGGAAGAGAGCGCGTCCATCTTCTGCGCTCTGGAAATACGCGGAACACCGTCAAGAGTAAGGCTGATTACGCCCTTTGCCGCCATGTTCTTCACCATTTCGTGGTTAACGGGCGAGGCCGGATGAATAAAGGTGATGAGGTACTGCCCCTCATGCATCATATCTACCTCGTGCTTGCCCTTCGCTTCGTTGAACTGCGGTTCTTTAACCTTTAAGATAATGTCGCTCTTTGCGTAAAGCTCTTCCGCGTCCGCAATCATGGTAGCGCCGGCTGCTGCATATTCTGCATCAGAAAAAAGTGCGCCTTCGCCTGCTTTGTTCTCTACAAGAACATCAAAGCCTTCCGCGCGGAGCAGAGAAACCGTTTCGGGAATTGCGGATACACGGCCCTCGCCGTGCATAATCTCCTTCGGGATACCAATAACCATCTTTCATACCACCTTTTTAAAATTTTTGTTCCGTTTTCAGGTGCGCAGAGCCTTGCACCAAAAAGGCATCCGCTCGCCACCTATTACCTACTTAAAATATAGCAAAAAAGAACAAAAAAGTAAAGATATTACGAAAAGTTCTTAAATATTTTGCCATTTTTTATTACACGCAAAAATTCTTTTGAATTGTGTCCTTATTTCTGCATGTTACAAAAAAACATTTCCCTCCTTGTTTTGCGATAAAAAAGAGCGCGCCCATGTACCTCATTTTAGCAAAACAGAAAAAATAAAACTGACTCCGCTTTCAAAACGAAGTCAGTCTGTTTTTTCCTTTTGGTGCCCTTTAATTCGAGTATCCCATTACCGTATAAAATGCCATCGGCTGGTCGCTGGTGTCAAGACGGCCATACTGGGCAACCACCGGCACATCGCTGTCAATACGGATGGCGTACTGCGTTTCTACAGGGATTTCAAATCCGCCGAAATCATCAGGATTATAGGTGCGCAGGCAACGAACGCGGTTACCCTCCACCACAAGCGGGATGTCGCGTACCGGCTCACGGTCGGCAAAATACAGCGTCATTTTAATATTGGCCGGTGCATCGTTCATATTCAGAATGATGATAGACTCATGTCCGATATTTTCAAATTTGCCCTTTTGCGGCATTTCCAAATCCGGAAATACCCATAATTTCTTTCCGTTATCCATATTTTTTCTCCTTAATCGTAGCGGCAGTACGGCACTTGCCGTACTGCCGCTAAAAATTACTTTTAGAATTCCAGCTCGTAAATCGTACCAATCTGGTCGCTCAGAAGGTCCACACCGGTTTCCGTAATGGCAATCGGCTTCTCCCAACGCAGACCGAAATCGCTTCCCATGGCAAAGGTATCAATCTGGAAGGTCATATTCTTCTTCAGAACATAATCAGAAATAGTTTCCATCCACGGCGCCTCTACCTCGATAAGACCGAGGCCGTGGCAAGGACCGTAAAAATAGTTCTGGCGCTTGCCGTGTTCTTCAAAGAACTTGATGAAGTTCTTGGCAATATCGCCGGAAAGAACGCCGGCGCGCAGCTGCTTTTCTGTCCACATATGCGCCTCGAGACCAAACTCAACCAGCTCTTTCTTCTCACCCGTCAGCTTGCCCATGCTAATCGGCATGCCGATACTGGGGGAATAACCGCAGATTTTAGCGGAAAGGTTCAGCTGTACAATATCGCCCATCTGGATTTCCTTATAGGAAGAACGGGAAATAGCATGCTTTGTGCTCTTCTGGCTGAAGCAGTACATCGGCAGGCCTTCGTATTCGGCACCGTTTTCATAAATGGTCTTCTGGGCAACACCTACGAGCTGCAGCTCGGTCATACCCGGGCGGATAGCCTTAATAACGGCATCTGTAGCCAGCTGGGTGATGCGTGCCGCTTCTCTAAGGCAGGCAATTTCATTGTCACTCTTTACCGAGCGAAGCTGTACCATAATGTCATCCGCGCGAACGATTTCTGCCTTCGGGTAAGCGGCCTTGAGGCCCTCCATCATAACTACATTGGTGTCCAGCCAGGAGGCAACACCGATGCGGATGTTTTCGCCGGTAACGCCCAGCTTTTTAAATACATCATTATAGGTCTGGGGTTTGAGCTCCGGATAAGCGGGGTTTGCCGATTCACGATACTCGAGCAGTACGAAAATATCATCAATCACGCCGAAATCCGAAGCGAAAATTTCGCTTTCCGGGCCAACCATCAGCGCTACATTGCCGGTAGCGGAAATGGCTACGCCACATCTTTCAAATACAGGCCAGAAATTGCTGAAATAACGGGTGTTTGCGTAATCGGCCTCGTTGCCGTTTACGACCAGCACATCCAGGCCCCATTCCGCAGCCTTTGCCGCTGCGTTTTTAACTCTCTGCTTGTATTCCTCCAAGGGAATTTGCACTCTGCTCATTGTTTTCCTCCTATAAAGAAAATAAATGTTGGAACGATTCCATCGTTTCCTTTATCATACATTTTTTTACCAAAAATGTCAATAGCTTTGCCTCTTTTTTTCAAATAATTCGT
Source organism: Clostridia bacterium (assembly GCA_045535515.1). Lineage (GTDB taxonomy): Bacteria > Bacillota > Clostridia > UMGS1883 > UMGS1540 > SIG447. Next base: position 27,016 of record JAZSLT010000016.1, on the reverse strand, counting down.
CTTTTTTTGGACAACTCGGCCATAAACACTTTACGCCTTTTGTCCTCTTGCCTTCATGTGCTTTTCGCAAAACGCCAAATCCTCTACCGTGTTTACGCCGACAATCGCCACCTCATCGTAAATGGTATGCGTGTCCACCTTTTTGCCCTCACGAAGCAGGATTTTCGGCACATCGGTAAGGTAATACTCGCCTTGGGCATTGTTGTTGCCTATTTTATGCAGGGCGGCAAACAGTTCACGGCTCTTCGCGACAAAAATGCCGACATTCAGCTCCTTTATGGCCTTCTGTTCCTCGGTGGCATCCTTTTGCTCCACGATATCCGAAATCTTACCGGCGGCATCGCGGACAATTCTGCCGTAGGGTAGCGGCGCGTCCAGTTCAGCGGTCAGAATGGTAAGGTCGGCGCCGCTCGCCTTATGCTTCTCTACCACACCTTCATAGATTTCACGCGTGAACATGGGCATATCACCAAAGAGGATAATCACATCGCCGTCATAGTCCGTAAAATATTCTTCGGCCGCCAGCACCGCATGTCCCGTTCCCTTTTGCTCCGTTTGCAAGGCGTACGGATACCGGTCACCAACCTCAGCTTTTACTTTCTCGTGCATATACCCCACCACAAGCACCGTATCCTCCGGTGCAATAAAGGCGGTGTTTTCCAGCACATGGCCAATTAAGGGCTTGCCGCAAAGCGAGCGAAGCACCTTCGGGAGCTGGAAGGCCTCCGATTGTAGACGCGTTCCCTTCCCCGCTGCTAAAATAATGGCTTTCATTCTGCATCATCCTTTCCTGCTATATCGGTTTTGCTGTTTGGTTCCCTTCGCCGCGGGGCAACGGCAACGGGGATATTTTGATTTTGTATTCGCCCCTTGCTTTTTTAAAAAATATGTAGTATACTGGGAATATATCGATTTTATGTGTAACCCGGTTTTTCTTATCTTATCACAACATGGAAAAAAAATCAAATTTTATTTTCGGGGGCCGGATGCCCTTCCGGCTATCCGGCAAAAGAAACGCGCCCGGGGACCACAGAAAGGCAGGATAAAAAATGAAAATAGGCATTATAGGAGCGGGGAATATGTCCACCGCCATCACAAAAGGACTCCTTGGCGCAGGTACGGCACGGGCTGACATTTTTGTAAGCGACATTTCGGCCGAAAAGCTCCATGCCGCCGCGGCACTGGGGGTACAAACAGGAACCAATGAGGCTGCCGCTTCTTTTGGCGATATGGTGATTTTGGCCATAAAGCCGAATATTTATGAAAAGGCACTCCCGGCCCTTTCCGCCGTTCTTCGCGGAAAGCTTGTCGTTTCTATTGCTGCCGGAATTACTATCGGCTTTATTGCCTCTCTTTTACCGGATGCCCGCATCGTACGCCTGATGCCGAATACACCGGCTCTCGTCGGCGCAGGGATGACGGCTATCTCCTTCGCGCCGCCGGCCACAAAAGCGGATGCCGACAAAGTAGAGGCCGTTTTCTCGGCAGTGGGACTTTGTGTACAGGTGCCGGAGAGCCTGATGGATGCCGTTGTGGCCGTCAGCGGCAGCGGCCCCGCCTATGCCTACATGCTGATAGATGCCATGGCCGCCGGCGGTGTGGTACAAGGTCTTACGAAAAAGGACGCGCTTTTGCTTGCGGCACAAACCGTCCTCGGCGCCGCCAAAATGGTGCTGGAAACCGGGGAACATCCGGCCATTCTTTGTGATAATGTCTGCTCGCCCGGCGGCACAACCATCGCGGCGGTAGAGGCACTTGAAAAGAAGGGCTTTCGCGCCGCTGTGCTGGAGGCCGAGAAAAAGTGTGCCGAAAAAAGTGCCGCGCTGAAAAAATAACATACTTGTCCTCCCCGGCGCATAAACTGTGCCAAAAGGAGGCTTACCATGAAAGAAAAGAGCAATCTTCGTTTTATCTGTATGCCGGCGGCGCTGGTGGCCGGCCTTATTTTAGGTGCGGTGGCATCGGCAGGTCTGGATACGGCCCCCTTATTTGCGGCGGCGGCAGAAAGCCTTTCCTCCCCCTCGCTTTGTCTGGACAGCTTTCAAAAAGCGCTGGGACAAACTGCGATAGCCGCCTCTCTCCTTTGCGTTTTCGGCACGACCGTGCTGGGTGCGCTGCCTGCTTGCGTTCTTCTGGGCGGACGCGGCTATACCATCGGAAAAACGGTGGGTGCGCTTGTGGGTTCCTTCGGCCTTCGCGGCTTCTGGGCGGCGGTGGGCGGCGTGTTTCCGCACAACCTCTTTTATGTACCGTTTTTATGTCTTTTAGCCATACACGGGGCGCGTTTTTCCCGCCGGCTCCTTCTGCGGGAGGGCAAAAACCGCCTGTCCTCCTATTTGCTTTCTTCGCTTTTTCTGTCCATCCCGCTTTTTTTCGGGTGTCTGATAGAAGGCTACATTTCCGCGCCGATTTTAAAGGCCGTTTTAGGCACACATCTGTAAAGGAGTTTTCTTTTTGCAAGCCTATCTTACCTTTTTACAAACAGAAAAATGTGTTTCTCCCCAAACTGCCAGGGCATACCTCGAGAGCCTCGGGCAATTTTCTGCCTTTTTAGGGCGGGATGCGGCCGAGGCCGGTGAGGAGGATATCCTCGCCTTTATGCGGCATCTGCAAAGCGCCGGACGGTCCAGCGCCACCATTTTGCGGATGCTTTCTTCGCTGAGTACCTATTATCACTATCTGGTTTCGATTGGCCGGTGCCACGCATTGCCCACGGCAAACATCACGCGGCCGGCTCTGGACCATAAGCTCCCGGTTATTCTTACCTATGAAGAAGCGGTACGCCTTCTGGCGGCACCGGCAGGCGATACGCCAAAAGCGATGCGTGACCGCGCCATGCTTGAGCTTTTATATGCTACCGGTATTACGGTTTCCGAGCTTGTCGGTCTTAATATTGAAAATCTGAACATAAGACGGCGTACGCTCGTTTTGCGCCGCGGCGAGCGAAAGCGCACCATTCCCTTTGGAAGGCCCTGCTATACGGCGCTGAATGACTACCTGAAAAACGCCCGGCCGCACCTTTTCCGGGGCAGCGGCGAGGTGGCACTTTTTGTCAGCTGCAACGGTACGCGTATGTCCCGTCAGGGCTTTTGGAAGTTACTTAAAAAATACAGCCGCGCCGCCGGCCTGGATAAGGAAATTACACCGCACATGCTCCGCCATTCGTTTGCGGCGCATCTTCTGGAAAACGGAGCGGACCTTTCTTCCATTCAGGAAATGATGGGCTTTATTGACCCTTCCTCTACGGCTATCTACACTAAAATTATTGAAAATAAAATTCTGGATGTTTATAACAAGGCGCACCCGCGCGCCAATTAAAAAGGGGATGGAAACGATGCACATTTATTCCATTATAGAGAAAAAGCGAGATGGCGGCACCTTAACCCGTGAGGAGCTCGCCTTTTTTGTACGCGGTCTTGTAGGCGGCACCATCGCCGATTACCAGACGGCCGCCCTTCTTATGGCCATGTTTATACGAGGAATGGACGCCGCGGAGACGCTGGCGCTTACACAGGAAATGGCCGGTAGCGGCGATGTTTTTCCCCTTCGGCCGGATATTTCGGACAAGCACAGCACCGGCGGCATAGGGGATACCACAACGCTGGTGCTGCTGCCGCTCGTGATGGCGGCCGGCGGTAAAATGGCAAAGCTTTCCGGTCGCGGTCTCGGGTTTACGGGCGGCACGATTGATAAGCTTTCGGCTATTCCCGGGTTTCGGACAAACCTGTCCGGCCCGGAATTTGAAGCACAGCTTGAGAAAATCGGGTGCGTGCTCACGGCGCAGACCGCAAATATCGCCCCGGCAGACAAAATTTTGTACGCCCTTCGCGATGTTACGGCCACCGTGGATAGTCTGCCGCTGATTGCCGCGAGTATTATGAGCAAAAAGCTGGCCCTTGGAGCCGGGAAAATCATTCTGGATGTGAAGGTAGGCAGCGGTGCCTTTATGAAAACGGAGGAAGAGGCGCTGGCGCTGGCGCGGCTTATGGTGGATATAGGCAAAGGCGCCTCGCGCGATACCCGCGCACTCGTGACGCGTATGGACGCCCCTTTGGGGGATGCGATTGGCAATACCCTTGAGGTGATGGAGGCCATCGCCGTCCTGCAGGGAAAAAAGGGTACGCTTCGCGAGGTTTCCGTTGCCCTTGCTGCTTTGCTGACAGGGGCCTCTCGGGAAAAGCTCGAAACGCTTTTAGACAGCGGCGCCGCCCTCTCCTGTGCCCGGCGGTTTATCGAGGCGCAAGGTGGAGAGCCAAACATTTTATCGGATTTCTCGCACTTTAAACCTGCCCGATTTACGCGCCGGATTACCCTTCGGGAAGAAGGGTTTATTACGAAAATGGACGCCGCCGCCCTCGGCCGGGCGGCATGCCTTTTAGGCGCCGGGCGTGTCCGTAAGGAAGACGAAATTGACCCCTCTGCCGGTATACGGATGCACAAATCCCTTGGCGATGGCGCCAGGGGCGTTCTCTGCGAGCTATATACAGACCGCGAGGAAACGCTTTCCGAGGCGGAGGAAAAAATCCGTGCCGCCGTGCAGATAGAAAAAGAAAATATTGCCGTGCCGGGCATAATTGTAGGCATGGTAGAATAGGATACTACCAAAACGGCATTTTTTGCCGAGCCGGGAGGTTATCCTTTGAAAACATTTCTTGCCCTTTTTCTTTCTACCCTTTTTCTTTTGCCGAGTGCCCGGGTCACCGCGGAAGAACCGGCACTTGATATACATGCCAAATCGGCCCTTTTGATGGAAGCATCTACCGGCCGTGTTCTGTATGAAAGTAATATACACGAGCCGCTTCCGCCGGCATCCGTAACGAAGGTAATGACGATGCTCCTTATCATGGAGGCGATAGAAGATGGCCGCATCACGCTCGACACCGTTGTCACCGCCAGCGAAAACGCAAAACGCATGGGTGGCTCCACCATTTTTCTGGACACAGGCGAGCAGATGACGGTGCATGACCTTTTGAAGGGGATCGCCGTCGCCTCCGGCAACGATGCCTGTGTGGCCATGGCGGAGCATCTGGCCGGCAGCGAGGCGGAGTTTGTCCGCCAGATGAACGAACGCGCAGCCGCCCTCGGTATGCAAAATACGCATTTTGTAAACTGCAACGGACTCGATACGGAGGGGCATGTTACCAGCGCGTATGACATTGCGCTGATGAGCCAGGCACTACTGCGGCATGAAAAAATATTTGATTTTACAACGATATGGGTAGACAGCCTTCGCGGCGGCGCTTTTGGTCTGGCCAACACCAATAAGCTGATTCGCTTTTACGAGGGTGCCAATGGCCTCAAAACAGGCTCGACGGACGATGCGCTCTACTGTCTTTCCGCCACAGCCAAAAGACAGGATATGCAGCTTATTGCCGTTATTATGGGTGCACCTACCACAAAGGACAGGTTCAACAGCGCCCGCGCCCTTCTCGACTACGGCTTTGCTAACTTCTCCCTCGTCTCCGCGGCCGATACAAAAACGCCGGTACACATGGCCCGCGTGGAAAAAGGCGTGCGAGGAGAGGTCCCCCTTCGGTGCGGCGCGCCCTTTTCGGCCCTTGTGGAAAAGGCAAAGCGAGATAAGGTGGAAACCCGCATCGAGGCCTCCCAGGCCTTGACGGCACCGCTTCCTGCCGGCGAGGCAGTGGGACGCGTTCTCTTTTATGTGGGCGAGGAGGTGCTTGGCGAGGTGCCGCTCGTGGTAGCCGAGGATGTGCCGAAAAAATCCTTCGGCAGTGTGCTTTGTGCACTTTTATTCCGCTGGTGCGCGGCATAATGTTTACAGATTATTCAAGAACTTCTTATAATACAGAAACAAATATGTGGTATCCTTATATATGCGGGAGCGATGCTCCCCAAAAACCAATTCTTTTTCATTTTTCTCACAAAAGGGGCACCCCCCCGGGGCGCCTTTTGTGTCTTCAAATATACACGCCTTCTATATGCAAAAACCGGACTTCGGAAAAGGTGTAGCTTGAAAGGGCACGCATATACGCATTGAAGCTATGGGCGGCTACATAAATCTCCCCACCGCGTATCCCCGTTACCAGCAGGGAATGGTAGAATTTTTCTCCGTTCCCCAGCTGAATGACATCGCCTATCTCCATTTCTTCCGGCACCGATTCTCTTGCAAACGGGGCACGCTCGGTGTTAGTAACCAGAAAATCATACAGAAATTCCACACCCGTCCACGAAGGGGAGCGGTCGTTTATATTCCGGTAATACCACCCCACCTCCGGCGTGTAGTTCATCACGCCGCTTCCGGCATACAGGCATTGAGAGATAAAATTTGTGCAATCTCCGCCAATATCCGTAAAATCAAAATAAGCCGGGTTTCTTTCATAGGCCCATTTTTTCGCATACTCTGCGGCACGCCGTCTGTTATATTCCTTTATTCCGGGCATAAAATCACCTCCTCTATATACTATGAGGAGGTTTTTTGTATGGTTTCTAAAATAAAGGCTGCTTAAAACTCTTCGTTTTAAACAGCCTCCTTTAAGCCAAAATATCTATTGTGCTGCCACAAAGGGCGTTACCTCAATTACCTTTGTGAGAACATCGGCGTAGCTATAGGAAATGCGACGGCCGTCCTGTGCACTATCCCGCGTATTTTCAAGACGAACGATAAAAATGCTGGGGTATGTCTTTTCAATTACACCCCTTCTCGTTACCGCCCGTTTATGTCCCCTTCGTGCTGTCAACTGAATTTCCTGTCCCACAATGCTGTCTAAATTTTCTTTCATTTTCGTCAAATCACTGCGTACAATCATTCCTAACACATCCTTCTTCTGTTTCCGGCCTCCGCCGTCTTGCAAACGCAATATATAGCGGTATCCTTGTTTACAGTATACCACAAATAAGCCTTTATGTCAATCTCTTTTTTAAAAAATGTAAACTTTTTTGTTACATGTTTGTTACAACTTTGTATAAAACCGCTCCCACTTTTGTATTTTCTATCGTGATGGCAATTTTTACCGGTTCGGCATACGGATTACGAAACCGAAAATCCTGTTCCCCGAAGGATACGGCCGCATCCTGCCCGATTTCGATATAATGTACTTCTCCGGTGTGGTTGTGCCGCTCCAGAATTTCCATGCCGGCCGCTTCTGCCGCCTTGTACAAGGTACTGCTGATTTGACACACGCCCCCGCCTATGGCCATCTTTCTTTCTCCGCCCACCAGCATAAGCGCCTCCCCATATCCTTTTTCGCTTGTACGCTCACCCACGGCACCGTTAAAGGAAAACTCGGCACCGCCCTCTACCACCAGACCATTTAAGGCTTGCGCGCAAAGCTCTATGTTATGGACGCGCGCCGGCGTAGTGTCCAAAATTTCTGTCGTAAAGGCGCCGAGGGCGACGGGGCTTTCCGTCGCCATCTCTATCGGCATGTCAGAGGGGATAATAGATGGAAGCATAGAAGGCTTTATGGTCGGCATGGATGAGGGCATGGGCAACCGGTCTTCCGCCATGTTGCAGCCGCCAAGCAAACATAACGCCATAAGCAAAATAATACATGTTATGCTTTTCATGGGTTTCACTCCTTCCTCTTGTAGTATAAACAGAAAAAATCTTTTTATACGGATAAAAATTCTATGCCAGATAAAAAAGAAGGCATGTTTTGCATGCCTTCTTTTTTATCTGAGTGCCAAGCTGTTATTTAAAAGCGTGGTGCTGTATAAAAAGAGCACATCCGCATTTTCAAAATCTACAAAATTCCCCACGAAGCTGCTTTGCATATAGCGGATATCCACGAGCGTTATTTTGCGGTAGCCGGCAGAAAGAAGCGGCGCTATGCTGCTGCCGAAGGAGTCGCGGAACATGACGAGCTCCCTGTCGCTTTTCGCGCTTGGGTTTTCGATGGTAACAAGCGGCGTGGTGCCGGATAAGAACATCTCATACGGGTCCTTCCCTGCCGCCTTTTCCATGTTGTACATCTCGCCCTTTTTGGGTTTTCCGGTATCATAATAGGTCACCCGGGAGCCGCGAAGTTCCTCATTTTGCAAGTAAACAAGTGTATCCGGCGTAAAGGGAAGTGCCAGCTGTCCCTTATACACCCCGTAAAATTTGTTTTCGAGCGTAAGCTCCTCGTAGTCCGCCCGAACATCTGTGCCCATGGCATCGCCTATTTTCACCGCCACATCCTGTATTTTTTCCTGCCGCCAATGCGTGTCGGTGGTATAATAATCGGAAAGCGACAGCATGTCCGTCACATCAATATATGTCATGAACGGAAGCTTTTGGCGCATCCTTTCCGTAAAGCCGGCATAATCCAGAGAAGGATAGCCGTTTTGCGGTGCGAGAATAAAGTTTTTGTCAGGTATGATGGCCAGATATACATGGGCGTTTTTATTCTCGATAAACGACCGGTATAAATACGAAAACCGCTCGGCCGCATGCTCCATCATGGCGGGGTTTTCTGTGCTGTCTATTTTGGAGATATGCCCATCCGCTACAAAAAGGCCGTTGTTATCGAGTTTTCCCATCGCATTTGCGGAAAACCACGCCTTAATCGCACGAAAGGTATCGCGATAGGGGAACCGCTCTGTCGCGTAGGTTTCAAACCCTTCCGCAAACTCTCCGCTTTGGAAGGAGGCGGCAGTTAAGGCCGGAAAGGTCGCCAGCTCCCGCCGCTCGCTCTGGGAAAATACCTCCGCGGGGCTTACCATGCAAAGGATGCTCGTACCAAAAAGCAAAAGGCAAAAGAAAAGGATAAAGCATATATTTTTTCGTTTTCCTCTCACGCAAATCCCTCCTTAAAATCTGAAGTACAAAAATGGATTGAAGGCACCGTCCGCCAGAAAAGCCGTTGCCAAAAGCAGCAGCAGGGCCAATAGCGGTATTTCCAGTATGCCCCACACGGTCGCCGGCCCTTTTTTCGTCATAATCCACGCATGGATGCGCTTCGGGATGGGTGTGGCCGCCAGCATACCCACGGCCAAAATTATGCCGTAGCTGCGAAGGTTATACAAAAAGGCACCGGACGATAGCGGCAAATTGCCTTTGCCAAACATACCGCCTACCATCTCCAGTGCGCCGGAGAGAGAGCCTGCGCTGAAAATGGCAAAGCTGATAGCTACAAAGAATAAAACATACAGGTTCCCGAAAACTTTACTTCTCTCCACAAAATTCCGGTAAAATAGCTTTTCCAGCGTGAGCAGCACACCAAAATATACGCCCCACACGATAAAATTCCATTCAGCGCCGTGCCAGAAGCCTGTCAGAAACCAGACGACAAAGATGTTACCGAGAAGTCTTCCCGCCCTGACGCGGTTGCCGCCTAAGGGTATATACACATAGTCGCGAAACCAGCTGCCCAAAGATATGTGCCATCGCCGCCAGAATTCTGTAATGCTGCGGGAGATAAACGGATAGCGGAAGTTTTCCAGAAAATGAAACCCAAAGATTTTTCCAAGGCCAATCGCCATATCGCTATAGCCGGAAAAATCGAAGTAGACCTGCAGCATATACGCCACCACCATCAGCCAATAAAAGAGGACGGATTTTTCGCCGCTTTGGGAAAAAGCCGCGCAAAGCTCGCCCAAGGTATTGGCAAGCAGTACCTTTTTGGAAAGCCCGATAATAAAGCGGCGGATGCCCTCTGCCGTCTTTTCGGTGGTGTGCACGCGCGTGCAAAGCTCGCGCTCTACATCCACATAGCGCACAATGGGACCGGCAATCAGCTGTGGGAAAAGTGTTATATAAGTCGCAAGGGTAATCGGATTTCTTTGCGCCTCTGCATCGCCGCGGTATACATCGATGACATAGCTGAGCGTCTGAAATGTATAAAAGCTGATGCCGATGGGCAGCGCCACCTGCAAAAGCTTTGCAGATTGCCCTGTGGCCATGTTAAAGTTTTGGATGAAGAAATCGGCATACTTGAAATAACCGAGACACCCTATGTCAAATAAAACAGCCGTCCACAAAAAGCACTTCGCGAGGGTTTTTCCTCTATACTTCCCCACGCCTAACGCGAGTCCGTAGTTTACCACGATGGTCGCTACCATCAAAAAAACATATTTCGGTTCGCCCCACGCGTAAAATGACAGACTAAACGCGAGCAATACGATGTTTTTGCACTTTCTGGGTGCCGCCGTATAAACGAGGATACATAGCGGCAGAAAATAATATAAAAACGGAATACTTGAAAAAACCATACTGCACCTCTATACACAAAAACGAACGCAAAAAGAGGCGCTCGTCTTTGTTTTTGGTATCTTATTCCTCAGAAAAATCCTTGGGGCACATCACGAAGAATACCTTATTCCCTACCGTGCCGGTAACCATTTCTTCCGCCTCCACACAGATATTCCAGCGAAGGTCTGCGCTCTTTTTTAAGGTGGCAACAAAGTCACCCGCGCTCACACCATCCTCCAGCACGAACACATAGCCTACAAAGGGAATGGCCCCAATCATAGGCGCGAACATGGCCCCTTCACGAAAACCTTTTATCTCCGTATTGCCAAAGCCGGACAGAAGTCCCGGCTCTACCGGCATAGTGGCGCCAAAGAAAGGCAGGATAGAATTAGAAGACAGGGCGTTGGCTAATTCTTCCGCGCCCTCTGCCGAGCCGGCCTTGGCCTTAAAATCTGCCAAAAGAATTTGTCCCACGGTTTTGGCTTCCTGCGGTTTTGCCGTTGGTGCCTCGGAGGGAGCCGCGGTCGGCTTCTGGGTAGGTGCCGCCGTAGGCTTCTCCGTCGGTTTCTGGGTGGGTGCTGCATCAGGTTTCTCAGCCGGTTTCGGGGTGGGTACTACCACAGGCTTCTCCGCTGGTTTCGGGGCGGGCGCTGCCTCAGGCGCCTCGGCCGGTTTCTGAACAGGCTTCCCCTCGGGTGTATCTGCCGGCTTTGCAGCCGGTTTCGCCGCGGGCTTGTCTGCCGGTTTTTCCGATTGTACCGGTGCTGTCGGGTCTGCCACTACTTCCGAGGAAGGCGTCTCTGTGCTTTCCGGCACAGGTGTTGCCACGGATTCCCCCGTTTCTACCTTCGGGGGCTCCTCCCCACCGTTCTCGCTTTGGCAACCGGCCATGGTGCATATCATCATGGCAGCCAAAAGCAGGGCCAGTATTCTCTTTTTCTGCATTTTCATTCTCCTTTTGCATTAAGTATTTTTTAGCTTTTCTCTATGTTCACTATGTAAGACGGCCCGGGTGCGCAGAAAGTTCCCTCTTTTTTTATTTTTATTCCAAAACGGAAAGCACCCGCTCCATATTTTCGGCCGCATATTCCACTTCCTCCGAATACCGGCGCGCCGTATCCAAAAATTCCGCATCGGATGAAGAAAGGCGGCTTATGATTTTCGTGGCATGCAGGGCAAACGAAATGCGGGGCACATAGCGGCCATCCTCCCGTCCGTCTGCCAGATGGCGATAAACGAAATAGGCCATAAGCTGTTTTTTCGGAAGGTCTGAAATCGGCGCCTGTTCCCTTTTTTCGGAAAGAGTCTTCACCTTATCCGCCCAAGAAGCATGGAGGATTTCTAAACCGCCGTAAAAGGCCGCCCAATCCAGCTCCGGCTCGCAAAGCGAAAAGCGCGCCGCCAAGGTTTCCATAGCCTCCTCCGCCGTATCAGCCGCAAAAATGACCTCGAGAATTTCCGCCCTGAGCGCGAAAAAAAGCTGTTCCTCCGGCGTACAGGTACCGTTCCCCTCTCCGCCAAGTGAACGCATTTCAGGTTTTGTTTTGCCCGACAAAATCAGCCCGCACGCCGCCTCACAGGCAAGGCCGAGGCCAATTTCCGTGCGGTTTTCAAAGAAATTGCGGTAGCGCGGATGGTCGGTACAAATAGCGCAAAGCGCCTCCTCGCCAAGCTCTATGATAATGTCGCACAGATTATCACGACTTAAAAAGGGACACCGCTCGTCCTCTCCCAGGCGAAAATGTGCGCCGCTCTCATCTTTCATTATGGCGGCGCGAAGGCGTGCACCAAACGCGCCCTCTTCCTTTTGGTAGCGCGCGTAGGTTTCGGCATCTATGTCAATTTCCCAGCCGCGACAGCAGGTGTGCCGGCACGCACTTCCAAGGCAGGAAAATGCCGTATAATAATCCGGTGCGTAGTACTGCATACACTTCTCCCTGTATAGAATTTGTAGGGCAGAAATCTCTGCCCTACAACTATGTTCTCTTACGGACGGAGTCCCATTCCGCCTTCTAGTGTGAGTGTTTCGCCGTTCATGTACTTAAAGTCAGGCGAGGCCAGCTGTACGCATACTCTGCCGATTTCCAGCTCCGAGTCGCCAAAATGACCGGCAGGCGGCATCTTTACATTGGCCTGGAAGGCATCGGGATACGCCTTCTGGAAGTTTTCCAGCTGTGCTGTCCACGCAAGCGGACAGATAATATTGGTGTTAATGCCATCCTTTGCCCATTCGGTAGCGGCTACGCGGGAAAGACCGCGGATAGCTTCCTTTGCGGCAGCATACGAGCATTGGCCGTAGTTGCCGAAAAGGCCGGCACCGGATGCGAAGTTAATCACACTTCCCTTTGTTTCCTTGAGGTACGGATAGCAGGCCTTCATATAATAGAAGGTCGCATACAGACCGGAATAAAGTGCCAGATTAAACTGCTCTGTTGTGTGCTCCTGTATCGGCACACCGGACGCAGAGGCTTGTGCGTTGTTAATAAGAACATCAATTCTGCCGAATTCCGCTATCGTTTTGTCCACCACATTTTTGACAACGCTTTCGTTATCCGCCCCGTCACAAATATCGGCGGCAATTATCAGTACACGGATGCCGTAAAGCTTTTCCAGCTCCTCCTTCGCCTTTTCGAGCTTGGCAACATTACGGCCGGTGATAACGAGATTGGCCCCTTCCTTGGCGTATGCTACGGCGATGCCGTAACCAATAGAGCCGCATCGGCCGTCAGAGAGCGCGGCAAAGCCTGCACCCGTAATAATCGCTGTTTTTCCCTGTAAAAATCCCATACTTTTTTCCTCCCTTTTTATTCCTTTTATGGATATAACATGCATGCGTACATTATATCACAAAAAAGAAGGCAAAACAAGTCACTTTGCAAAATTTCTGTTTCTTTATAAAAAAGGCTTGAAACCTTTTCCTCTTCGGTGTATAATGTACTATTGGAAAGGAATGATATACCATGATATATTTTGACAACGCGGCCACCACAGCTGTAAGTCCGGCTGTCCGTGACGCGATGCTTCCATACTTCACCGAAAAATTCGGCAATCCCTCCTCCATTTTCTACGAGATAGGCTCCTCGGCCCGTCGTGCGGTGGAAGAGGCGAGGCAGACGGTGGCAGACTGTCTTGGCTGCGCCGCCGGTGAAATTTATTTCACCGCCTCCGGCAGCGAGGCCGATAACTGGGCCATCTGGGGTGCCGCTTTAAAAAGCGGAAAAAAGCACATTATCACCTCGGCCATTGAGCATCATGCCGTTTTGCACACCTGCGGATTTATGGAAAAGCAGGGATATCGCGTGACCTATCTGCCGGTAGATGAAAAGGGATTAGTTTCGCCCGAGGCGCTTCGCGCTGCGATTTGCGAGGATACGGCGCTCGTTTCCATCATGTATGCCAATAACGAAATCGGCACCATTCAGCCTATACCGGAGCTTGCCGCCGTGGCGCATGAGAAGGGCGTTTTGTTTCATACCGATTCGGTGCAGGCTGTCGGCGCTTTGCCGATTGACCTGTCCACACTGGGCGTAGATATGCTGAGCCTTTCTGCGCATAAGTTCCACGGCCCCAAAGGCATCGGCGCATTATATATCAAAAAGGGTACAAAAATCGGCCGTCTTATCCATGGCGGCGGTCAGGAACGCGGCATGCGTGCCGGTACGGAAAACACCGCCTATATTGTCGGTCTTGCCAAAGCGCTTTCGGATGCTACGGCTAATCTTCGCGCCAAAACAGAAAAGGTAACGCATCTTCGCGATAAGCTTATACGCGGCGTTTTAGATAAAATTCCCTTTACGCTTTTAAACGGGCACGAAACACTCCGCCTCCCCGGCAACGCAAATTTCTCCTTCCGTTTTATTGAAGGAGAAGGCCTGCTTTTACATCTGGCACTCGCCGGCTTTGCCGTTTCCAGCGGCTCTGCCTGTGCCTCGGCATCTCTGGACCCCTCGCATGTTCTGCTTGCTATTGGTCTGCCGCATGAAGTGGCGCACGGGTCTCTGCGCGTGAGCCTTTCGGCGGAGAATACCGAGGAAGAGGTGGACGCGTTTTTGGAAACACTTCCCGCCGTGGTGGAAAAGCTAAGACAGATGTCCCCCTTATACGAAGAAATACAAAACGGAAAGGAATAAAAAAATGTATTCTGAAAAAGTAATGGACCATTTTCAAAACCCGCGTAATGTAGGCGAAATCCCCGATGCCAACGCCGTTGGTACTGTCGGAAACGCCAAATGCGGCGATATTATGAAAATCTATATGAAGATTGACGAAAACCAGGTAATTACCGATATTAAGTTCAAAACCTTCGGCTGTGGCGCGGCGATTGCCACGAGCAGTATGGCCACGGAGCTCGTAAAGGGCAAGACGGTGGAGGAGGCGCTTCGCCTTACAAACAAGGCCGTTGTAGAGGCGCTCGATGGTCTGCCGCCGGCAAAGCTGCATTGCTCGGTGCTGGCGGAGGAGGCTATCGGGGCGGCGATACAGGATTACTGCGACCGCACCGGTCTTACCTTTGAAAACCAGAAAAAGTGTGACGGCTGCTGCGGCAGCTGCCATGCACATACGCACGGCGAAAGCGAAGAATAATCCGGTACGAAACGGAAGTGAAGCATAATGCAGGTAGATACTAAAACCATAAAGGCAATAACCTTCGGCGCGGAAAGTATAACGGAAGAAGACGGGTTTTTAATCCCCTCCCGCTTTACCGCGGAGGAGCTTTCGCTTTACGAGGCGTATAAGGATGCGGATTTGAACAGAAAGGCCCGCGGTTCCTCCCATATCCGTTTTTCGTTTGTGACGGATTCGCGTTTTCTTGCCTTAACCTGTAAAATGGCAAGCGGCTCCAGCCGCACCTACGCATATTTTGATTTATACGAGGGGGGCGTGATGCGTGCGCATCTTGGCACCGAGGCCTTTGAAAGCGAGGAGATGACTTTCTCCTTTTCGCTCTCCCCCGGCCGAAAGCATGTGGAGCTGTATTTCCCCTGGTCTGTGCAGGTTAAAATTGCCGGCCTTACGGTAGACGATAATGCCGAGATAACGCCTCGAAGCCGAAGAGGACAAATCATTTTTTATGGCGATTCCATCACGCAAGGGTATGACGCAAAATTTCCTTCTCTCTCCTACGCAAACAAAATCGCAAGGCTTCTCCATATGGACAGCATCAATAAAGCAGTCGGCGGAGAGGTGTTTTTTCCGGAGCTACTAGGCGGTGCCGTGCCACATACGCCCGACATTGTTTTTGCCGCGTACGGCACGAATGATTGGAATAACAGTCCGTATGATGCCTTCCTGACAAACTGCAAGGTATTTTTCGCGAAACTGACAACGCTTTATCCGAAATCAAAAATCTATGTCATTACGCCCCTCTGGCGCGGAGATGCGGCAAAGGAAGTGCCGATGGCGATTGCCCATACAGAGGTGGACGGCATCATAGAAGAAATATGCCGCGCGTATACGAACATCACGGTTATCTGCGGCCGAGAGCTTGTGCCACATTCCACGCACTTTCTGGCGGATGCGCGGCTGCACCCGAATGAGCTGGGATTTTTGCTTTATGCCACGGGCCTTTATAAAAAGATTACGCACTAAAAAAAGCGAGGATTTACAAATCCTCGCTTTTTATATTTTGCATCAGCCGGGCGGCCACCCGAGACTTCTGCCGCCCAAAAGATGAAAGTGAAGGTGGCCTACCGTCTGTCCGCCGTCCTCCCCGCAGTTATTCACAAGGCGATAGCCTTTTTCCGCGATACCAAGCTCTTTAGCGAGGCGGGCGGCCACCGTAAAGATATGCGCCACCACAGCGGCATTTTCCTCACTAAGGTCATTCGCCGAGGCAATATGCGCTTTCGGAATCAGCAACACATGCACCGGTGCGGCGGGGCTGATATCATAAAACGCATACACCATCTCGTCCTCGTACACTTTTTTGGACGGGATTTCTCCTTTTATAATTTTACAAAATAAACAATCCATTTTGTTCCTCTTTCCTTATTTCAGTTGGCTCTTGACAAGGCCTTCCACCAGCGCAAGCGCCTCGTCTGCCTTCTCCGGCTGCTTGCCGCCGGCCTGTGCGCTGTCCGGCTTGCCGCCGCCACCGCCGCCGGCTACTTTCGCAACCTCGCGAACGAGGTTTCCGGCGTGGATGCCTTTTGCTACGGCATCCTTCGTAGCCATCGCCACAAAGGTCAGCTTTTCACCCTGTACGCCGGCCAGCACCAGTACGCCGCTTCCCATCTTGTCGCGAAGCGTATCGCCCACGGTGCGCATTTCGTCCGCACCAAGGCCGTCCAGCTTGCCGGTGACTACCTTAATACCGTCTACATCCTTTGCCGCCTGCAAGAGGGCATCTATCTGTCCGCCTGCATTCTGAAGCTTAACCTCCTCCAGCGTTTTCTGGAGTGTTTTTACCTCTTCCAGCGCCGCGCCTGCTTTTTGCACGATATCGCCGGGGCTTGTTTTCAGCGCCGCCGCCACATTATAAATCACCGCTTCCTTCTCGGCCAGAAGGTCTAAAATCGCCGTACCCGTAATGCCTTCTATGCGGCGGATACCGGCCGCAACGGAGCTTTCGCTTACCAGCTTGAAAAGGCCGATTTCGCTTGTATTATCTACATGACAGCCGCCGCAAAGCTCTATGCTGTAATCACCCATTTTGACAACGCGCACCATATCGCCGTATTTTTCGCCAAACAGCGCCATCGCGCCCATGGCCTTGGCCTCCTCCTGCGGCATTTCTCTCTTTTCTACCGGGAGTGCCGCTAAAATGGCGGCGTTGACCTTTTTCTCCACCTCGGCCAGCTGGTCGGGTGTTACGGCTTCAAAATGATGGAAGTCAAAACGCAGTCTTTCGGCATTTACAAAGGAGCCGGCCTGTGTTACATGGTCGCCCACGACCTCCCGAAGAGCCTTTTGCAGAAGGTGTGTGGCGCTATGATTTCGCATCGTGGCGCGGCGTGCGGTGGGGCAGTAGCGTACCGAAAGCTTTTCGCCCACGGTCAGTGCACCTTTTTCCACCTTTACAAAGTGAACGATTTTGCCGTCGGGCAATTTCTTCGCATCGGTCACCCGGGCGGTTACATTTTCATTTTCCAGCTTGCCGCGGTCACCAACCTGACCGCCGCTCTCGCCGTAAATTACGGTTTTGTCGAGGATAACGGCACCCTCTTCACCTTCGCCGATGCCCTCTGTTACAGCACCATCTGAGATAAGCGCCAGCACTTGTCCCTCACATTTTTCTTCTGTATAGCCCAAAAACTCTGTGCGGATGCTCTTATCGAGCTTTGTGTACACATCCTCGCTCCAGCCTGCGCCTTCGCCTTCTTTTCGGGCATCGCGCGCACGCGTTTTCTGCTTTTCCATCTCGGCGCGGAAGCCTTCCTCGTCCACAGAAAGTCCCTTTTCCTCTAAAATTTCAATCGTAAGGTCAATGGGGAACCCGAAGGTATCGTAAAGTTTAAAGGTCTTTTCGCCGGAAAGCGTTTTTTCACCGGCCGCGACCAGCTCTTCAATATGCCCATTTAAGATAGAAAGGCCCTGGTCAATCGTTTTGTCAAACTGCTCCTCTTCCCTACGGATGATTTTGCAGATGAAATCATGCTTTTCCTGAAGGGCCGGGTATGCGGCACAGGACTCCGCAATTACCGTTTCACAGATTTTATACAGGAACGGCTCCCCGATACCCAAAAGCTTTCCATGGCGTGCCGCACGGCGCAACAGACGGCGGACGACATAGCCGCGTCCCTCATTGGAGGGAACGATAGAATCACTAATCATAAAGGTTGTGGAACGGATATGGTCGGTAATTACGCGGAGCGAAACATCGGATTTTTCGTTTTCGCCGTAGGTTACGCCGGCTATGCGGCTGATGGCCAGCATAATGTTGCGGACGGTGTCCACCTCAAAAAGGTTGTTCACACCCTGCATAATCGCGGCCAGACGCTCAAGGCCCATGCCCGTGTCAATATTCGGGCGGGCCAGACGGTTGTAGTTGCCGTCCTCATCCTTATCAAACTGCGTAAATACCAAATTCCAGAATTCTACAAACCGGTCACAATCGCACCCCAGCTTACAATCGGGGCTGCCGCAGCCGGCCGCCTCACCGCGGTCAAAGTAAATCTCCGAGCAGGGGCCGCAGGGGCCTGTACCGATTTCCCAGAAATTATCTTCTTTCCCCATACGGACAACTCTGTCGGGCGAAACGCCGATTTCCTTCGTCCAGATATCAAAGGCCTCATCGTCATCGAGATAAACCGTTACCCAGAGCTTGTCCACCGGCATTTCCATAACGCGGGTGACAAATTCCCACGCCCACGAAATAGCCTCGCGCTTAAAGTAATCCCCGAAGGAGAAGTTACCGAGCATTTCAAAGAATGTGCCGTGGCGCGCCGTTTTACCTACCCTTTCGATGTCGGGCGTTCGGATACACTTCTGGCAAGTGGTAACGCGGCTTTTCGGCGGCGTCTCCTTCCCGGTAAAATAGGGCTTTAGCGGTGCCATACCGGCATTAATCAAAAGAAGGCTCGCATCGTTTTGCGGCACCAGCGAAAAGCTGGGCAGACGAAGATGCTCCTTCGTTTCGTAAAAACTTAAGAATTTTTCACGGATTTCATTTAGACCTAATTTTTTCAAGTAAACCATCCCTTATATTCAAACTTAACTTATAGTATATATTTTTTCTCCCCGTTTGTCAAGGAGATTTTAAGGCATTATCTCTATCCTTGCGGCATTATTTCTGCCCCGTGGAGCCGAAGCCGCCCTCGCCGCGCGCCGTATCGGCAAGTCTCTCCGTTTCTACAAATTCCGCCACTAAAAACGGCGCTATCACCATTTGTGCAATTCTCTCGCCGCGTGCGATTTCCTGCTCTTTATCCGAATGATTATGCAGCGCCACCATCACCTCGCCGCGATAGTCGCTGTCCACAACGCCCACTTTGTTTGCCGGTGCCAGCCCCCGCTTTGTGGCAATACCGCTTCTTGCATAAATAAAGCCGGCATACCCTTCGGGAATTTCCATGGCAATCCCCGTTTTCACCAAAATAGTTTCGCCCGGTGCAAAGCGCAGAGTTTCCCCCTCAAAAAGCGCGTACAAATCAGCACCGGCGGCAAACGGTGAGCCGTACTGCGGCACGATGGCCTCCTCCTGTAATTTTTTCACTCTTACGACCTTTTTATCCATCCCCAGCCATCCTTTCTTCCGCGTTAAAATTCGTATACATTTTATTTTAACAATATATTGCGTTTTTGTCAATAATTTGACGCGGTATGTTGTTGCTTTTTCATTCGTAACAAAACCCTTGCAATTTCGCGTGCCGTATGATATACTAAGGAATAATACTTTGGAAGGATGAATACTTATGGAAAATGTTTTCGATACTCTCTCTGCCCGCGGTCTAATTGCGCAGGTAACCCATGAAGAGGAAATCCGTTCTCTTCTGGGAAAGGAGAAGGTTTCCTTTTATATTGGCTTTGACCCTACGGCGGACAGTCTGCATGTAGGCCATTTTCTGCAGATGGTTGTTATGCGCCACATGCAAAACGCAGGCCATCGCCCCATTGCGCTGGTTGGCGGCGGAACGGGTATGGTAGGTGACCCGTCGGGACGAACAGACATGCGAAAGATGATGACACCGGAAACCATCCGTCATAACTGCGATTGCTTCCGTCGGCAGCTCGCCTCTGTGATTGATTTTTCGGACGATAAGGCTATCATGGTAGACAACGGCGATTGGCTACTGGATTTAAATTACATTGAATTTCTGCGCGAAATCGGCAGCTGCTTCTCCGTTAACAAGATGCTGACGGCCGAATGCTTTAAGACGCGCCTCGAAAAAGGACTTTCCTTTATCGAATTTAATTATATGCTGATGCAGAGCTACGATTTTCTGCAGCTTTACAAAAAATACGGCTGTAAGCTGGAGCTGGGCGGTGACGACCAGTGGAGCAACATCTTAGGCGGTATTGATTTGGTACGCCGCAAGGAAAACGCACAGGTTTACGGCATGACCTTCACCCTTCTGACAAACAGCGAAGTCAAGAAAATGGGCAAAACGGCAAGCGGTGCCCTTTGGCTTGACCCCGAAAAGGTTTCTCCCTACGATTTTTATCAGTACTGGAGAAATGTGGACGATGCCGATGCCTGCCGCTTCTTAAAGCTTCTCACCTTCTTGCCGCTGGAGGAAATTGCGGAGTATGAAAAACTGGAGGGACAGGCTATTAACGAGGCGAAAACGCGCCTTGCCTATGAAGTCACAAAGCTTGTACACGGCGAGACGGAGGCCGAAAAATCCCGCGAGGCGGCAACAGCCGTCTTTGCCGGCGGCGGCGTTTCTGCCAATATGCCTACGGCAGAGGCAAATGAGGCTGACCTTTCGGAAGGTCTTTTGGCACTGCTTGTAAAAATCGGCTTTATTCCTTCCAAATCGGAGGGCAGACGCCTTCTGCAGCAAGGCGGCCTTACGGTAAACGGCGAAAAGGTCACGGCTGACTTTGTGCCTGCGGCCGATGCCTTTGGCGGGGACGGCATGATTGTAAAGCGCGGCAAAAAAGCCATTATTAAGGTTGTTCTCGTATAAGGAGAGGAGCATTCGATGATTGGAATTATCGTTGCCATGGAAAAGGAGATGCAGGCGCTTTCCATTGAAAACGCCACTGGCGAGTCTGTTGGCAGCATCTCGTTTGTCCGCGGCACTATGGGCGGTCAGGAGGTCGTAGCCGCCGTATGCGGTATAGGTAAGGTTTTTGCCGCCATGTGCGCGCAAACGATGATACTGCGGTACGCGCCGCGTTTCCTTGTGAATTGCGGTGTGGCCGGCTCCCTTTCCGAAGAGCTTGGCGTTTTGGATATCGCGATTGGAAAAGGCGCGGTACAATATGATATGGATACGACCGCTATCGGCGACCCGCCCGGTCTTATATCGGGCCTTAACATTGTGGAGCTTCCTTGCGCGCCCGCCCTCTCGGCGGCACTCTCCGAAGCTGCCGGGGAGCTTGGGCTTAGGGCGCGGACAGGGCTTTTAGCAACGGCTGACCGTTTTTGCGGCTCCAAAGCCGATAAAGACGCTATTTTGCATAAGTTCCCCGCTATTGCGTGCGAAATGGAGGGTGGTGCCGTGGCACAGGTTTGTGCCGCAAACGGTGTCCCCTGTTGCCTGTTCCGCGCTATCTCTGATAGTGCAGACGGCGAAGCGCAGATGTCCTACGAAGCTTTTGCGACCCAGGCGGCGCAAAACGCAGGGCGGCTGATGACGGCCTTCCTGCAAAAAACAAAGAACATAACCCCCTGATAATGTAGGTAAAATGGTAAACAGATAAAAGGACGGGTGTGATGATGGCCGAGGATTGGATTTTAGATTTACAAGACGGCGACCCGGCGGCATTTGAGGAGCTGGTGCGCCGCCTCTCGCCGGCAATATACAGGCTGGCCTTTTCCATGATGGGTAATGAGCACGATGCCAAAGATGCGGTGCAGGAAACCTTTATCAAGGTTTTTCAGGCATTGCCGCATTTTCGCGGAGAGTCTGCGGTCGCGACATGGGTGACGCGTATTGCCGCCAACACCTGCAAGGATATGCTCCGCGCGCAGGGCCGTTATCAGCTTGTAAGTGCTGACGATGAGGAGCTGTTTTTTGAGATACCGGACGGTACGCCCTCGCCGGAGGAAGCTGCCATTACGAAGGAGCAGAAGGAAATGGTGCGCCTTGCCGTAAATTCCCTGCCCACAGAGCATAAGCTGGTCATCACGCTTTGTGACCTGCAAGGCTTTTCCTATATGGAAGCCGCGCAGATACTGGATTGTCCTTTGGGGACACTAAAATCCCGCCTTTACCGTGCACGGGCCTGCCTTTTGAAAAAATTTCTGCAAAATCGGGAACTTTTTGCTGACGGAAAGCGTCAAACCTTTAGCAAGGAGGACCGAGGCTAATGAATTGTAAAGAATATGCTTTTCTGCAAACCCAATATTTAGATGGCGATTTAGACGCCGCGACGATGGAAGAAATCCGTGCGCATCTAAAAAAGTGTCCGTCCTGCCGCCGTTTGCACGAAGAAGCACAAAAGCTTTTTTCTGTACTTCCGCAGATAGATGATATTGAGATTCCGCAAGGTCTGGAGATGGAAGTTTTAAAGGCCGTCAAAAAAGGCCCGAAAAGGGAGAAACAGGGCTTTCATATTCCGCGATTTCTTCGGGCGTGGCAGTTTTATTCCGTCCCGGCGGCCTGCATACTGATATATACAGTTTTGTATGGCTTATCCGGCGCAAATCTTCCGGCAGCCGATGAAACGCTGGTCTACACGGTAAGACCTCGAGAAAAAATTTACGCCTCCCTACCTGTTCTTCCGGACGAATGGCCGCTTTCGCCGCAGGAAAGCGCGAAGCCGGCCACGGAGCCTGTTACATCTCCCAAGACCGGCCGTTTTTTCTCCGCGCAGCTCCCGCAGGAAAATGCGGTTTCGAACATAGACTCGTACGATATGCCGATAGTGGCCTCTTCTCCGAAGATATTACCTTCTCAGGAGGCAACCCCTTCTCCCGAGGCCGCCGCGTCTTCTGCATCGACATCCACAAAACCGGCATCGGTCACGCCGGCACCGACAAAACCGACATCGGTCACGCCAGCCCCGTCATTTTCTATTGCAAGCGGCCGGCGACCGCAGGCTTCTGCTACAGAGAAGCCGAACGCGGAGGCGACCACGCCTACCGGGGAGAAAAAAGAAGACAAAACCCAGACGCCTGCTAAAACCTATCCGACTGTTTCCTCTCTTGTGAAGCGTAGTATAACTTTTGTGGTAGATGATACGGAGGCCGCCGCTGTTTTCCAAAAGAACCAGCAAAAGGGCGAGCAGGCTGTCCGCAATGCCTTATCTCGTGCCGGCTTCCATTTCACCACGCGCGAGAGTGTGGTGGAGGAGTATGCCTCTTCCTATAATGCGCTTGCAAATGATGCCACACTGCTTTCGGCACGAATTGCCAAGGGTGAAACCACACTTTCTGACCTTCTCGCGGAGAAGGAATGGAAAATGCAGACGATGCGGGAAGATTGCGCCACCCCCATCCTTCGTCTGGCATATCAATAAAGGCTTGACTCTTTTGTTCCTTTCTGGTATAATGTTTTCATAGACATTACACCAGAAAGGGGCATTTTTTTATGAAGGCCATCATCACGGTACTGGGGTGCGACAAGGTCGGTATTATCGCAGAGGTTACGGCTTGTCTTGCCAAAAACAACATCAATATTCTGGATATCAGCCAGACGATTATGCAGGATATCTTTACCATGATTATGCTTACGGATATTTCGGGGAGCCGGAAAACCCTCACAGAGATAGAGGGTGAAATGGAGGTACTTTCCGAAAAAATCGGCGTTTCTATTTCTGTGCAGCACGCCGACCTCTTCCAGTCCATGCACAGAATATAAGGAGGCTCATCTTGATTAACACAGCTGAAATTTTAGAAACTATTGCGATGATTCGGCAGGAGCATCTGGACATACGGACTATCACGATGGGGATTTCTCTTCTGGATTGTATTCATACGGATGCACGCCGTACTGCAGATGCCGTTTATGATAAAATTATGCGCCGTGCCGGTCTTCTTGTGAAAACCGGAGAGGACATTGAAAAGGAATATGGTATTCCGATTATCAATAAGCGCGTTTCTGTCACGCCAATCTCTATGGTGGGACAATCCTGCAAGGCCTATCTTCCCTTAGCGCACGCGCTTGACCGCGCCGCGGAAGGGACAGGTATAAACTTTATCGGCGGCTATACGGCGCTCGTGCAAAAAGGCTTTACCGGCGGCGACGAGGATTTTCTGGAAACAATTCCCCAGGCTCTGGCAGAAACGAAGCGCGTTTGCTCCAGCGTCAATGTGGCTTCCACAAAGGCCGGTAACAACAGGGATGCCGTAGCGCGCATGGGCCGCATCATTAAAGAAACAGCCGCCCGTACGGCGGACGAAGGTGCCATGGGCTGTGCAAAGCTCGTGGTCTTTGCCAATGCCGTGGAGGATAATCCCTTTATGGCCGGTGCCTTTCACGGGGCCGGAGAGCCGGAATGTGTTATCAATGTGGGCGTAAGTGGCCCCGGCGTTGTGAAATGCGCGCTGGAAAAGGTAAAAGCGGCCGACCTTGGTACGGTGGCCGAAACCATCAAGAAAACGGCTTTTAAGATTACGCGTATGGGACAGCTTGTGGCGACAGAGGCTTCCCGCCGTCTGCAGGTGCCTTTCGGTATTGTGGACCTTTCTCTGGCACCCACGCCTGCCGTCGGCGATAGTGTGGCACACATTTTAGAGGAGATTGGTCTAGAAAAATGCGGCGCACCGGGAACAACCGCCGCGCTGGCGCTTTTAAACGATGCCGTGAAAAAAGGTGGCGTTATGGCGTCGTCGTATGTAGGGGGGCTTAGCGGTGCATTTATCCCCGTCAGCGAAGATGCCGGTATGATTGACGCCGTAAAGTGTGGTGCGCTCTCTCTGGAAAAATTAGAGGCCATGACCTGTGTATGCTCCGTAGGTATCGATATGGTGGCTGTCCCGGGCGATGTTTCAGCCGAAACGATTTCCGGCATTTTGGCGGATGAAGTGGCGCTCGGCGTTGTAAACACAAAGACAACAGCCCTTCGCATCATTCCCGTTCCCGGAAAAACCGTGGGCGACAGCGTGGATTTTGGCGGTCTTTTAGGTACAGCACCCATTATGCCCGTCAACCGCTTTGGATGTGAGCGTTTGATTGCCCGCGGTGGCCGTATTCCCGCCCCGATGCACAGCCTCAAAAATTAAAAGACAGTTTTTGTAGATAAAAACCTCGTAAAGCCCGAAAAATAGGGTGTTACGAGGTTTTTTTGAAAAAAAATAAAAAAAAGCTTGCAATTAATTGGAAAATATTGTAAAATAAAAATGGAAAAAATTTCCAGAAGGAGGAAGTGCTCTTGGACGATATGATTAAGGTCTTACTCACAGATGATGACGCAAATTTTACCGATTTGCTGCAAGATACACTCGAAAAAGCTTCCGGATTTTCCGTTGTAGGGGTAGCGCATGATGGCGCCGAGGCCGTGCGCCTTACCGAAAAACTGCATCCGGATTTGGTGCTGATGGATATCGTAATGCCGAAAATGGACGGCATCAGCGCGCTTTGCGAAATCCGCCGTTTGCCCCTGCCTATGCGGCCGCGTGTTGTGATGCTGTCAGCCGCCATGCAGGATACCACCATGCGGATGTGCATGGAGGCGGGCGCTGAGTATTGTATGATGAAGCCGGTGGATACCGGCAGTCTGCCCACGCGCCTTCGCGCCCTATGCCACCCGCTTTCCACACCACAGCCCCTCTCTCCTGAGAGTTTGGATGTGCAGGCGCGAAACCGTGCCATTGAGCGCACGGTAACGGATACCATTCATTCTGTCGGTATCCCCGCAAACATTAAGGGATACCAGTATTTGCGCGATGCGATTATTATGTCGATTTCCGATGCGGAGCTTATCGGCGCCATTACCAAGCAGCTCTATCCCAAGGTCGCCGGTCGCCACAATACATCCCCCTCCCGCGTGGAGCGCGCCATCCGGCATGCTATTGAGGTGGCCTGCATGCGCGGAAACGATGAGGTCCTCTATCGTCTTTTCGGATATACGGTGAATACAAACAAGGGAAAACCAACCAACTCTGAATTCATCGCGCTGATTGCCGACAAGCTGCGGCTGGACCTGGATGTGGGATAAAGGCTTTGCCGGCAAACAAGAGATTATTCCCGCGGACAAAAAGTAAGAGGGTGCAACGGTGCACCCTCTCTCTTTTTGTATCGTGTAGGATAATTTTGCAAGTCATCCATCTGCCACGGGGCGGATATCTGCCGGCAAAATTATTTTGCGTCTACGCCAGCGGCGTAAGCAATAAGGTCAACAACCTTGTTGGAATAACCCCACTCGTTATCGTACCAGGAAACGAGCTTTACAAAGTTATCGTTGAGGCTGATACCTGCATCTGCATCAAAGATGGAGGTGCGTGCATCATGGATAAAGTCAGAAGATACTACCTTATCTTCGGTGTAGCCGAGGATACCCTTCAGCTCGCCGTCAGCAGCCTTCTTTACAGCAGCCTTGATTTCATCATAGCTGGCAGCCTTCTCGAGACGGCAGGTCAGGTCTACAACAGAAACATCAGCCGTCGGTACGCGGAATGCCATACCTGTAAGCTTCCCGTTGAGCTCCGGAATAACCTTGCCTACAGCTTTTGCAGCACCGGTAGAAGAAGGAATGATGTTGAAGGCTGCGCCACGGCCGCCTCTCCAGTCCTTCTTGGAAGGACCGTCAACCGTCTTCTGTGTTGCGGTGGTAGCATGTACGGTGGTCATAAGACCTTCAATGATACCGAAGTTGTCATTAATAACCTTAGCTAAAGGAGCTAAGCAGTTTGTTGTGCAGGATGCGTTGGAAATAACCTTCATATCCTTGGTGTACTTGTCATTGTTAACACCCATTACAAACATCGGTGCATCTGCGCTGGGAGCGGAGATAACAACCTTCTTTGCGCCGGCTTCGAGGTGAGCAGACGCCTTTTCTGTGGTGGTGAATACGCCTGTAGATTCTACAACATATTCTGCGCCACATTCTTTCCAGCCGATTTCTGCCGGGTTCATGGCCGCATAAACAGCGATTTCCTTGCCGTTTACAACCAGCTTGTCACCCTTTACAGCGATATCGCCCTGGAACTGACCATGCACTGTGTCATAACGAAGCATATAGACCATGTAGTCTAAATCGATGAACGGGTCGTTGATACCAACAACATCCACCTTGCCCGTTTCCATTGCCGCTCTGAAAACCAGACGGCCGATTCTGCCGAATCCGTTAATACCTACTTTTACTGCCATTTTGCCATACCTCCATTTA
>JAZSLT010000038.1:0-19859 GCA_045535515.1 Clostridia bacterium | reverse complement strand
GAATTTGAGCCTAACGGCATATCACTTTCAGAATGGCAAGACAAACAGGAACGGATTGAAACCGCATTAAATGTGCATATCATAAAGTTTGAGCAAGGCACAAGCAAGAGACGGATTTTACTATACACAGTATCAGGTAATGAGGGGTTACCTAAAACTGTTTACTGGAAAGAAAAATATTTAAGTGATGAAGATTTTACACTTATTTTCGGTTACAGTATGACAGGACAGGTTAAAATCAACCTTGCAAAAATTCCCCATATATTGCTTGGCGGTTCGACAGGTTCGGGTAAAAGTGTACTGCTTAAATTACTCATTATGCAATGTATAAAAAAAGATGCAGATGTATTTATTGCAGACTTCAAAGGCGGTGTTGATTTTCTTCCCGAATGGCACGAAATGTCATATATCATAACAGAAGAAAACACCCTGCTTGAAGTTTTAACAGAGCTTGTAAATGAATTAGAGAATAGAAAACAGGTACTCAGAAAATACGGTTGTGCAAACATTGGCGAATACAACAATATATATGCAAACAAAATGAAAAGAGTCATTTTTGCCTGTGATGAGGTTGCAGAGGTTTTGGATAAAACAGGTCTTTCAAAGGATGCAAAAGAGCTTGTAACACAAATTGAGGGTAAACTCTCTATAATTGCAAGACAAGGCAGAGCCTTTGGAATACATCTGATTTTAGCAACACAAAGACCGGATGCAAACATCTTGACAGGGCAAATACGAAACAACATTGATTTCAGAGTGTGCGGAAGAGCCGACAATGTATTATCTCAAATTATACTTGATAATACAGAAGCAGCAGACCAAATTCCAAAGGAATCACAAGGCTTGTTTATAACGCATGACGGAGTTGTATTTCAAGGCTATTTGTTTGATGAAAAGGCAGTTTTCGTGGAATAAAGGATGTGGCAAATATGGCAGACAGAAAAGAAAGAGCTGTACCCACCTGGGAAAGATATACCCTGTCTGTTGAAGAAGCTGCGGAGTATTTCAGAATTGGTGAAAACAAATTAAGAAAGATTATAAATGATAATCAGGATGCTGATTTCATATTGTGGAATGGCAACAGACCACAGATAAAACGCAGAATTTTTGAGGGGTATATCGACAAGCTCAATGTAATTTAATAATTTTATTGAAATCAGAACCTGCTTATGATATAATATGAATGTCATATAGTGGGTTCTTTCTTTTAGAAAGGAGCCGTTATGTCAGATAAGAAAAGAGATAATAAAGGCAGAATTCTTCGTCAGGGAGAACGCCAACGAGAGGATGGTAGATACGAATATCGTTATAAGGATATAAAAGGCAATACCCGAAGTATTTACAGTTGGAAGTTAGTAGAAACAGACAAAGTGCCAAGTGGAAAGAAATCAGGTCAATCCTTGCGAGAACTTGAAAAGCAAGTAAGACGGGATGTTGAAGATGGATTAAACAGTTTTTCAGCATATAAAACAACGCTTAATGCTTTCTTTGATAGCTATATTGAAACAAAATACGAATTAAAGCAATCAACCCGAACTAATTATAAATACATGTATAAAAAGTATGTTCGTGATGATCTTGGTTTAAAAGATATAGCATCTATAAGATATAGCGACATTAAAAAGTTTTATATCCATCTTATTAAGGATATCGGTTTTAAGCCAAACAGTATGGAAATAATACATACTATACTCCACCCGATTTTTACAACGGCAGTTCGTGATGGTTTAATCCGTATGAATCCTACAGACGGAGTGATGGCAGAAATCAAAAAGAGCCACGATTGGGAAAAGCCAAAACGACATGCATTAACCGAAAGTCAGCAATCTGCATTTGTAAGTTATATTGCAAATAGTAAAAAATATAGACATTGGTTGCCTGTATTTACTGTTCTTTTGGGAACGGGATGCAGAGTTGGTGAAATTGTCGGTTTGCGGTGGGAAGATTGCGATTTTGAAAATGGTATTATTTCAATTAACCATAATCTCATATACCGTCAACAAGATAGCGGTAAATGTGAATATCACATTACCACACCAAAATCAAAGTCGGGCATCAGAATAATCCCTATGCTATCAGAAGTCAAACAAGCATTTTTGCAAGAAAGAGAAAATCAGCTTGAAACGGGATTTAATAAAACTATTATTGATAGTTATAGTGGGTTTGTTTTTCAAAATAGGTTTGGCGATTGCTTAAATGCTCATTGCATAAACAGAGCCATTGAAAGAATACGCAGAGATTATAACAATGAAGAAACCGATATAGCAGCGAAAGAGCAACGAGAACCGGAACTGATACCCCACTTCTCCGTACATAATTTAAGGCATACATTTTGTACCCGTTTTTGTGAAAATGAAACTAACTTAAAAATTATTCAGGAGATTATGGGACACGCTGATATATCCACGACAATGAATATCTACAACGAAGCAACAAAGGAAAAGAAAATTGAGAGCTTTGCAAATCTTGAGGGCAAAATCAAAATTAGTTAAAGCCTTCAGAATTTACCCATTATTTTACCCATTTTGGTGGGTAAAACATAAAAGGATTTAAGAATATTTAAGATAAGCTCTTGAGAAAGGTTATTATTTGACGGACTTTTAAGAGGTTGTGACACTTTATAAGATTTCACAAGTCACATCCCCACAATGAAGCCGCTTGACAAATAAATGGCGTAAAATCAAGGTTTTGGGTGTTTTGTGACACCAAATCCTACACCAATTTGTGCAAAAATTGAAAAAGGCACCTTACATTTGCAAAGGACTACGGATTTTCGTAGTCCTTTTTTGTGTGTAGAAATTGTGATAAAACCCTTGTAAATTTTGATTTTTGTGATATAATAAATATTACGAAACAATTTTAATATGATATAGAAAGGTACTGCTTTTTTATTTTTACGGGTATTTTATACCCTTTTTTGCATAACATACCTTTAGAATTTGTTAAAAACACAAATTCCATTTGGTAGGTTGTGCATAGTGCCATTCTATTAAAATTGTTTCGTAGCAATCGGAGTTTGTGTTTTTTACGCATCAACTTCGGTTGGTGCGTTTTTTTTATTTAATTATATTTTTAGGAGGTTTTCTTATGAAAAAAATCGCATCTATATTATTAGCAATGTTATTATTAATCACCTCATTAACTCCCGTTATGGCAAACAGTAACATAACAGTAAAGATTGACGGCAAACAAATCGCATTTGATGTTCAACCGCAATTAATAAATGGTAGAACAATGGTTCCGTTGAGAGCAATATTTGAAGCGTTGGGAGCAAATGTTCAATGGTATCAAGATTTACAGCTCATATCATCAGTAAAAGGAGATACAGTAATTAGTCTAAAGATAAATGATACTAAAATGGAAGTAAACTCAGATACAATAATACTTGATACACCTGCTTGTTTGGTTAACGGAAGGACTTTGGTTCCAGTTAGAGCTATTTCGGAAGCTTTTGGTGCAACAGTAAATTGGGACGGAGCAACAAGTACAGTTACAATTACAACAAACGATAAGAACGATACTTCATACAGAACTGCTATCAGAACAAAAAGGGATTTTATAAAATATGTAAAAGAGTATGGCACAAAGCAAAATGGCTTCTATTATGTTAGTGCGGTTGACTCCAACAAAAACAAAGTATTCTTGTATTATATGCCAGAAGATGGTGATTCTATTTTAGTTGGTTATAATGCAGTATATGGCACGGGTGTTTTAGATTTAATTTATGTTTTGAAAGAAGATGATACAATATCCTCTTACAGTGGAACATTAGCTATAACACAAAATAACCAAACATTAAAGTATACATTTGACGGCAATTATAAAGCAATGGATATCAATCAATACTATACACCAGGGATATCTGGGTTCTCTGTCGAATTTGACGGTGTAGACGAGACGGGAAGAAAACCACAAAATGATGAAGAAGCTAAAGAATTAATAAAAACATTAGTCACAGAAAATTTTGTACTTTCTATCGTATCGGCTGAAGATAACTTTAATTTGTATCCTGCTTGGTTTAATTTTAAATCATTGTATAGATCTGATGTTAAGAAGTCTGGCGATGAATATAATGTTTCAGTAAGTACAAATACTACTACCAATAAGAATAACAATACTTCTTCATATGAAAAAGAATATAATGAATTAATAGAATGGGGAAACCAGAAAGTTCAAGAAATAACTGCAGAAGCTCAAGAAATTTATAATCAAACAATAGAAAATGAGAAGAGAAGATATCTCCCCAACTACGATAATAGTAATCTAGATAGTTATGCTTTAGCAAATATGCAACGTCAACTCCAAGCATTAATGCCGACGATTAAGCAATCAGCAGAATTAGCAAGTAAAGCATATGAAGCAGAACAGTTAGAAAGACTTGCTGCATTTTTACAAGATGAAATTGCGAAATTAAAACAAAAATATAACATAAGATAATGTTTGTTGACGCATTCGGAATTCAATTGGCTCATTTAATCAGTTACGACACCACTGACACCAATTTTGACACCATTTCTCCTATGGTGTATGTAGAGTTATGTAGGGTTATGTAAAAATCAAAATTTGCATAACCCTTGAAATAAAGACTTATGTAGAGTTATGGTGAGTTATGTAATTATTAAGACTCAAATCCCCACGATGAAAACACTGGATAAATAGTATTGTCGGAGCGAGAATGCGCCCTTATAGAAAGGGCGCATTTTACAAAACGCGTAAAGGAGAATGGATATGCGGAAAAGAACAGGGATTTGTTTTCTGCTGGCGCTAATTTTTGTGTGCGCGGGCTGTACCAAAGAGGAAGTAGAGGTGCCGCCTGCCGCCACCCCTACGCCGGAAGGGATAACGATAAAGCCGGGCGATGTGGATGCTTTTTTGCGCGGCGAAAACAAAGAGCTTATGGAGGCACTCAATGGACAGCGCTAACACTACGGCCCCGAAAAAGGTGGCCGCTATTCACGATATTGCTGGCTTTGGGCGAAGCTCGCTTACGGTGGTACTGCCCACACTCAGCGTAATGGGGCATCAGGCCTGCCCGGCACCGACGGCGGTACTCTCCTCGATTACCGGCTTTTACAGCGGGTATGAGATGGTGGATATGACGGCCTTTCTTTCGCGCTGCTTTGCCCATTGGAAAAAGGAAAATTGCCGGTTTGACTGTATTTATACAGGGTTTATCGGTTCGGCCGAGGGCGTTCGCGTGGCGAAGGCGTTTGTGGACGAGGCGGCGGCTCCGCTTGTGGTGGTGGACCCGGTGTTTGCCGATGACGGCAAGTGCTACGATTGCTTTGATGCCGCCATGGCCGAGGCGATGATGGCGCTCGGCGAAAAGGCGGATGTGCTGACGCCAAACCTTACGGAGGCTTGTTTTCTGACAGGGGAGCCGATGGGCGGCGATATGGCGACGGCGCTGCGTTGCGCCAAAAAGCTTGCCCGAAAGACAGAAGGCTCGATTGCGATTACGGGCGTGCCGGTAGGCGGGGCGGTGGCTGTTCTTCTTTACGATAGGCAGGCGGACGCGATGTATAAAATAGAAAATCCGTACATACATACGCACTATCCCGGAACGGGCGACCTTTTCACCTCGGTTTTGACGGGGGCACTTCTTGGCGGCGACAGCCTCGTTTATGCGGCAGGGCGTGCGGCGGACTTTGTTTTTACCGCCATCCGGACGGCGCAGGATAGGGGCGTGCCGGTGCGTGAGGGCGTACCGATGGAGCTACTCGTGCCGCGCCTTTTGGAAAAGCACGCCATTGAGGCAGTCCGTTTATAAAAATAATTATAAAAAGTATTCCATTTTTCGCCTTTTTATGATATACTGAAAATAATCCAAATTTCAGCATGGTGCTGTCAGAAAGGAAGAGAGAGTATGAAGGTGCTTGCAATCGGCTGTCATCCCGACGATATTGAGGTGGCATGTGCCGGTACAATGGCCAAATATGTAAAAGAGGGACACGAGGTTACAGTATGCCATGTAGCAAACGGCAACCTCGGGCACGCGATTATACAGCCCGATGAGCTTCGCGACATTCGTGCCGAGGAGGCAAGGAAGGCGGGGCGTCTCGCAGGCATTAAGGTTATCACCTGTGATATCGGCGATGTTACCTTGTATGCCGAGGATAAGGCACAGCGCGACAAGGTGGTGGATGTTATCCGCGCCGAGCAGCCGGATGTCATTATCACCCATTCGCCGCAGGACTATATGCCGGACCATACGGCGGTGAGCAAGCTGGTGTTTGACGCATCGTTTGCCGCCAGCGTAGGGCATTATGAAACGAGTGTGCCGGGTGTGGCGGCGCTCACTCCGATTTATTATATGGATACCCTCGCCGGCATCAATTTTATGCCCACGGAATATGTAGATATTACCGATACGGTGGAGCTTAAGATGGAAATGCTGGAATGTCACGAAAGCCAGATGAAGTGGATGCGTGACCATGATAATATTGACTTTGCGGATTTTGTGCGCACCTGTGCCAAATTCCGCGGCCTGCAATGCGGCGTACCGTATGCCGAGGCATTTACGAAGTGCTACGCATGGCCTAAGCTTGTACCCAAACGGCTCCTGCCGTAAAAATAAAAGGAAGAGAGGAACAAAACATGAATTTTGCAGATACCGTAAAAGGCTCTTTGCTGGAGGGCTTTTATCCCGCCGGTTGGGATATGGAAAAGATTGACGCCTGCTGCCAGCACAAGCCGGAAGAAATTTTTGAAAAGCAGTCGTTCTGGCACAAGGATTTCACACCCATCCAGTGCGAAACCCTCGGGGAATTCGATACATACATGGGACATGAAATCGCGCTGAAAATCAAGGAAGCACGCGATAAGGGCGAAAAGCTCATCTTCATTCTGCCCGTAGGTCCGATGGGTATGTACAAGTGGGCCGTATATTTCCTCCGTGCATGGAATGTAAAGTGTGACCATATCCATTGCTTTAACATGGACGAATGGTCGGATGCAGACGGCAACACGCTGGCGGCGGACGACCCGGCTGCCTTCACAAACGCAATGAAGGAAGCCTTCTATAACCCCTTGGGCGAGCTGACGGTGCCGGAAGCACAGCGCAACTTCGCCACAAAGGAAAACTTGCCCCTTTACGCCGAGAAGATTGCAAAGCTTAAAGCAGAAGGCGCAAAGCTCGTACTCGTGTACGGCATTGGCAGAATGTGCCACATCGCTTTCTGGGAACCGCAGTTTGCGGCAGAATTTGAAACCGAGGAAGAATGGAAGGCACAGACGCATCGCATCGGTGCCAAGCTCCACCCCCTCACCATTGAGCAGAACGCCATCACAAGCTTTAAATCGAGAACGACTCTCGTTCCCTGCCGCGCCAACACGATTGGCCCCGGCCTCATTCTGCAGGCAGATTACTGCATCGGCGGTGCCGACGGATATCTCTCCCGCGGCATGCAGTGGCAGGGCATGAGCCTTTGGATGACGCTCCGCTACGGGCCGACCAAATGGATTACCTCTTCGTTCATTCCCACCATGCCCGGCAAGCTGTTCTTCCTGAAAGAACTGGCCGGTCCGCTCATGGCAGAATGTAACTAATTTCCCACAATTTATCGTATAAAAGCCCCCCTTCAGGCGGATACTAAACCTGAAGGGGGTTTTCCTTTTCAGAGAAAGGAAAACCGCCGAAAAAGGAAGAGGGGGAAGGGAAAAATGGCGATGCACAAAGTGGACATCAGCGGCGTCAACACGGCAAAATTACCGGTTTTAAGCGAGGCGGAAAAGGAAAGGCTATTGGCGGCCATCAAAAAGGGCGATATGGCGGCACGCGAAAGCTTTGTGGAGGGGAATTTGCGGCTTGTGCTCAGCGTTATTCAGCGATTTCAGAATCGCGGCGAGCATGTGGACGACCTTTTTCAGGTCGGCTGCATCGGTCTTATGAAGGCGATTGACAATTTTGATACGGGACATGGCGTTAAATTTTCTACCTACGCCGTGCCAATGAACGAAGCCGGGTGAAAAACGCCGCGCGGAAAACGGAAAAAATTACAAAAGCCTGTTGCAAGGGAGAGCGGTTTGTGATATACTATGTTTTGTAAATTCAGTATACGGAAAGGGATAAAGATGAACAAGCGTAGAGTGGGCCTTATCGGCTGTGGAAACATTCATCTGCTGCACGCGTATTCCATACAGGCGCTGGAGATGGCAGAGCTGGTGGCAGTTTGTGATGAAAAGATAGAAAGAGCGGAAAAAACGGCGGAAATTTTTTCCTGCCGTGTGTATACAGACTGGAAAGAGATGATAGATAAAGGGGATATTGATGTCGTGCATCTTTGTACGCCCCATCATCTGCACGCCCCCATGGCCATTTATGCCCTTGAGGCCGGCAAAGATGTGCTGACGGAAAAACCCATGGCCATCTCCACAGAAGATGCCGCGCGCATGAACGAGGCGGCGGAGAAGTCGGGGAGGACGCTCGGCGTCATTTTCCAAAACCGCTACAATCCCGGAAGTGTGTATGTAAAAGAACTTCTCGAAAGCGGCGAGCTTGGCAAAGTGCAAAGCGCCCGATGCGCGCTGTACTGGAACAGGCCCGAGGCCTACTATGCCAAGGACGCGTGGCGCGGCACCTGGGAAGGCGAAGGCGGCGGCGTAATTATCAATCAGGCCATTCACACTTTGGATATGCTGCGTTGGTTTATGGACAGCGAGATAGATTTCGTGGAGGCAAACATCGAAAACCGCATGCACCCGGGCATCGAGGTAGAGGATATGGCCGAGGGCATTATTGCCTATAAAAACGGCGTTTTGATGAGCTTCCATCTTGTCAATTATTACAGCATCAACGAACCGGTGACGGTGGAGCTGGTGTGCGAAAAGGGAAATGTACACATGGAAGGCGCGAGGGCAGTTGTCACTTTCGCGGACGGGCGTGTGGAAGAAAGAACGCAGAACAAGGACGAGTATATTCCCTTTGCGCCGGAGAAGAGCTACTGGGGCGTCGGCCATTACAAGCAGATTGCTGATTTTTATGAAAGCCTTGAAAAGGGCGAGGAGCCGAAAATTTCGGGCAGAGAAGCGATGAAGACGCAAGAGATGATTGGCGCGATGTACACCTCCGGCAAGGAAAAGCGGCGCGTTTACATAAAATAAACGAAAAGGCCCGAAAAAATTGAAAAAAATTAGAAAAAGGCTTGCAAAGGCCAAAAGAATATGATATAATGCGGATAGTGTATGAGGGCGGCAGATTTTGCCGCCCTCGCAGTTTACTATATTTTATAGGAGCGAAGCATGGCTAAAATTGAAAAAACAGTAGAAACGCTGGCGGCACCGATTGCGGAGGAAAGAGGCCTTCGGGTGTACGAGGTGGAGTATAAAAAGGAAGGACCGGATTGGTTTTTGCGCGTGTACCTGTATGGGGAAAACGGCGTGGGGCTTGCGGATTGCGAGGCCGTGAGCCGAAAGCTCAGCGATGTGCTGGACGCGGAGGACCCGATTGGGGACGCCTATTGTCTGGAGGTTTCCTCGCCGGGGCTGGAACGGACACTTTCCCGCGACTGGCATTTTGAAACGGCAATAGGAGAAATGGTGGAAATCCGGTTTTATGCGCCGCAAAACGGCCAGAAAAGCATAAGCGGTATTTTGCGCGCGTTTGATAGCGAAAGCATACAGCTTGAAAAAGAAGGCGGCGAGGAATGCCGCGTGGAAAAAGGACAAATTGCAAAAATACGCACCGTTTTTGACGGAAAATTTTGAAAGGATTGAGAAGCAAAATGGCAAATGAACTGATGATGGCATTGGAGCTTTTGGAGAAGGAGAAGAAAATCAATAAGGATGACCTTCTGGCAACCCTGCGCACAGCGCTGGCCAGCGCCTATAGAAAATACTACAATGCCGGTGAAAATGTAGAAGTGGATATTGACGAGGAGGGAAACATCCGCGTACACACCCAGAAAACGGTGGTGGAAGAGGTGGAGGATTCCTCTATGGAGCTGACGGTGGAAGAGGCACAGCGCATAAATCCCAAATATAAGGTCGGCGATGTGGTCAACATGGAAACGACGCCCAAAAACTTCGGTCGTATTGCGGCGCAGAATGCAAAGCAGATGCTGGTACAGCACATCCGCGAGGCGGAGAGAGGCAGAATGTACTCCGAGTACCAGAGCAAGGAAAACGATGTTATCCTCGGAACGGTGCAGAAAATTGAAAAGCGCGGCGTTCTGATTGAAATTGGTTCCACCGAAACGATTATGCCCATGCACGAGCAGGCACCGGGTGAGGTGTACCGCCCGGGGCAGAAGCTTCTCGTATATGTAACGGAAGTACGAAACACCACAAAGGGCTTGCAGATTACGGTATCCAGAACGCATCCCGGTCTTGTTCGCCGTCTGTTTGAGCGCGAGGTGCCGGAAATTGAAAACGGCACGGTGGAGATTAAGAGCATTGCCAGAGAGGCAGGCTCCCGCTCCAAAATTGCCGTTTGCTCGAATAACCCCAATGTAGACGCTGTGGGCGCTTGCGTAGGGCAGAAGGGTGCGCGCGTGGCCGCGGTACTGAGAGGTCTGGGCGAAGAAAAGGTGGACATCGTCAAGTACAGCGAGGACCCGACGGTGTTTATCACCGAGAGCATCAGCCCCGCGAAGGCACTTCGCGTTACACTGGACAAGGAAAATAACGCAGCCGAGGTTGTTGTACCGGAATTCCAGCTTTCGCTGGCCATTGGCAAGGAAGGACAGAATGTCCGTCTGGCGGCAAAGCTTACCGGCTGGAAGATTGATATAAAGAGTGACAAGGAAGTAGGAGAGGTGTTCTAAATTGGCAAATAAACCGGCGAAAACGCGCATGTGCATAAGCTGCCGGGCGGCACGCCGTCAGGAGGAAATGCACCGCATCATGCGGCGGACAGATAAAACCGCGGCAATAGATGAAAGCGGCAAGCTTGGCGGTAGGGGCGCGTATCTTTGCAAGAGCCGGGCGTGTATAGAAAAGGCACAGCAGCAAAGAAGAGTCGAAAGGGCGCTTTCCTGTCATGTGCCGGCAGAGGTTTATGAACAATTAGGAGAAAGATATGCATAAACTGGAGGGTATGCTGGGTTTGTGCGTCAGAGCCGGTCGCGCGGCTTTCGGGAGCGATGAGTGCATACTTTTGGCGCGTAGCCGGAAGCTGGACCTGGTAATTGTGGCGGAGGACGCTTCGGAAAACACAAAAAAACGGATGCAGGATAAGTGCACGAGTTTTGGCGTGCCTAAACTCGAATTTGGTACGGTTTCTTCTCTGGCGCATGCCACCGGGAAGGGCAAGGTATCGGTCATCGGCATTCGTGACAAAGGGTTTGCGACGGCAATATTGAAAATTTATGGGGGTGGCTTTAGTGGCTAAAACAGCAAAGCAGAATAAACCGAGAATTCATTCTATCGCAAAGGATTTGGAGCTTGTCAATAAGGATGTTATCGAGGTGCTGGAAAAATATGATATGGGAACAAAAAACCATATGAGCACATTAACATCCGAAGATATGGACATAATATTTGATTATTACACCCAGAGCTTTGATGATGGTTCGGATATCACAGAATTTTTAACAAAGAAAACACCGACACCGGAGCCCGTGAAGGAAGAAGAGCCGATGGTGGCGGAAGAGGAAAAAGAGGAATCCCCCGCACTGAAGGCTGAAGAAGGCAAGAAAAACCGCTATGTAGACACGAGAAGCTCCGTGGTGGATTTGGAAAAGATAGAAAAGAACGAAAAGATTGAGGAAATGGTAGCACCGGAGATGCAGGAAAAGGTATCTTCGGGCAAGCAGAAGATAAAGAAGGGACAAAAACGCCAGAAAGGCGGGCAGCCCGCACCGCAGATGCAGGAGGCTCCGCAGAAGAAGGAAAAGAAGGCGGAACCGAAAGTGGTACAGGTGCCGGATGAAATCTCCGTCGGCGAATTTGCCGAAAGATTGGGTGTTTCTCCCACCGAGGTTATCAAGCGCCTGATGCAGCTTGGCATCATGGCCGCGGTGAGCCAGACGATAGATTTCGACACGGCGGCGCTGATTGGTGACGATTTGAACGCCATCGTGGAAAAAGAAATCATTATTACCGATGAGGACAGACTTTTCGGGGACGATGCAGATGACGAAGAGAGCCTTGTGCCGCGTGACCCGGTTGTTGTGGTTATGGGACATGTTGACCATGGTAAAACCTCCCTTCTTGATGCCATTCGCTCGGCGAATGTCACCGCTACGGAGGCAGGCGGCATCACGCAGCATATCGGCGCCTACAGCGTACACATCGGCGACCGCCGCATCACCTTCCTCGACACACCGGGACACGAAGCGTTTACCGCCATGCGTGCCCGCGGCGCACAGGTTACGGATGTAGCGATTATCGTGGTAGCGGCGGACGACGGCATTATGCCGCAGACCATTGAGGCACTTGACCATGCCAAGGCGGCCGGCGTAAGCATCGTTATCGCCATCAATAAAATTGACAGAGAAAACGCCAACCCCGACAGAGTTATGCAGGAGCTGACGGAATACGGTCTTATTCCCGAGGCGTGGGGCGGCGACACGATTTGCGTGCCGATTTCCGCCAAACAGCATCAGAATATTGACACCCTTTTGGAGATGGTTGTACTTGTGGCCGACATGAAGGAATTGCGTGCAAATCCCGACCGTCTGGCCCGCGGTACCGTTATTGAAGCGCGCCTTGACAAGGGCCGCGGTCCGGTAGCCACCGTTTTGGTACAAAACGGCACGCTGCACACGGGCGACACGATTGTATCCGGTACATCCATGGGGCGCGTGCGCGTCATGCTGGACGATAAGGGTAACCGCTTAAAATCCGCCGGCCCCTCCACACCGGTTGAAATTACCGGTATGAGCGAGGTCTGCGAGGGCGGCGATATGTTCTACGCCGTAAAGGACGAAAAAATGGCCAAAAATGTAGTAGAGGCCCGTCGTCAGAAGGCGCAGGACGAGCACAGAAAGTCCACAAGCATTGTTTCGCTGGAGGATTTGTTCAGCCAGATTCAGGAAGGAAATGTACAGGACCTCAACATCATTGTAAAGGCCGATGTACGCGGTTCGGTGGAAGCGGTAACGCAGTCGCTTGAGAAGATTTCCAACGAAGAGGTACGCGTTCGCGTTATCCATGGCGCAGTAGGTGCCATTACGGAGTCGGATGTTATGCTGGCCACGGCATCGAATGCCATCATCGTCGGCTTTAATGTACGCCCCGATTCCGGCGCAAGAAGCGCGGCCGCTATGCACAAGGTAGATATGCGTATGTACCGCGTTATTTATCAGGCCATTGAGGAAATTGAGGCCGCTATGAAGGGTATGCTGGCACCGGAATTCAAGGAAGTGACCATCGGTCACGCCGAAATCCGCCAGACCTTCAAGGTAAGCGGCGTTGGTACGATTGCCGGCTGCTATGTACAGGACGGCAAAATCCAGCGCGGCTGCATGGTCCGCATTGTGCGTGACGGTATTGTTATCCACGAAGGCGATTTGGCTACTCTCCGCCGCTTTAAGGACGATGTGAAGGAAGTGGCCTCCGGCTATGAGTGTGGTATGAGCTTTGAGAAGTTTAATGATATTAAAGAGGGCGATATTGTGGAATGCTCCATTATGGAGGAAGTTGCCCGATAGGAGGAATCTATGGCGGGATACAGACAAAATCGCATAGATGAAGAGGTACGGCGCGAGCTTGGTGCGATACTGCCGACCTTAAAGGACCCGCGTATGGCCGATATGGTCAGCGTGGTGCAGGTGGAGGTTACGAAGGACCTTCGGTATGCCACGGCCTATATCAGCGTAATGGGCGGCGAGGAGGCGGAACGCAATACGCTCCTGGCGCTGAAATCCGGCGCGGGCTTTATCCGCCGCGAAATCGGAAACAGGCTGAGCCTGCGTGCGGTGCCGGAATTCATTTTCAAGGCGGACCGCTCGATTGCGTACGGCGCACATATCAGCAAGGTATTAAAGGATGTTATGGAAAAGGAAAAGGGCGAATAGGCCGGCAGAAAGGGAAAAAGCATGAAGGCGCTTTTACAGGCTCTGCGGCATGCAGAAAATGTGGCAATATTGCCCCATGTCAGCGCAGATGGCGATGCGATTGCCTCTTCGCTGGCAATCGGGAAGCTACTCGAAAAAAGCGGTGTACCGTATACCATTTATATAGAAGAGCCGGTTTTGGAGACGCTTTCGTTTCTCGGCGGCCACTTTGTCGTAAACCCGGCGGAAATGCCCACGGTGCATACGGCGCTGGCGGTAGACTGTGGCGATGTGTACCGCCTCGGCGCGCGTGCCCCCATTTTTGAAAGCGCAGGGGTGCGCGCGGTGATAGACCATCACGGCACGAACGAAGGCTTTGGCGATGTTTGCGTGGTGGACCCGGAGGCCGCGGCTACGGCCGAGATGGTGGCAGAGCTTTTCAGGGAGGCCGGCGTGCCTCTTTTGGAGGCGGCTACGCTCCTTTATACAGGAATTGTGACCGATACGGGCGGCTTTCGCTTTTCCAACACCACACCCCGCACCCATACGATTGCGGCGGCGCTTTTGGAGGCCGGCGCGGACGGGGCCGGCGTTTGTTATCAGGTTTTGGAGCAGAAATCACTCGCGAAAATGCGGCTGGAAGCGGCCGTGATGCAAGAGCTGACAATGGCACATGAAGGGAAAACAGCCATTGGGCTCGTTTCGGAGGCGCTCCTTCAGAGCGTGGGCGCGACCGATGCCGACACCTCGCATCTTTCCGGCTTGCTTCGCACGATAAAAGGTGTGGAGGCGGCGGTGCTGCTTCGCGAAAAGGAAGGGCAAATCAAGCTTTCCATGCGGACAAATCAGTTTCTGGATGCGGCCGCCTTATGCAAGGCGCTTGGCGGCGGCGGACACATAAGAGCCGCGGGTGCCACCCTTTGCGGCACGCTCGCCGAATGGAAGGAAAAAATAACAGAGATTATAGGGGAGGCCTATGGACGGCATAGTTAATATATGGAAGCCGACGGGGCTGACGAGTCATGATGTAGTGGCCCGTGTGCGGCGCGCTACGGGAATAAGGCGCGTAGGACATACAGGAACACTTGACCCCATGGCTGAGGGCGTTTTGCCGGTCTGCATCGGCAAGGCCACACACGCGGTGGACTATGTGGTGGCGGCGAAAAAAACATACCGCTGCACCATGCGCCTTGGGCAGACGACCGATACGGAGGACAGCACCGGTACGGTAGAAGAGGAACGGCCTGTTTTATGTACCGAAACAGAAATTCGGGAAGCGATGAAAGCGCTGGAGGGCGAATGTGACCAGATACCGCCGATGTACTCGGCAGTGCATCATAAGGGACAGCGCCTGTATACGCTGGCAAGGCAGGGCATTACGGTAGAGCGCGCGCCGCGCCATGTAACCTTTTACCGTATAGAGCCAATCGAAATAAGCCTGCCGTATGTCACCTTTTTGGTGGAATGCTCCAAGGGCGCGTACATCCGTACCCTTTGCAAGGATTTAGGCGAGCGCCTTTTGTGCGGCGCACACATGACGGCGCTGACAAGGACGGAAACAGGCTTTTTTAATGAAAGGAATGCGGTGCCGCTTTCCGATTTTGAAGAGGCACCGGCAGACCATATTTTGCCGACCGAAACGGTGTTTGGCCACCTCGAGCGCGTAGTGGCAGACGGTGAGGCGGAAAAGAGAATACGAAACGGCGCAGTCATTCTCAATCCTTATAAAAAGGAAGGAGAATTTGCCGTCTTTTCCGAAAGCGGAGAGCTGCTTTGCCTATCGCGCGGTACGCAGCAGGGAAACGCACATCTTTTAAAAATGATAACGAGTTTTTATTAAAGGAGACCGAAGGATGGGCACAGCAATCGCCCTCGGCAATTTTGACGGGGTACATAAGGCGCACGAAAAGCTGGTGCGAAAGGCAATCGGATATGCAAGGGAAAACGGCCTTTCTGCCCTGGCGTATGTATTTACGCCGCACCCGCGGCGGATTTTATCGCCCGCCTCGCCTTCCTTTCTTTTGACGACGGATAGCCGGAAGACAAAAAAACTTTTGGAAATCGGACTGGACCGGGTGATAGAGGAAGACCGCGGCATGGAAATTTTATCCCTTTCGCCCGAGCAGTTTGTAAAGGATATTCTTCTTGGGGAGCTGGAGGCCGAATATGTCACGGCCGGCTTTAACTACCGCTTTGGGAAGGCAGCCGCAGGCGACGCGGCGCTCCTTCGGGCGTTATGCCAAAGGGAAGGCATCCAGTGCGAAATCATGGAGCCGCTTTGCGCGGACGGCAAAACGATTTCGAGTACAGAAATACGCGCGCTGCTCGCCATGGGCGAGGTGGAAAAGGTGAACGCCCTAAGCTTTGCACCGTATACGATAGAAGGCGTGGTACAGGAAGGAAAACGGCTGGGGCACACTTTAGGGTTCCCCACGATGAATATAGAACTACCGGGGGAACTTCTGCCGCCAAAGCGAGGCGTGTATGTAAGCCGCACGCGCGCAGGCGGCAAGGTATATGAGAGCGTGACCAATATCGGCCACAATCCGACGGTGGAGGAGGCACCTCTTCGTGCCGAAAGCCATCTTCTGGCATTTTCAGGGGAGGCGTACGGCACCGCGGCGGAAATTACGCTGCTGAAAATGCTGCGGCCGGAGAAAAAATTTCCCGATACCGATGCGCTTATGGCGCAGATTGCCCACGATGTGGCAGAAACTAAGCTTTATTTTGAAAGGAAGGATTTACATGCAGCGGACACTGATTAAAACACTTTGTAAGGAAAACAAAACGCTGACGGAGGTCGTGATTGCCGGTTGGGCAAGAAGCGTTCGTGTATCCAAAAATTTCGGCTTTATCGCACTTAACGACGGAAGCTGCTTTGAAACGGTACAGATTGTATTTGATGAAAACACGAAAGGCTTTGAAATAGCGTGCAAGCTGAATGTCGGCGCGGCTATTTCTGTGCGCGGCCGCGTGGTGCAAACGCCCGAGGCCAAGCAGCCGTTTGAGGTACATGCCGACGAGGTCATCCTCGAAGGTGCATCGGCTCCCGAGTATCCGCTCCAGAAAAAGCGGCACAGCTTTGAGTATCTTCGGACGATTGCGCATCTTCGTCCGCGTACCAACACTTTTTCGGCCGTTTTCCGTATCCGTTCCCTTTGTGCGTATGCCATTCACAAATTTTTCCAGGAAAACGGGTTTGTGTACATTCACACGCCGATTATTACGGGCAGCGACTGTGAGGGTGCAGGCGAAATGTTCCGCGTAACCACCATGGATGTGGGCGAAACCGACTTTTCGCAGGATTTCTTCGGTAAGCAGACCTCGCTCACCGTAAGCGGGCAGCTCAACGCCGAGGCGCTGGCGCTGGCATACGGCAAGGTATACACCTTCGGGCCGACCTTCCGCGCCGAAAACTCCAACACACCGCGCCACGCGGCGGAGTTCTGGATGATTGAGCCGGAAATTGCTTTTGCGGAGCTTGCCGATGACATGGAGCTGGCGGAGGCAATGGTAAAATACATTATCCGCTATGTGCTGGAAAACGCACCGTCCGATTTGGAATTTTTAAATCAGTTTGTGGATAAGGAGCTCATTTCCCGGCTGGAGGCCGTAGCCGGTGCTGATTTTGCCCGCGTTACCTATACCGAGGCGATAGAGCTTTTAGAAAAGGCAGAGGAAACCTTCAATTATCCCGTTTACTGGGGTGCAGATTTGCAGACAGAGCATGAAAGATATCTTTCGGAAAAGGTATTCGGCCGGCCTGTGTTCGTAACCG
Organism: Clostridia bacterium; assembly: GCA_045535515.1. Taxonomy (GTDB): domain Bacteria; phylum Bacillota; class Clostridia; order UMGS1883; family UMGS1540; genus SIG447. Next base: position 2,144 of record JAZSLT010000038.1, on the reverse strand, counting down.
ATTACCCGAAGGAAATCAAGGCCTTTTATATGCGCCAGAACGACGACGGCAAAACCGTTGCGGCGATGGACCTTCTGGTACCGGGCGTCGGCGAGCTTATCGGCGGCAGCCAGAGAGAGGAAAGAGAGGACCGTCTGGCCGCGCGCATCCGCGAGATGGGCATGGAGGAAGCCGATTACAGCTGGTATATGGATTTGCGCCGCTTTGGCGGGGCCAAGCATGCCGGATTTGGGCTTGGGTTTGAGCGGATGGTGATGTATGTAACCGGCATGAGCAACATCCGCGATGTACTGCCCTTCCCGCGTACGGTGGGAACGGCGGAGTTTTAGGAGGGAGAAAAGTGAAGGGTTTACTTACCGTAGCGCTGCCGGGCGCCGTGATTCTTTGTGCTTTTTACCTTGGCGGCCTTATCTGGGGACTTGCCGCATTTCTTTTGTATTCCCTTATAAGCTTTTATATAAAGCTTCCCGATATTTTGCTGGTGCGTGGTGCAAAGCAGTATACGACGGATAAACAAAGGGGCCTTGCCACGATGGAAAAGGCCATGAAAACCGGCCGCCTGCAGGCAAAGTATATAGTATACTACAGCTTCGTGTGCCTAAAATCCGGCGAGCTGGAACGCGCGGCGCGCATACTGGATGCGGCGGCGCACAAAAAAATGGACGAGGAAACGGCTTGCCGTGCGGTCGTCAACCGCGCCCTTCTCCTCTGGAAAGAGGGCGATTTGGAAAAGGCCATTTCTCTTTTGGAGCAGCAGCTGACAAGCCGGAAGGACAAGGCCGTTTACGGCACGCTCGGGCAGTTCCTTCTTTTGAATGGACAGCTCCAGCGCGCGCTGGAATTAAATAAGGAAGCGTATGCTTTTGATAGGTACGATGAGTCCATTACCGATAATCTCGCGCTGAGCTACCGCCTGTCGGGCGACCTTGACAGCAGTTATCACATGTATAAGGAGCTGACAGACAAAAAGCTCGGCATTCCCGTCCCCTATTACCACGCCGGCGAAACCTTTTACGCCATGGGGAAAAAGGAAGAAGCCGTTGAAGTTATGGAAAAGGCACTTGACTATCCGTTTTCGTTTCTGGCCGTGGTGGGGCGCGAGGAAATTGAAGGGCGTATAGCCGAAATACAGGCAGAAATAAAATAAATTGAGAAAATGTAAAAAAATTGTTGACAAAGCGGGAAAACTGTGATACAATGACTTTACTTCTCAAAAAGAAGTCTTTTTTTATGTGGGAGGTGTAACATACATGAGAGTAAAAATTACTTTGGCATGCTCCGAGTGCAAGCAACGCAATTACGATACAATGAAGAACAAGAAGAACACACCGGACCGTATCGAGATGAACAAGTATTGCAGATTTTGCAAGAAGCATACCGCGCATAAGGAAACGAAATAAGTACCCTATGGAGGTATAGTTAGGTATGAAAAAGTTTTTTTCTAAAATTGGTAAGTTCTTCCGCGATTTGAAGGCCGAAATCAAAAAGGTAATCTGGCCCTCGAAGAAGCAGCTTGTGAACAACACACTGATTGTTGTTCTGGCAATTTTACTTATCGGTGCAGGCATCTGGATTTTGGATGCCGTATTCTCGTGGGGCTTTGGCGCCATCATGGGATAGTACCCTCATTTTCTTGGTAAGGAGGTTGCGTCCTTTGTAGGATGCATGGGTAAAGTATGGCCGGTAACGCAAAATGGTATGTAGTCCACACCTATTCGGGCTACGAAAATAAGGTAAAGGCAAATATAGAAAAAACAGTAGAAAACCGTGGTATGCAAGAACTGTTTCATGACATCCGCGTTCCGATGGAAGAGGTTGTGGAGCAGAAGGAGGACGGCGAAAAGAAGGTCGTTTCCCGCAAGGTATATCCGGGCTATGTTTTCATTAAAATGGTGATGACCGATGAAAGCTGGTATGTTGTGCGTAATACGCGCGGCTGTACCGGGTTTGTCGGCCCCGGCTCCAAGGCTGTTCCGCTTTCTGATGCGGAAGTGGAGGCTATGGGCGTTGAGGCGCAGGTTGTCAAGTTTGACATGGAAGTGGGCGACAATGTCCGCGTGACGGACGGCCCGCTGGAAGGCTTTGTCGGCGTAATCGAGGAAATCAACATGGAAAAGCGCAAGCTTCGCGTGTGCGTTTCGATG
>JAZSLT010000031.1:0-30463 GCA_045535515.1 Clostridia bacterium | reverse complement strand
TGACTTCACAGAAAATACATGCACCGCCGTTTTGCAGAGCATGGGCGTCACGGCTCGTGCGGAAGATGGCGTGCTCTCGGTTACGCTCCCTGCCGGCACAGTAGCCGTATACCGTTTGGCCGCAGAGTCAAATGGGTATCTGGAGAAGAACGGGGTGCATCTCGCCACCGCCAAGGACGGTGCCACCATATCTATCCCCAGCGGACACTACGGCGCATGGTATCAGTACGAAGGCGAAACCGCCAGAATGCTCCGGTTCCTTGAAAACGGTGATGTGATTTCCGGTTTCAGGGAAGGAGAAAGCCTTAAATTCTTTACCTGGGATTGGCCGGGTCTCCAGCCTGTAAGACATGCGGCAGAGTACGGAGAAGATGCGTTATAAAAGAGGCCGGAAGCAGTTGTACCCCCATGGTTTATGTAAAAATTTACCATAACCTCGGTTTTAGGACATAAAAAGCAAAAAATGTCATAAAAACATATTGTAGCACCAAAAAATCGTTGATAAAATTATTTGTGTGTATTTGTTTGGGTGCGAGAAAACGGCATAAAGCGACTACAACCCGGCAAATAGATAAGTACATAATGTGGAATTGACATAGAGTAAAAAAAGAAAGGATGTTTCGTATGAAAAAAAGAATTCTGGCAATCGTTTTTGCCGCAGCGCTGGTAGTATCTATGCTGCCGGCAGGGCTTGCAGTATCCGCTGCAGCCGATGAAAATCTTCTTAAAAATGGCAGCTTTGAAATCGCCGCCGAAGAGGGAAGTGACGAAGCAGGTTCTGGAAGCAATGTAAAAGATTGGTTTATCCTACGCGGAAAAATAGGCGAACGCGTTGTGCCGAAGGGCGAAGTGACTCCGCCGGATGGCGATGCTTGTTTTGCCGTTCAGTCACAGAAAAATGGTGGCAATCAGTTTTTCTACCAGACGCTTTCGCTTGAGGCCGGCAAAAAATACACGGCTTCGCTCCTTTTGAATGCAATCTCCTCGCCGACTGTGTCTTGTGGCGTATCCTTTGGTACTACGCCGGCAGGCCACACTGTAAGTATGGTTCCGGTTTCCGTGTAGCGGATGCGATAAAATTTGTGCAGCACGAAGACTACAATAATGTTATGCGCTTTAGCACGAATGAATCCGGGTATTCCTATCTCCAGCTTTATATGAACACGATTGATTTTGCAGGTGCCGGTGTAACAGTTGGCACGCCGCTTCACCTTTCTTTCAAAGCGCGACTCGTGGATATTCCCGACAACCTGGACAAGGCGGCAACGCCGACCTTTGGCGAATATGCAATTCGCGTAAACAGCAAAGATGGTGTTTTGGAAGAATTTGTTGTAGGCACTGGCGGCTCCGGTGAACCGGATATTCTCAAGGCAGACGGAACTACTGTGGTAGAGGATGGCGAAACAGTTTATCTGCACTATCCTTCTCTGCCGTCCGGTAGAATTCTGGACCTTTCGCTCAGCACAGCAAATGTAAACGAGCAGAACAAAAACGCTAACGAATGGACACAGTATGATTTGATTTTCCCTTATCAGGATGTACTGCACTCCGTTACCTTCACTACCGGCTGCAGCAATGTATATCTCAGCGCGGGCTTGCCTGCCGGATATAGCTGGGAGCTGGATGATATGGAGCTGACTTTGGCTGAAACTTCTGTTTTACCGGGAGTCGGCGCCATGGCTGCAGAAAACTATCTCCACATGCAGGGGAGTGGTACAGCATCGTATCAGGTAACCAAGGCTTACCAAAATGCTGACGGCTCTGGCGAACAGTACACGATGGCAAACTGGCGCAGAGGCAAGGAAAGCTTCTTTAACATTCCGTACCGCATCACGCAACTGGATGCAAATAAGGCAGTAAAGGCTTATGAAAAGGTGGATACAGCCGCCGGTGCAGCTTACATCAGCACAGCCGATGCTGCGGGTGCATCCTTGATAACAGCTGTATACAAAATGGATGGTGACATCCGCAAGCTGGTTGGTGTTGGCGTAAATGCTGCTGAGGCAGGCTTTGTAGCCGCTCCTGAGGTTGCACTTTCCGGTATCACGGCGGAAGCAGGAACATATGAAGTAAAGACCTATATCTGGAAGATAGGTACTTTGGCAGCCCAAGGCAGTAGTACAATTGTCAAAGTGGCAGCAGAATAATTTTACGCGTACAAGACAAAACATCCAAATAGCAAAGGGAGCGCTTATACATATAAGCGCTCCCTTTGCATTACCGGCATATCTAATAGTTTATGCCGCGAGTTCCACAAAATCCCAAAAATTTAATCACATAAAAACACCTTTTTTGCAGACAATAACATTGTAAAATCAATGCAAAGAAGGAGTTTTTTATTATATGAAAGCGACGGGTATCGTAAGAAGGATAGACGATTTAGGGAGAGTGGTTATCCCCAAAGAAATCAGAAGAACCATGCGCATCCGCGAAGGGGACCCGCTGGAAATCTTCACAAACCGTGACGGCGAGGTAATTTTCAAAAAGTATTCTCCCATTGGGGAGCTTGGCGACTTTGCCTCACAATATGCAGAAACGCTGGCAAAAACATCCGGCCATCCGGTTTGTATTACCGACAAGGATAATGTTATTGCCGTATCAGGAGCACCGAAAAAGGAGCTGCATGAAAAGCGCGTCAGCACAGAGCTGGAAAGAATCATGAACGAGAAAACAACCTTCCTGCAAAAAAACAACAGCACAAGGCTCAGCGTGGCTGACGGAACGGAAAAATATGTAGCAGGCGTTGTTGTTCCTATTATCTCCGAAGGCGACCCTATTGGCAGTGTTGTTCTGATGGCAGGGGAGAACAGCGGGCAGATGGGCGAGGTTGAAGAAAAACTGGCACAGTCGGCAGCCGGCTTTTTAGGAAGACAGATGGAATAGGTTACCCACAAAAGGGCATAAAAAAGCAATTCCCGAAAAGGAATTGCTTTTTGCTTTTTTCTTACAGTCTTTCTCTGTGTGCGATATCGTAACGCAATTTCGGAATGGAATACAAAACCAGAAGAACGATAGAAACAACAAGTGTGGCAACAAAGAGAATCTTGTGTGTCAAAATCGTTGTCGGGTTTATGGCAGAAACAGTAAAGAGGCTCGAGAGGGCATATAAAACCAAGGAACCTACACTCCAGATAATCGGGAAGAGGACACTCCAGAACTTCTTATAAAACACCAAAACAAACGCTATCGCGATAAAGGCAACGATAAATGCAAACAGGGGAGCTGCAATCGTGTCGGTTATGTCATATTTCACGCCGAGGTCGGCATTATACACATCGGTCATATACTCTCTTGTTAAATCCTGGTAATTGTAGGGGAACCAGAGGTACTGCATGAGCGAAATGGTTTCTTCCTGTCCGGCAACGGCAGCAGGTTCGGTTCTCGTGTAAGTAATTAAAGGCATCGTCATCGTAGCGATGTAGGCTACAATAAGTACAGCGATGATAATCGAAAATACAAGAGCCAGCTTTTTGTTTTTGATGTTTTCCATTTTTGTTCATCCTTCCTTGTAATTGTACAATTTACATATAGTATAGCATAATGTGGGGTGTTTGTCAAGTAAACCTATACTAAAATAATTCTTTTTTCAGGAAAAATTGGATTGCCTTTTGAATATGTAAATCCCAGAAATTCCAGTCATGGATACCGGGGGAAGCATCAAAGAAAAAGGGGAGAGAGCGGTGGGACAAGGCCGTTGTAAACCGAAGATTGTCCTGGTACAGAAAATCCTCCGTTCCACAAGCAATATACATGCGAATCGGCGCCTTGGACCCGAAGGTTTCGGCCAGATAAAACAAGTCGTCCGCCGTGCCGGCAGGATTGCTACCGGCGCCAAACACCAGCCTTTGTACCTCCTTCCAACGCGGGTCGTGCGAAAGCCTTGTGGGAACATCCACACAGCCGGACAGACTGGCACCGGCTGCAAACTTATCCGGATTTCGGAGCAGAAACTTCAAGGCGCCGTATCCGCCCATGGAAAGACCGGCAACAAAAGTATCCTCCCGGGTTTGGCTTACAGGAAAAAGCGCCTGGATATAAGGATAAAGCTCCTCCATAAAATAAGTGTAGTACGCGCCTCCGTACGCCATGTCGGTATAAAAACCATGGTCACCATTTGGCATGATGACAGCAATACCGGCTTCGTTTGCGTATCGTTCAATAGAGGTATACCGGCACCAAGCAGTATGGTCATCAGAAAGCCCGTGTAATAAATATAAAACACGGGCTTTTTTTGCTTTATCCGGGATAATAGCATTAAATTGTACAGATTTTTGCAACACATTTGAGTCAAATGTGCAAGTAATAAAAGCCATAAAGAACCAACCTTCCTATGCTTTAAGAAGCCGTTTCTCTTTTCTCCTGCGTTTTTTTTACCGGTTTGCGAAGGGGAACGCGATTAGGATTGTGCACCAGCTTCGGTTCGCCATTTTCTATTGTTTCCCCTGTGATGACAACGCGTTCTATCGTTTCATCAGAAGGAATGGCGTACATAATATCTGTGAGCGTTTCCTCAAATATCGCACGCAAACCGCGGGCACCTGTTTTTCTGGCGCATGCCTTCTTTGCGATGGCATCCAGAGCCGTATCTTCCATTTCCAGTATTACATTATCAAAAGCAAAAAGCTCCTGATATTGTTTTAAAATAGCATTTTTCGGTTCTTTAATAATCCGTTTTAAGGCTTCTTCATTCAGCGAATGTAAGGAGACCAAAACAGGAAGGCGGCCAATAAATTCAGGGATAAGGCCATATTTAATAAGGTCCTGCGGTTCTACCTGCTGGAGAAGGGTGTCCATATCCTCCGAACCGATGCGGCTCAGCTCCGAACCAAATCCCATTGCTTTTTTTCCAACGCGCTTTTGGATAACTTTATCCAGCCCGTCAAAGGCACCGCCAACAATAAACAGAATTTCCGAAGTGTCAATCTGTATGAATTCCTGATGCGGATGCTTCCGGCCGCCCTGCGGCGGAACGGAGGCTACGGTTCCTTCCAGTATTTTCAAAAGTGCCTGCTGCACACCTTCGCCGCTTACATCGCGTGTAATAGAGGGATTTTCGCTTTTTTTGGAAATCTTATCTATTTCGTCAATATAAATAATACCGCGAGAGGCACGCGCAATATCATAGTCTGCCGCCTGAATAAGCTTCAGCAGAATGTTCTCCACATCCTCGCCGACATAGCCGGCCTCGGTCAGGGAGGTGGCATCTGCAATGGCAAAAGGAACATTCAGGATTTTTGCCAAGGTTTGCGCAAGCAAGGTTTTTCCGCTTCCTGTAGGACCAAGAAGGAGAATGTTGCTCTTTTGCAGCTCTACATCCGCGTTTAATACAGTTTCTTTGCCAATGCGCTTATAGTGATTGTATACAGCCACAGAAAGACTTTTTTTAGCTTGTTCCTGCCCGATAATATATTGGTCAAGAGCTGCTTTGATTTCCTGCGGTTTCGGAATGTCTTTGTGTTCGTGCAGCTCCGCATCCGACAGGGGAGAACGGTCAGCCGTTTCATCCTCAATTATTTCATAACAAAGCTCAATACACTCATCACAAATGTATACCCCCGGACCGGCCACAAGGCGACCAACCTGGTCTTGCGGCTTGTCGCAAAACGAACATCGTAACATCTTGGGGTCATCATATTTCGCCATATATAAACCTACGCTTTCTACGAGAATTTAGCGCTTTTCAATTACTTTATCAATCAGACCATAGTCCTTGGCCGCAGGTGCAAACATGAAGTTATCCCGCTCGGTATCCCTCTGTATAACCTCCAGAGGCTGGCCGGTGTTTTCACTTAAAATGCGATTCATGCGGTCCTTAATGGAAAGGATGTGGTCTGCATGAATTTTGATGTCTGTTGCCTGGCCCTGCATACCGCCAAGAGGTTGATGAATCATAATCTCGCTATTGGGGAGTGCCAGACGCTTGCCGGGCGTTCCGGCCGCAAGCAAGAAAGCGCCCATACTGGCCGCCATGCCGATACAAATGGTGGATACATCGCACTTGATGTAATTCATCGTATCGTAAATGGCCATGCCTGCGGTAATGGAACCGCCGGGGCTGTTAATGTAAAGATTAATGTCCTTGTCCGGGTCTTCGCTTTCTAAGAATAAAAGCTGGGCCACAACAAGGCTCGCGGTAACATCGTTGATTTCCTCGCCTAAAAAGACAATTCTGTCCTTTAAAAGGCGCGAATAAATATCGAAAGAACGCTCGCCGCGATTATCCTGTTCCACAACAATAGGAACTAAACTCATACCAAAACCTCCTTAATTTTGCCAAAAGCTACTGTCTTACGCTTCTTATTTATCGTCTGTCTTGGTTTCTTTCTTAGTTGTCTTTTTAGCTGTTGTAGTTTTAGTTGCACTCTTTGTGGTTGCACTCTTTGCAGCGGTGCTCTTTGTAGCGGTGCTCTTGGTAGTTGTTTTCTTGGCTGCCGGCTTCTTAGCAGGTGCAGCTTCTTCTCCGGCTTCCGCATCAGCCTTCTTCGGTGCCGCCTTCTTCGTAGCTTTCTTAATGTTGGCATTTTCAACCAGGAAGGCAAGCGTCTTGTTTGTCTTCAAATCAGCATTCAGACCGTCAAGATTGTCACCCATAATCTGCTTGATTTTGCTTACTTCCATCTTATAGGCGTCAGCCATTTTCTGGAGTTCTTCCTCTATTTCTGCTTCGGTGACCTGGATATTTTCTTTTTCTGCGATTTTTTCCAAAATCAAGGTACCCTTTACAGCACGCGCTGCATTTTCTTCATACTGTGCACGCATATCGGAAATCTTCATACCAGTATATTCCGCATACTGTTCCAGTGTCAATCCCTGCGAGGATAAACGATAGCGGAATTCATCCAGCATTTTATCAATCTGTGTATCAATCATGGCGCGGGGGATGTCAATCTCGGTAGCATTTGCAATCGCTTCCAGAGCCTTATCCTCCATTTCGGCCATAGCGCGCTTTTCGCCAGCCTGATTAAGCTTTTCCAGAATATCAGCCTTAAGCTCCGAAAGTGTGTTGAACTCGCTGACATCCTTTGCAAACTCATCATCAAGGGCGGGAAGCTCTTTTTTCTTGATGGAATGAATGGTAACCTTAAAGGTAGCCGCTTTTCCCTTGAGCTCTTCTGCGTGGTACTCTTCGGGGAAGGTAACGGCAATTTCTGTTTCTGCGCCACATTCCTTGCCAATCAGCTGGTCCTCAAAGCCGGGGATAAACTGGCCGGAGCCGATGGTGAGGTCATGGTTTTTATCAGCGCCACCGGCAAAAGCAACGCCATCCACAAAGCCTTCATAATCAATGGTTACGATATCGCCGTTTTCTACAGCGCGACCTTCAACGGCAACAATTCTTGCATTCTGCTCCTGCATACGCGCGATTTCAGCATCAGCATCTTCTGCCTTGGCAATATATTCTATTTTATCCACTCGAACGCCCTTATATTCGCCAAGCTCAAATTCCGGCTTTACCGCAACGGTGGCCTTAAAAATCAGGTTTTCGTTGTTGCCGATTTGCACAATCTCAATTTCAGGCTGTGCTACGGGAGAAATGTTGTTTTCTTCTACTGCTTTATCATATGCCGCAGGGCATACAAAATTTATGGCATCTTCAAAAAACACAGCTTCCCCGTAATATTTTTCAATAAACTTGCGGGGGGCTTTGCCCTTGCGGAAACCGGGGAGAGCGATGTGTTTTACATTTTTGCGGTATGCCTTCTCCATGCCTTCCTCAAAGGTTTCCTTTGCTACCTCAATTTCCAGGGTAACCATGTTTTTGTCCGTTTTTTCAACCTTAACGCTCATTTGTTTTCCTCCAAATAAAAATTTAACATTACAATCAACTCATTATACCATAATTTTCTTTTTTTGCAACCCCTTTTTTAAAAAAAGAGAAAAAATATTATCTATCTATACTTAGGAAAAATTTTGTGTCAAAACCATCAGCATTCTCTGAATGGTTATGGCCGCCTCGGCTCTGGTTGCCTTTTGCTTCGGCAGGAAACGCCCGTCCGGCCATCCGGATAAAAGACCGAGGCTGTTTGATTCACCCACATCCTGCTTTGCCCATTCGCTGATATCTGCTGCATCGGCATAATTTATGTAAGATGTGGCAGCCTGCAGATTTGCCTTTCGCACGGCGCGCATAATCATAGCGGCCATTTCCTCACGCGTGATGGGGAGCTGGGGAGAAAAAGTACTTTCACTTGTTCCTTGGGCAATTCCGTATTTTGTAACAACGGCAATGGCGCCGGCGTACCAATCATAATATTTGACATCCTGAAACTGGCCTTCGTAATAAATTGGAGCCAATTTAAAGGCGCGCGCCAAAAAGGCAGAAAACTCAGCACGGGTTATATGCGCTTCCGGTTCAAATAAAGCGTTGCCGCGGCCTTGTACTACGCCGGCGGCCGTCAGGATTTCTATTTCGTTTTTTGCCCAATGTCCGTTTAAATCTACGAATTGGTGGCGAGGCAAAACAGTAAAGTTATTAAGATTCAGAAATTGCATTCCTTCGGGAATGGAGGCAGGTACATCTGTCGGTACATTCTCCTCAGGCTCCTCCTTTTGGGAATTGTCAACCGGGGGCGGCGTATCCGCTGCGGGAGGCTCGTCAGAAGGCGAAGTATCGGAGGGGATAGGCTCTCCTACCAAGATGGCAGAAGAAGTTACGCTTGCGCCGACAACCGGGCCGCGGAGTGAAACGGGTGTAACTTCAAATTTTACATACTTTCCAAGCATATCCGTTGTGATGGAGAGCGTGTTTTCTGTTTGCCCCGCAATAGGCATAAAAATACCATCTGCCGTACTGGAAAAAAGCCACCGGAAGGAACTGGCGTTTACGGCATCAAAGTTTGCCGAAAATCTGTATTTTCCAATGATATTCATATTTAAATAAGGCAGACCACTGATGTTGACACCGGAGGCCTTTACCTCCGCACGGGAAACCTTTATGTTGTCCATGAGTATAATTTGCTGGTCATGTGTTTCGGGTGTATTGAAAGCAATCATTAAACGACCGGCAATAGCCTCCGATGGCGTAAACAGTTTTTGTATATGCTGCATGGAGGGGGAGAGCGTAAACTGCCCGACAACCAAATTGTCATCAAAGGAGTCGCTATTTGCATTGTCCACTAAAACCGTAACTATCGTTTCAATATCGGATACAGTTGTCAGCATATCTGCTTCCAGCACATAGCTGCATGTATTGTCATATTGGAAGACTGAATCGGACATAAGGGCGGAAACAGGACCATTCATGGTAAGGCGCGCGAACAGCCCGCCATCCGTGGGATACGCACCATGATAGGTAGAAACAAAATGCAAAGCGGAGGGGGATGCTGTAGCCCAAAGCTGTCCCGGGACGGTAGCCTCAAAGCTCCCGTCGCCAACAGACTCCTTCGTAACAGTAAGGGTGCGTGTATTCTCTACCTCTGCGTTCCCGGCAAGCTTTGCCGCTATAGTATAGTCCCCCTCATTGGCCGAGGCGGAAACCGAAAGCATATTTTCATTTATGGTAACGCCGCAATCCGCAGGCGTTACAGAGAAAAGAACAGCGTGGTCACAAAGGGTGTTTGTTTGGTCGTAAACGGCGAAGGGGAGTGGAATGTTTACCCATCCATCCTCCGGTATTGCTATGTGCCCCGGAGATTCAAAATAAACAAGAGACGGCTTTAGCACCTCGGGCTGTATAGCAATCGTATCCACATATACAGGCCTTTCGTCTGGTGTTTGAAAAGAAATCTCTATGCTATATATACCGTCAGCCGGAACCCGAAAAGCAGACATGGTTTCTGTCCAGCTTGTCCCACTGATATCCCAAACGCTGATATGTATTATCCCGTTTTCATCCGGCAACAAAACCTCCGTTTGCGGCCGGCGGTTCTCATAAATTTTATCGGAACGCAGTTTTGCACGGAACACATAGGTTTCATGGGCATATAAAACAAAGGATTTTGCGGGTACAAGAAAGCCATGGTAAGCAGCACCTACATTTTCCGTAGGAACCTGTGCGAAACGGTTTTCCGTCTCATGACAAATGGAAAAAGGAGAGGCCTCCGTGTCCCATCCACTGTATAAGGGCATATCATCAAAGGTGCCGTTTGTCAGTATGTTTTTGGATAACAAAATCTGCACGGGAAAAGAGGGGAGATTTGTGCTTCCGGCAAAGGGTGTGCAAAGAAGGGTTATCATGGCACCTGACTCTGCTTCTGCAGTAACAAGAAGCTCCCCTTCTTCCGCAGAGAAGATGACGCCGTCAGGCATATCTCCGTCCGCTGCGATGGTGGCTGTACGGACAGAAACAGAGTTGCCGGCAGAATCCGTTACGGCAGGCGTGAATGTATATGTGTTTTCACCGTTTTCCGGAATAGCAACTGTCCGCGGTCCTTGTATATCCATCTGTATAGGCGCAAACGGGACAGGTGCTATCGAAACATCATCTATAAAAATGGTCGTTTCTGCAGAATCGGTTTCAAAGATAAGGGAGAAATCGAAGGCGTCGGTGGAGTCCACCATAAAATAAACGGATATGCGTTGCCACGCATCCGTCGCATGAGAAACATGCACAGATATACTTTTTTCCTCCGCCGGCATGGAAACTTGACATTTTGGTAATACTTGTGTGTTTTCTACGCTATCCAGACGAATATAGGCTTCGAATATATATACGGTGTCTGGTAAAAGAGAGAGTCTCGGAACATAGGAAATAGAATGTAAAAATTTCGTTTTCTCTTGTAAAATGAAATTAGAAAAGGATAGGCAAAACTCTCCGCTATGAGGAGAGACTTGTGCGATGCCTCCTTGGCTCCAAAGGATGGAATTGCTCTCAAAATTTCCGTTGTCAATCGTATCCCTTGCCGCAAGTGTTTCCGAAGGAACTATATACAACAGTAAAAGGCAGGAGAAAATAAGAGCGGCCAGCTTACGCATATGCAAAATCCTTTCTGAAATACTGTGTTTTTACAGATGGTTTTCAAAGTAAAGTTTGCCCGTTCACCATTAAATGGAATTGTAAATTTAATTTTTGCGCTGCTTTTCTGCACAAAATCATACGGTTTAAGAAAATTTCAAAATAGTCCATCACCGAACCATACTGCGTATCAATATCAAGATGAAGCGTGAAAGTTCTTTCGGCGGTATCTAAAATCGTTTTTGCTTCCCGGACGGAATAATTTACACGGTCATGGATATCAAACGAAGAAATGTCGGCATTCCGGACGCGACTTCGGCGAACATCTGTTTTGTCAGCCAGAATGAGGGCGGCCGCCACAGCATTTACCGGAAACGCCGCTGATTCATCATGGTTACCGATTGCCGAGACGATAACGGCAATATCTGCGGGGGCCATTTCTAAATTATCCAGAATACGAAAAGCCATTAAAGCCCCGCTTTGCGCGTGATTTTCGCGATTTATAAGATTACCGATATCGTGGAGATATGCCGCTATCTGGACAAGCTCCACCTCTCGCGCATCGTATTGCAGGGTGGATAAAATATACCGGGCAACTTCTGCCACCTTTCCGCAATGGGCAAGACTGTGTTCCGTAAACCCAAGCGACTGTAAAGCCGCATCTGCCCCCGCGATGTAAGTTTTAATTTGTGGATTGTTTTTAATTTGTTCTACCGTAATCTGCATCACTATAACTTCTTTCTTTGAGATATAAAACGCCACATGTCCGCACACATTTCGTTCATGGAAAGCGTGGCTTCCCAGCCAAGCTCTCGCTTTGCTTTTTCGGTATCGGCATAGCAAACGGCGATATCACCCGGACGGCGTTCCACTATTTTGCAGGGGACATTGCGCCCTGAGGCTGCCTCAAAGGCCTTGACAACTTCCATTACACTATAGCCGTTTCCTGTGCCGAGATTATAGATAAAGACACCGGATTCGTTTTCTATTTTATTTACGGCGCAAACATGCCCAAGGCTCAAATCTACTACATGGATATAATCACGAACACCTGTCCCGTCTATCGTATCATAATCGTTTCCAAATACATTTAAACAGGGCAGTTCTCCCGTGGCAACCTTGGCCACATAGGGGAGGAGGTTGTTGGGGATTCCGTTCGGGGATTCGCCAATCTGGCCGCTTCGATGCGCTCCTATGGGGTTAAAATAACGAAGAATAACAATGCCCCAATCGCTGTCCGAGGCATAAATATCCTGTAAAATCTCTTCAATCATCAGTTTTGTTGTTCCGTAAGGATTCGTGGTGTGCAGGGGAAAATCCTCCCGGATAGGAACGGTATGCGGGTCACCATAAACCGTAGCCGAAGAGCTGAAAACCAGTTTTTTCACATTGTTTTCTGCCATAACTTCACATAGCACCATCGTGCTTATTAAATTGTTTTGGTAGTATGCCAGCGGTTTTGCCACAGACTCTCCCACAGCCTTAAGTCCGGCAAAATGAATAACACATTCGATGTCCTCATTACTGAAAATCTGCCCGAGCGCTTCTCTGTCTCTTAAATCCGCCTCATAAAAGGCAAAATCGCGCCCGGTAATTTTTTTAATATTGTCTATTACCTCCGGCTTGGAGTTGTAAAAATTATCTACGATAACAATGTCTTTTCCGGCGGACAAAAGTTCCACCGCGGTATGGCTGCCAATATAGCCTGCGCCGCCTGTAACTAGTATTTTGGACATAAAAATCACCTCTCACCTATTTTACACCAAAACAGTATAAAAGTAAAGCCTTTTTATTTGTGACAGGATTTTTTTCATTATAAAGGAAAAAACTTTACTTTTTTGTGAAAATGTGGTACGATATATTGTATCGAGGTGAAAATATGGATACTGTCCTCTTTTTGATGTGGCTACACCTGAAACAAAGTCTGTCGCCGGCCAAGGCAGTTTTTCTGCTGAAGGAGTTGGGAACGGCAGAAAATGTTTACAGGGCCGATAAAAACCAATATATGGAGCTTGGTATTACCAATCCCGTCATGCTGCGGAGTCTTATGGACAAGGACTTGTCCGGCGCAAAGCAGGAGGTGCATAAGGCGACAAAACTTTCCATGACACTCCTTGGATACGGAACAGAAAATTATCCGTCTATTCTCTATGAATTGCCTGACCCGCCTGTCATGCTATATGTCTGGGGAGATACGAAGGTCCTGCACAATCGAAATGCCTTCTGCATGGTCGGTGCAAGACACAGCACGGTGTATGGCATGAGTGCCACTTTAGGCGTTTCCGAACAGCTTGCACGATGTGGCATGGTCATTGTGAGCGGTGTGGCCATGGGAATAGACTCTGCCGCGCATAGAGGCGCCGTAAGAGGTCGCGGCAAAACAATCGGCATTATGGGATGTGGACTGAATGTGGCATATCCTGCAGAAAACGGAGATGTGCGAAGGGCGATTATAGAAAATGGCGCTTTAATCAGCGAGTTCCCGCTTGACACACCGCCCTTGCCATCCAATTTCCCTATCCGTAACCGTCTTTTAAGCGGATTTTCACTTGGCGTTGCCGTTATGGAAGCCGGCGAGAAAAGCGGCGCGCTCATTACGGCAAAATATGCGGCCGAGCAGGGGAGAGATGTCTATGCCCTGCCGGGTAATATTTCAAATCCCATGTCTGCCGGCACCAATCGCCTGATACAGGACGGGGCATCCGTACTTCTTAGCGCCGATGCTGTTTTAGCAGAATATATCATGCGTTATCCTACCTATTTTTCTCTGGACGAAGTGCTGGAGGAAAAGGACGAGGCCACCGAAAATAATTGGGCAGAAAAAACCGAGGGTCTGCAAAGCATGGGTAATAGCCAGAAAGAAAAAAGGATTTTGCAGGCTCTGGGGAAAGAAGCCTTGCATCCAAACGAAATATCGCGTCTTTTAAAAATGCCTATCGGAGAGGTTCAATCTTCGCTTACCATGCTGCAAATCAAAGGAAAAATCAAAGAACACCCCGGTAATCGCTTTAGCGTGTAACTATTTTTTGACACAAGACAAAAAATATGGTATAATAGTTTAATATGTTGCTATATGTTTACGGAACCGGAAAGGACTTGGATACATAATGCGTACACAAGGCGTTTTAAAATCACTATTATTTCCCTGCCTGTTTTTATCTATACTTCCCTGCTTTTTTGGCCTTGCGTGGCTTTCTTTTCTGCTCCTGGGCGTTTTGATGGCATGGTACACGGCGCAATTTGGTCCGCAGTATTCCTTGTGGGGCTTGCCGGTCGTTTTGGTCGCATGCTTTGTCCTTGACATGACAGGAATAGCCTTGTTTCTTTGCGCGCATGTGATAAGTGCCGTTGTAGTTGGTACTTTTATCTATAAACGAGGCACCCTCTCTGCTATGCTGATAGTATCTACGCTGGTGGAAACGGCCGTCTGGGTTTTGTATACCTTGTTTTTGTGTAACCAGCAAAACATAAAGCCTGCAGACCTTTTGTTCGGGGAGAGTATGCAACAAATTTTGTCTTTTTTGCAGATGCAAGGGCAGCAAAATGCAGAGATGCTGGAAAACATGGAGGCTCTTGTTCGTGTGACTTTTGCTGCCGTCCGTAGCATGCTTCCGTTTCTGTATTTATCCGGTGCCTTGCTCTATGTATATGCCATTTTTGCATGCACGCGCTTTCTGTTATCCAAGCAGGATATCCAAATAGACACGATGCCGTATTTTTATGAGCTTTGGCTTCCGGCAAGCATGAGTACGATTTTCATACTATTGTTTTTAGCTTCGTTCTTTATAGCATCACCCATATTAGCCAATGTTATCTCCTTTATGTTTCTTCTACATGTGGCTTGTGGTGCAGGTATGCTTGATTTTTATATGCGAAGAAAAAGTATCCCGAGTGGAATTCGGGCTTTAATAATTGCCGTTGTGTTGATTCTTTCCTCTTTTCTGGGGGGAATCGGAACCTCTTTCCTGTGCTTTATGGGAATGACGGGAAACACACGCAGATTAAGAAGGTAGAAAAATGAAGAAAAACAGTTTTTTTCCGCAATTTAATATGGGTGATATTTATTCCAAAATTGTTATCCTGATAAGCATCGCCTTCGCGCTGGCGTTTCGCCATTATATTTTTGCGATAGCACTTGGAATTGCCTTGCTTTTTTCCTTTTTATTCAGCGGGCAGGCATACCGCCGCAGCGTAAGGAAAATGCGTGCCTATATGGAAGGCGCGGCTGTGCATGTCGGCGCGTCTGAATCCATGCCGGGGTTTCCCTTCCCGGCAGTTTCGGTAACGGAAAGCGGCAAAATAATCTGGTATAATAGTGCCATGGATAAGCTGGTGGAAGGGGAGCTTCTTTTCCAGAAGGATATTCAGGAATATGTGAAGGACTTTAAATCGTCAAGTGAAGAGGGGACCGAATTTTATACGCCTTACAAGGCGGTTATAAACGATATTTCGTTTATAGTCTATGCGCACAAAACGCCGCCGCAGGAAGATGGAAAAGAGCTTATTTTAATGTATTTCATCGATGTAAGCCGGCAGGAGGAATTAGAGGAACAATACACGAAAAACCGTCTTGCTGCCTTGGCAGTTGCTTTCGATAACTTTGAAGAGGTTATGCAAGGAGCAGAGGATGATGTGCGAAATGCCGTGCAATCCGCCGTGGAACGAAGCCTTGCCTCTATGGCAGGAGAAGTGG
The DNA here is from genome assembly GCA_045535515.1 of Clostridia bacterium. GTDB lineage: Bacteria > Bacillota > Clostridia > UMGS1883 > UMGS1540 > SIG447. The sequence goes on along the minus strand of JAZSLT010000031.1, from coordinate 14,876 downwards.
GTGGTATACTGAAAAAAACGGAACGCGACCGGTTTTTTATGCTAATCAACGCAGAGGCGCTGCAGATGTTGATGGCTAAAAAATTTGCGATTTTAGACACGGTGCGGGAGATTAATGTCGGAAATACCATCGCGCCAACCCTTAGCATCGGCATAGGTTTTGAAGGGCAGTCTTTTCAGGAAAATGAGGTTTTTGCCAGAAATGCGCTGGACATGGCACTTGGTCGCGGCGGTGACCAGGTAGTTATTAAGGACAGCCAGACCATGCAGTATTTTGGCGGAAAGACACGAGAGGTGGAGAAACGAACAAAGGTAAAGGCGCGTGTAGTTGCCTATGCGCTTCGCGAGCTTATCTGTCAAAGCAATAACATTATTATTGTTGGCCATAAAAACGCAGATGTGGACTGTATTGGCGCGGCTATGGGAATTGTTGCGATTGCGCGCCATCTGGAAAAGAAGGCGTATATTCTGCAGTATGACTACGATGATACGGCATCGGCCGTTGTAAAAAAAGCGCTGGAAGACCCTTCTTATCAGGATGTGTTTTTGCGGCGGGCGAATATAGAGGATGTGCTGACGGTAAAATCCCTGGTACTCATTGTGGATACGAATTCGCCATCCTATATGGAAGGAGAAGATTTGCTGGGAACGACCGAGCATCTTGTTCTGATAGACCATCATCGGCGCAGCAGCGATTTTATAAAGAATCCGACGCTTGCTTATCACGAGCCGTATGCCTCTTCCACCTGCGAAATGATAACGGAAATGTTGCCTTATTTAAATGAAAAGAATATTTTAAATAAGGTAGAGGCCGAAGCGCTCTATGCCGGTATTTATCTTGATACAAAGAGCTTTACCTTTAAGACCGGGGTCCGTACGCTGGAGGCGGCAGCGTTCCTGCGTCGGGCAGGTATAGACCCTGTATCTGTCAAGCAGTTTTTCAAAAACAATCTACAAACCTTTACGATGAAAGCCTCCTTAATTCAGGGGGCAAAGCTTCTACAAGACCATATAGCAATTTCCGTAACAGAGGAATTGCGCTCGCCCTTTATTATTGCCCAGGCGGCCGACGAGCTTTTAAATATTTCGGGGATTGATACTTCCTTTGTTATTGCGAGAAGCGAAACCGGCTGTATTTTGAGCGGCCGTTCTACAGGCGATATCAATGTGCAGCTTGTACTGGAAAAGCTGGGCGGCGGCGGCCATTTTGCCGTGGCTGGTGCACAAATCAAAGATGTGACGCCCAAGGAGGCAGAAGGTTTCCTTACAAAAGCCATAGAAGAGTATCTGACAGAAAGATAGAGAGGGGTTTAATGCGATGAAGGTTATACTACTTGCAGATGTAAAAGGAAAGGGCAAAAAAGGACAGATGGTAGAGGTGAGCGACGGCTATGCTCGCAATTTCCTGCTACCTAAGAACCTGGCACAGGAAGCAACGAAGGCAGCCATGAATGATTTTCAGGGCAAGGCGGATTCGGTGCGTTATCATAAGGAACAGGAAGTGGCCGCCGCAAAGGAAACAGCGAAAAAGCTGGAAGGAAAAACGGTTACCATGCGGGCTAAGGCCGGCGAAAACGGCAAGCTTTTTGGTTCTATTACCGCACAGGCCCTTGCAGATGCTATTAAAATGCAACTGCATGTTGTGATAGATAAGCGAAAAGTAGTTGTGGGCGATGGTCTTAAAACCATCGGCACATCGGAGGTTGAAATTAAGGTATATCCGGAAATTACGGCAAAAATCAAGGTACTGATTGAACAAGAATAGCGAGGTGAGTCCCGTGGCAGAACAACTTGCCAGAAGTGCGCCTTATAGCTTGGAGGCGGAACAGGCTGTTTTAGGTTGCGTTATTAAAAACACAGCCGCGCTTACACGCGTGATGGAGCTGCAGCTCCATGCGGACGACTTTTATTTCGAACAGCACAAGGTCATTTTTGATGCGGTTTGGCATTTGTATTCTGAAAATATACCGCTGGACCTGATTGTTTTGTCGGGCGCTTTAAAAGAGAAACTCGACATGGTCGGCGGGGTTTCGTATCTGGCTAACATTGTAGATAGCGTAGATACAACAGAAAATGTAAAATACTATCTCGATATTGTAAAAGAAAAAGCCGTTTTGCGCCGTCTGATACAAGCAACCAATGAAATTGCCGAGCTTTGCTACAGCGCCGAGGATGATTTACCAAGGATTCTGGACAGCGCAGAGCAAAAGATTTTTGACATTTTGCAAGGCCGCGGTTCAAAAGGTTTTTATCACATCCGCGATGTCATGCCGGATGTGATTAAAAACATGGAGAGTATTCGCTCGGCCGGCGGAAAAATGGGTGGACTTCCTACAGGCTTTAAACAGCTGGATGCCATAACCTCGGGACTTCAGAAAACGGACCTGATTATTCTGGCTGCCAGACCCGGTATCGGAAAATCAAGCTTTGCCTTAAATATTGCCAGTCATGTGGCCAAGACCACCAACGAGCCTGTTGCCATTTTCACTTTGGAAATGTCAAAAGAACAGCTTGCCAATCGTCTTTTATGGAGCGATGCCAAGGTAGAAGGCGAAAAATTCCGCACCGGCAATATAACAGGCGACGATATGAAAAAAATTGCACATGCCCTCGGCGGTCTTGTAAAGGCGCCTATTTATATTGATGACACCCCGAGCATCCCGGTTTCGGAAATGCGGGCCAAGTGCCGCCGCCTGAAACTGGAAAAGGGGCTCGGTATGGTAGTTATCGACTATTTACAGCTTATGCAAGGCGGCAAGAAAGCAGAAAGCCGGCAACAGGAGGTTTCGGAAATATCCCGTTCTCTAAAGATTATGGCGAAGGAGCTGGATGTTCCGGTGCTCACGCTTTCCCAGCTTTCCCGTGCTTCCGTCACAAGAGAACAGCCAATACTCAGTGACCTTCGCGAATCCGGTGCCATTGAACAGGATGCGGATATTGTTATGTTTTTAAACAGAAACACAGACGATGATGTATCGCCGGAGGAGGCTAATCTTGCGCACTGCATTATTGCTAAGCACAGAAACGGCTCTACCGGAAAGATTGAGCTTGTCTGGCGAGGAGAATATACAACCTATATGGAGCCGGACACGGTGCACTAACGGAGGGGAATTTTGCTTTTTACTGCATTCGTTTCTGAAATCGAAGAGAAAAACTTAATTACAAAGGGCGATTCTGTCGTCGCAGCGGTTTCCGGCGGCGCCGATTCTGTCTGCCTTTTGCACCTTTTATACCGTTTGCGACCCGTGATGGACCTGGAGCTTTTGTGCGCGCATGTGAATCACGGCCTGCGTGCGGAGGCGGGAGAGGATGCCGACTTCGTTCTATCCCTCTGCCAAAAATGGGAAATTCCGTTTTTACTTCACGGGGAAGATGTCGCCGAAAAGGCAAAAAAAGAAAAGATTTCTGTGGAACTTGCGGGGCGCGAGGTTCGGTATCGTTTTTTGAAAAGCATTCCGGCAGATGTTATTGCCACAGCGCATAATAAAAATGATGTAGCCGAAAGTATACTTTTACATCTTGTACGCGGATGCGGTCTTGACGGACTTTGCGGAATACCGCAAAAACGAAAAGACGGAATTGTAAGGCCGCTTTTGTCATTTTCAAGAGAGCAGATAAAAGCATACCTCGGGGAACATGACCTCCCTTGGCGAGAGGATGTATCCAATCAGGATTTACGGTATACCCGCAACAAAATCAGGCATACCATTATACCGCAGCTGGAAGAAATCAATCCATCCTTTTTAGAGGCAACAGAAAGAATGTCGGATATTTTAGCAGAGGAAAATGCGTTTCTTCAAAAGCTTGCCGAGAAAGAAGAATTCTTGGAAACGGAAGGGGATGTCAGGAAACTTCGCATAGATGCCCTTCTAGAAATGCCGAAGGCGCTTCGCCGCCGCGCGGTACGGCAGGTCGCAGAAAGTTATGCGGAAATCAGCGGCATTTTAGAGCTTGCGACAAAGAAAAACGGGAGCCTTTTCCCCCTGTCGGATGGAAGAGTAGCGGAGCGAGAATACGAATATATTTCCCTGTATTATCCGAAAAAGGAACGGCCAAGTCCCGTCAAACTTCCGAAGAGGGGCGAGGTCATCTTTGGGGATTATCGAATTACCATAGACGAGGAAGGTATGGCATTGCCGATAGAAGACTATATCGTCCGCACAAGAGAAAACGGCGATATATTTGCGCCGGAGGGGATGCAGGGCAGGAAGAAGGTTAAGGATTTTTTTATTGACGAAAAAATTCCGCACCGCGAGCGGGACCGGGTGCCCATTATCACTTGTAAAGGGAAAATCGCCGCAATAGCGAATTTGCGGAGGGACCGTAATTTTCTACCGAAGAACAAAGAATGTATTTTTATAAACATTCAAAAAATAAACCATGTGTAAGAATAAGAGAAGAGGGATATACTTATGATGCAGGTAATTAAAAGTGTACTTATTTCAGAAGAGGAGTTACAGGCGAAGGTGTCGGAATTAGCCGCGCAAATTTCCAAGGATTATGCAGACAAGGACTTGTTGCTTATCACGATTTTAAAAGGCAGCTTTGTCTTTGCAGCCGATTTATTCCGCCATCTGACCATCCCGGCGGCCGTGGACTTTATGGCTGTATCCAGCTATGGTGCCGCCAGTAAATCCAGCGGTGTTGTTAAAATTATGAAGGATTTAGACAGACCTCTCGAAGGAAAGGATGTTTTAATTGTAGAGGATATACTCGATAGCGGAAATACATTAAATTATTTAAAGGACTTGCTTTTGCGCCGTGGAGTAAACTCCTTAAAAATCTGTACTATTTTAAATAAGCCGGACCGGAGGACAGCCCCCATTTCAGCAGATTATGTGGGCTTTGACATACCGGACGAGTTTGTGGTCGGCTATGGGCTGGATTATGATGAAAAATACCGCAATTTGCCGTTTGTTGGCATACTTAAGAGAGAGGTATATGAAAATAATTAATTTACTGTGAATTTCGATTTGCCGTGCTTGCATTCGGGAGGGAAGCATGGTAAAATAAATTGATTTTGTTAAAGGGAGTTGAAAAAATGCCGAAGTTTTTGAAAAGCATAAGCTTTTATATTATTTTGATTGTTTCCGTTTTTCTGCTTTGGAATTTTCTGGATGCCGATATAACCGAAAACCACAGCTTTTCGGAACTCGTCAACTGGATTGAAACAGAAAAGGTGGAAAAGCTTGTTATAGAGGAACAACAGATTATTGCAACCTTGCGTGCGGATAAGAAAGAGGTCGTGGTTCCGGTTGTATCCCCGAGCGATATCACTCTTTACGCAGGGGAAGCTATGAAAAAGCAAATGAGTGAGGATACGCTCCGCGTAGAATATGCACCGCCGGAGCCGATGCCGTTCTGGCTTTCTATTTTGCCAACCCTCCTCATCGTGATAGTGGTGGCTGTTTTCTGGTTTATCATGATGCAGCAATCGCAGGGCGGAGGCGGCCGTATTTCCTCTTTCGGAAAAAGCCGTGCGAGAAAAATGTCGGACGGAGCTACCAAAAAGACCTTCTCCGATGTGGCCGGTGCAGAAGAGGAAAAGCATGAGCTTAAAGAGATTGTAGACTTTTTGAAGGCACCCAAGCGCTTTTTGGAGCTTGGTGCCCGTATCCCGAAAGGCGTATTACTTGTCGGCCCTCCGGGTACCGGTAAAACCTTGCTGGCAAAGGCGGTCGCAGGGGAGGCTGGCGTTGCCTTTTTCAGCATAAGCGGCAGTGATTTTGTGGAAATGTTCGTCGGTGTTGGTGCCTCTCGCGTGCGCGACCTTTTTGCAGAGGCAAAGAAGAATTTGCCGTGTATTATTTTTATTGATGAAATTGATGCAGTCGGTCGCCACAGAGGCGCAGGTCTTGGCGGCGGTCACGATGAAAGAGAGCAAACGCTCAACCAGCTCCTCGTCGAAATGGATGGCTTTGGCGCCAACGAAGGCATTATTATCATTGCCGCCACCAACAGGCCTGATATTTTGGACCCTGCCTTGCTTCGCCCCGGACGGTTTGACCGTCAGGTCGTTGTAGATGTTCCGGATGTGGGAGAGCGCGAAGCCATTTTGAAGGTGCATGCAAAAGGCAAGCCCTTTGCGGATGATGTGAATTTAAAGGATGTAGCCAAAGGCACCACCGGTTTCACCGGTGCCGACCTTGAGAATTTGCTGAATGAAAGTGCCATTCTGGCCGCCAGAGCCGCACAAAACAAAATTACGAAGGCAAACCTGGATGATGCGCTGATTAAGGTAATTGCCGGCCCTGAAAAAGCGAATCGTGTTCGTAACGAAAAGGCCAGAAGGCTTACAGCCTTCCACGAGGCGGGGCATGCGCTTATAGCAAAGCTTTTGCCCTCGCAGGACCCTGTGCACCAGATTTCTATTATTCCGCGCGGAAGAGCCGGCGGATATACAATGTCCTTACCGAAGGAAGACAAGTTTTTCGAGTCGCGCCAGGATATGATTGACGATATTATTTCCCTCCTCGGCGGACGCGTGGCGGAGAAGCTGGAGCTTGACGATATCAGTACGGGCGCGTCCAACGATATGCAGCGCGCCACAGCGATTGCGCGCGACATGGTAACAAAATACGGCATGAGCGATAAGCTCGGACCGATGACATTTGGTTCTCCGCATGATGAAGTATTTGTGGGTCGCGATTATGCGCAGCAGGCCAAAAATTATTCCGAAAAAACAGCTTCGGATATTGATGCGGAAATCAGCGCCATTATTCAAAGCTGCTATACGAAGTGCGAACAGCTCTTGACCGAAAATCGGGAGAAGCTTCGCCTGATTGCTAATACGCTTCTGGAAAAAGAAAAAATTGACGGCGAAGAATTTGAACAGCTTTTTTCCGATGTAAAGGAGCAGGAAACCTCGGAAGAATAGGGAGGGGGAGTTTAATCTTGGAAAATACATTATCCTACAAACGCCGCTGTGTCTGGCAAGAAAAAGATGTAGATAAAAAAGCAATTTTTTCCTTCTGTGACGGGTACAAGGACTTTTTGAATGCCGCGCGTACAGAGCGGGAGTGTGTGACGGAGGCGGAAAAGGCTGCCCGAGCGCACGGCTTTGTTCCCATGCAGGAAGTAAAGGCCGCGAAACCCGGCGACAGGATTTACAGAATTAATCGTGGCAAGGGCATTATTTTATGCGTTGTAGGTAGCGATTGCATCGAAGAGGGTGCGCGGATTGTAGGGGCGCATCTTGACGCACCGCGACTCGATTTAAAGCAAAATCCCTTGTATGAAGATGGGGAAATGGCCTTCTTAAAAACCCATTATTACGGCGGCATACGCAAATACCAATGGTTTGCCACACCGCTTGCTCTGCACGGCCGTGTGATTTTAGCCGACGGGAAAAGTGTGGATATCGCTATCGGCGATGAAACAGATGACTTCACCTTTACGGTGAGCGACCTTCTGCCGCATTTAGGCCGTGAACAGGCTGAAAAGCCTCTCAGAGACGCATTTGACGCGGAAAACTTAAATCTTGTAGTCGGGAGCATTCCGGTTGCTGACGAAGATTGCAAAAAGCCGATTAAAGAGGCAATTCTCCGGTACCTGCATGAAAAATACGGCATGATTGAGGAAGACTTCCTGAGTGCAGAAATTGAGGCTATTCCGGCCATTCGCGTTCGCGATGTTGGTTTTGACTGCAGCATGATTGGTGGCCCTGCACAGGATGACAGGGTATGTGCTTATACAGCCCTACAGGCCATTTTTGATGCAAAGGCGCCGAAAAAAACTGCGATTTGTCTTTTAGTTGACAAAGAAGAAGTGGGGAGCATGGGCAATACCGGTATGCAGTCCCGATTTTTTGAAAATACGCTGGCAGAAATTGCAGCTTTGATGGGGAAGGGCGAGAGTCTTTTCGTCCGTCGATGTCTGTCCAATTCCCAGTGCCTTTCTGCAGATGTAAATGCTGCCTTTGACCCGAATTTTCCGAGTGTATATGAAAAAAACAATGCCGCTCTTTTAGGGCATGGCGTTACTATCAGTAAATATACGGGCCATGGTGGCAAATCCGAGTCCAGCGATGCTTCGGCAGAATTTATGGGCGAAATCCGCCGCCTGTTTCATGCAAACGGTGTTATCTGGCAGACGGCTGAGCTTGGCAAGGTTGGTGCCGGAGGCGGCGGGACGATTGCGCAGTATGTTGCAAATCTTGATGTGGATACAATAGACTGCGGCACCGCGCTTTTGTCGATGCACTCTCCCTTTGAAGTTTCCAGCAAGGCAGATGTTTATATGACCTATAAAGCCTATCAATGCTTTCTAGCATAGTTTTCCATCTATTTTAAGCCAAAAGTGGGGTTTTGCTTGTGAAAATATTAGGAATAGACCCTGGATATGCCATTGTCGGCTATGGCGTGGTGGAATATCATAGCGGTCGTTTTACACCTATCGACTGCGGTGTTTTAACGACGCCGCAGGATATGGATTTCCCCAAACGGCTGAAAAGCCTTTATGACGCGGCCACTTTGTTGATTTTAGAAAAAAAGCCGGATGTTCTGGCCATTGAAAAGCTTTATTTTAATACGAATGTAACAACAGCAATAGCCGTTGGCCACGCGAGAGGCGTTCTCATTCTGGCTGCCGAAAACGCGGGTGTACCTGTTTTTGAGTATACACCATTGCAAATCAAGCAGGCCATAACGGGATATGGGCGGGCAGACAAACTGCAAATGCAGCAGATGGTCAAGATGCTGCTTGGTCTTGCCGCCGTTCCCAAACCTGATGATGCCGCAGATGCGTTGGCGGTAGCCATTTGCCACGGGCAGTCCTATAAACTAAATCAAAAATTAGGGGAAAAGTGATGTTTTATTATCTCAAGGGAACAGCCGTACATAAGGGCGAAAATTTTTTGGTGCTGGATGTGGCCGGTGTTGGTTTTAAGGTGTTCACTTCCGGGGCCACGCTGTCGAAGGCTAGCTTAAATCTGGACTTTACGGTATACACTTATACATATGTGCGCGAAGATGCCTTCGATATTTTTGGTTTTTCCTCACAGGATGAACTGGCCTTTTTTGAAAAGCTCCTCTCCGTTTCCGGTGTGGGGCCGAGGCTCGCGCTGGCGATTTTGTCCACACATTCCGCACAGGAACTGGTGATGGCCATATTGACAAGCGACAGCAAGAAAATTTCGCGTGCACCGGGTGTAGGCGTAAAGCTTGCACAGCGCATCATTCTGGAACTGAAAGATAAACTGGGGGACAACGAAGTGGAAGAAGCGATTGCAAGCAAAGGAACCCCGTCAGAAAACGCTTCTGAGGCTTTATATGCGCTTCTTGCCCTGGGGTACGGTGAGGCAGAGGCAAAGCGGGCGCTTTCAGCCGTTGGAAACACACAAAGCGTGGAAGCCACGATTAAGAAGGCCTTGCAAAATTTGGCGGGATAAGGGGGAGAAGATATGGATTTTGAAGAAAGCAGAATTGTAACCTCCATGCCGCTCGAACAGGAAAATGATATAGAGGTGGCGCTTCGGCCGCGTCGGCTGGAGGAATATGTGGGACAATCCCAGCTGAAAGAAAACCTGTCCATTTTTATTGAAGCCGCAAAGATGAGGCGCGATGCCTTAGACCATTGTCTACTGTATGGCCCCCCCGGACTTGGCAAAACCACTTTAGCCGGTATTATTGCCAATGAACTTGGCGTAAATATCCGCATAACAAGTGGTCCGTCCATTGAACGCCCCGGCGATTTGGCGGCTGTGCTCACCAATCTTGGGCCTATGGATGTTTTGTTTATTGATGAAATACACCGCCTTAGTAAATCCGTAGAAGAAATTTTGTATCCGGCTATGGAAGACTATGCGCTGGATATTATGATTGGGAAAGGACCAAGCGCCCGAAGTGTTCGGCTGGACTTGCCTAAGTTTACCTTAGTGGGCGCCACCACGCGTGCCGGCCTTTTATCGGCACCGCTGCGCGACCGTTTTGGTATTATTTCGAGGCTTGAGCTTTACGCAAAGGAAGAACTTATGCAGATTGTGCAGCGTTCTGCCTCTATTTTAAACATAGCCTTATCGCCGGATGGCGCGGCCGAGATTGCTTCTCGTTCCAGAGGCACGCCGCGTATTGCCAATCGGCTTCTCAAAAGGCTCCGCGATTTTGCACAAATCAAAGGCGATGGTGTCATAACCCGCGAAGTTGCGGACATTGGTCTTGGGATGCTGAATATTGACAAAATCGGGCTGGATGCGGTAGACCGCCGAATGATACTGTCCATTATTCAGAATTTTGGCGGCGGACCTGTTGGCCTGGATACGCTGGCGGCGACCATCGGCGAGGATGCCTCCACCATTGAGGATGTATACGAACCATATCTGATGCAGCTCGGCTTTTTAAACCGTACGCCACGCGGCCGCATGGTTACAAGTCCCTGCTATAAGCATTTTGGTATAGAAGAGCCGTGTCAGAAATAAATAAGCCACATAGAATAAAAATACCATTTTGAGGAGATACTTTCCTTAGAATGGTATTTTTTTGTAGAGAGAGGGGAATATATGAAAATCAAAAAGATTTCGGCGCTGGAAATACTGGATTCCCGTGGTAATCCTACCGTAGAGGCGCATGTCTTTACCGAAAGTGGTCACCATGGCTTTGGCAAAGTGCCCTCCGGCGCATCCACCGGCCGGTACGAGGCGGTAGAAATAAGAGATGGAGAAGAGCGCTTCTTTGGTAAGGGCGTCATGCGGGCCGTCCGGAACATACAAGAAACCATTGCACCGGCACTTTTGGGAATGGATGTAAGAAGACAGGATGAGATAGACAAAACCATGATAGCCCTTGATGGTACAGGCAACAAGGAAAACCTTGGCGCAAACGCAATTTTGGCCGTTTCTATTGCCTGCATTCGCGCGGCCGCTGCCGCGCACCGTGTGGAACCGTTTCAGTATATGGGCGGTTATACGGCCGATATCTTGCCGCTTCCCATGATGAACATCATAAACGGAGGCGCGCACGCGGCCAATAATTTAGATATTCAGGAGTTTATGATTGTGCCGGTAGGTGCAGAAACCTTTTCCGAAGGGGCCAGGATGTGCGCAGAAATTTATCAAACGCTCAGAAAACAGCTAAAAAGCCACAATCTACAGGTCGGGGTAGGGGATGAGGGCGGTTTTGCACCAAACCTCGAAAGCCATACGACGGCCATAGAGCACATATTGGAGGCAACGCAAAAGTGCGGATACAAATGTGGGGAAGATGTAAAAATAGCGCTGGATGCCGCCGCTACGGAATGGTTTGACGGCGAAAATTATCGTATGCCTAAATCCGGCGTTACCATGTCAAAAGGTGAGCTGGTGCGCTATTGGGAGAAAATAACGGCCGCTTTTCCCATTATCTCTATAGAAGACCCGGCGGCTGAAGAGGATTGGGAAACATGGCAACAGATTATGCGGCTTTCCAAAATACAAATTGTCGGGGATGACCTTTTTGTGACGCAAACAAAAAGATTAGAAGAAGGCATACAAAAAAAGGCGGCAAACGCCATATTGATAAAGCCAAATCAGGTGGGAACGGTTACAGAAACAATAGAAGCTATAAAGCTTGCTAAAAGTGTCGGCCTTGGCACCATTGTATCTCACCGCTCCGGGGATACGGAGGACACCTTTATCGCGGACCTCGCTGTGGGTCTTGGCGCCGGACAAATTAAAACGGGTGCTCCGTGCAGAAGCGAACGAACGGCAAAATATAACCGATTATTGTATATTGAAAAAATGCTGCGTGCGGAAATATAAAAAATCAGGGGTGTTGGCCATAAGGTCACATCCCTGATTTTGTTTCTTTTGGTTTGTTAATTTCTCCGGCTAACGGGTTACTGGCCGTGGCCTCTTTTAAACGCGCATTGTCAACATGGGTGTAAATCTGCGTAGTACTGAGCTGCGCATGCCCTAAAACCTCCTGTAAGGCGCGTACATCCACATTCCCATACTGATACATAAGCGTTGCCGCCGTGTGGCGTAATTTATGGGCAGAATAACGCGTAGTATCAAGACCGGCCGTTTCCAAGGCTCTTTTAACGACTACCTGTACCATTTTCCCGCTCAGACGCGTGTGATTTCGGCTTAAAAACATGGCATTTTTGTCTTTTACGCCTTCATGCGGCCGAACCTGCAGATATTGATTTAAAGCCGTCTGACAAGCATCATTCAGATAAATTATTCTTTCTTTTGCACCTTTACCAAAAACGCGTAGTTTTTCTCCGTCATAATCCCTGAGGTTTATGCCAACGAGCTCCGAAAGACGAAGGCCACAGTTTAAAAATAGCGTCAAAATGGCATAATCGCGTTCCGGATACTGACTGTTAATATTTTCCAGCACCAGTTTGCTTTCTTGCAAGGTAAGATATTTAGGGAGAAGACCCGGAATTTTCGGTGCATCCAGTTCTTTTGCGGGATTATCCGTAAGAAGCCCGGTTTTAGCGGTGAGATATTTAAAATAAGTACGAAGGCTTGACACTTTGCGCGCACGGGCGCTTTGTGCGTTTTTGCGCGTAGAAGATATGTAATACATGTATTCGTACAAATCATTACGCGTAACACACTTTAAATCATCCACAGAAATATCGGCAATAGAAACGGAATCGAAATCCTCGAAGGAGGCTTGTCCGGATTTGCATTTTAGGTAACGGAAGAAAGTGCGCAAATCATAATAGTATTCTTTAACTGTTTTTTCTGATTTTCCTAAAATGACTTCAAGATACACCAAAAAATCCTTTAAAACCGCGGGTATATCGGGAAAGCTCTGCATTTTCCTCCTCCTCCCAATTAGACAAAATTTTTATTTTGTCTAATTGCGTATTTCTTTTAAACCGTTTCCCTTATAGAAGAAATAAGAGATAATGATAATAGTTCCCCGTCACCGGCCATGTATGCCCTATTATCCATTATCTCTCCAAAATTCTTGGTGCGGCTGAAGGGACTTGAACCCCCACGTCGTAGACACCAGAACCTAAATCTGGCGCGTCTGCCAATTCCGCCACAGCCGCCTATAGATATAGTATAGCATAATTCCGGAAATTAATCAACCCCTTTTTTACTTAAAGTCCGGATAAAAAAAGATATCCCAAGATAACAATGAGTGTCGTGTCCTTTTTTTCGCTGCTGATGAGAACAAACAACAAGGCCAGAAGCAAAATATCATCTTTTGAAAAACGCCCAAAAAGACCGGCTGTCCCGTTTAGTTTATTTGCGGCTATCGTTTCGCAATTTTGTCCGGCCGGTGAATTGCTCTTGGCAATAAACGGAGGATTGACAGGCTTGCCTTTTTCTGGTTCCGGCTCTATCGTATGTGCTGCCTTTTTAATTTGCTCTGCTCGTTTTTCATAGTCATTCCAATATTGTTTATACATCCCCTACCCCCCTATCACAATATCTTAAATTCTTCAAACAAAGACGACATTTTGCTTAGTTTCAGGATTTGCATAGCTTGTTCGGCACTTTGAAGCCGTTTTTCGCTCAGATAGGGCTTTATGGCCATGAGAAGGTTAATTCGAGGGTCCTCTTCACTCGCTATTTTCCCAAAGGCGTTACTGAGCTTTAGCAGCATTTCCGGATTGTTTAGTCCAAAGGGGAGTTCGGCGGGCGAACTGCTTTTTTCTTCTTTCTCCTCTATTCCTTCCTTTTTCAAGGATTGTACTATCCCCATAATTTGCTCCATTGCCGCAGGATTTCCGAGAATATTTTGAATCATATCTTCCGGTGCGTTCGCCATGGCTGCTCTCCCCTTTTCATCTACTTAGTTTTTGAAGAAATTTTCTATAGATTTAATCATGTCCGGGTTCTGTGTCAACATTTTTATAAGTGCATCTTTATCGTCCGGCATGGAGTTTTTCAGCTTTTCTATTACCGCTTTCCCTTCCTTTGTTTTTGTAAATTCGTTTGCTTTCTGCATGTTTTTTTCTAATGTTTTTTCATCTATCCCTTTTAGCAATTCTTCCATATTATGCAACGATTTCACTCCCTTTCTTTACTGTATTCTATGTCCTATACAGAATATGCGCAGAGAAGGTAGAATGTGCCAAAAAACTATTGACTTTTTTCAAAAAATGCCTTATAATAGAAAAAGCTTTCGGGATGTAGCGCAGTTTGGTAGCGCATCTGGTTTGGGACCAGAGGGCCGCAGGTTCGAATCCTGTCATCCCGACCAGAAAAAAGCACTCTGCCTTTTGGCAGAGTGCTTTTTTACTATTTCACCTCTCCCCTTTTGGAAGAGTTTTTAGTATTATTCCTTATACATTTTGTTCAAAACGAGAGTCATCAGGATAATCGCACCGATAACCGCAACAATCGTAAGCATTCCGACGCCCATATATTTTAAATTTTCCAGAAAACTAATGGGTGAAAAGTTCATAGTGTTTTTCCTCCTACTTCAAAAAGAAATTCAAAATCAGACCACCGGCAATAACGGAAGCAATCTGGCCGGATACATTAACACCTATAGAATGCATAAGCAGGAAGTTTGACGAGTCAGCCTCAAGGCCCAGCTTATGCACAACGCGACCGGACATAGGAAATGCTGAAATACCTGCGGCGCCAATCATAGGATTAACCTTTTTCTTGGTAAAGAGGTTAAGCAGCTTTGCAAAGAGCACGCCGCCCGCAGTATCAATAATAAAGGCAACAAGTCCAAGACCCAGAATAAGTAGGGTTTCACCACGCAGGAAATCAGCATAGTACATTTTGGTAGAAATGGTTATACCAAGGAAAATAGTAATAAGGTTTGCAAGTACCTTTTGAGCAGTTTCAGAAAGCGAATTAAGCACTCCGCACTCTCTTATAAGGTTACCAAACATAAGGAAACCAACAAGAGCAACAGAAGCGGGGGCAAACAAACCTGCAAGTACGGTTATAATAATAGGGAAAAGAATACGTGTGGATTTAGA
>JAZSLT010000021.1:0-101203 GCA_045535515.1 Clostridia bacterium | reverse complement strand
GGAGATGCCTGTGCGGATAGATTTTCGGACACGGGTTCGACTCCCGTCGCCTCCACCATAAAAGAACGGCTATTTTGATACAAATAACCGTTCTTTTATTTTTTTCTAGAATTCCTTGATTCTGCTGAACTTTGAGCAATTTTGACTTTTTTGCAATAATATGTTATAATAAAATTGAATACAAGTATAAAAATATTGTTTTATCAAAGTTTGGAGGGGTATTGTGAAAAAGGTTAGTTCTTTTATTCTCGTTGTTATGCTTGTTTTATTGTTCAGTACAAGTGCTTTAGCCAGTTCTAGCACATATACTATTTCTGAATTAGGGTTAGACATAACAATCCCATCTGGCTATAAAGTTATAACGAAAGATACTCCAGCAAATGCTTCTGTATTTAGTGATTTGGGAAGAACAAAATCTGATGTAATTGAACAATTTGAAGCAAGTAATATTTATTTAAATGCTATTTCTAATGCTTATAACGAAGAAATTGTTATAACTATGACTAACAACGGATTAAGTGATTTTAATCTTGTCAGTGATTTTACATTAGATACATTAGCGTCTGCATTAGTTAAGCAATATACTGACTACGGAATTACTGTATCTGAATATGAGGTATATCAACATAGTCAAGCAAAATTCATTAAGGTATATTTTTCTGATACTGCAAATTCTGTATATGGCTTACAATACTATACTACATACGATAATAAAGCAATGAATTTCACACTTCGTTCGTATAAAGGCTCTATAACATCAACACAGGAAAACACTATAAAGAGTGTCGTTGACAGCATTAAATTTGAGGCTGAACCATTAAAGGCTGAACCAGGCGAAAATACAAATGCTTTTACATACACGGATGTTGATACTGGACTTACCTTTACTGTGCCAGCAAATTGGAAACAGGAAGAAATGTCAAAAGAACGAAATTTTATTGATGCAAAGTTTATTTCAACAAAAGAAGATGGAAATGTGATTATTTACGGCAGTACAGATATGTGGGAGGGAATACCTGCCTCTGAAAGAGTTGGTTATAGTAGGGCCGATTTAAACAATTCTGCTTTTACAAAATCAGATATTGCTGAAATGTACAATACAACCGCAGATAAAATTTCTTTGGTGGAATATAACGGAATTGAATATTACTTTGGCGAAATGACAGGCTCTTCAGAGCTCTATGGTTTAGATTTTACTATGACAATGACACAGGCCGTTCACATTAACAATGGTTGGATGTATATGTTTCAATTTGCTGGCACAAGCAATAGAAAATATTTTGCAGATTTTGAGAAGTTAATGAACAGCGTACAGTTTTCATTAGGAGCCACTGTTGCTGGTGTTGGTTCTTTGGGTTTGTCTTCTGACGATGTTGACAACAGTTCTAATTCTGTGGCAGCGTTAATTGTTTTCTTGTTGGTTGTTGTGGGTGTAATTGTTGCTGTTGTCTTATATAAAAATAACGCTAAACCAACAACTGTACAAAGTAATGTTTCTGATGATAAGAATGACTGTGAACGGTCAGATGATTTATCATCATCAATTATATGTGTAAAATGCGGTCAATTATTGTCATCGGAAAGTGACTTTTGTCATAAATGTGGTACTAAAATTGAAGGAGATAAAAAAATATGAAGATTTTAATTTGGTTTTTATGTATTTTGGCTAATGCAAGTATAACAACAATTCTTAAACAAAATGGTGTGATTTTAGGAGCAATTCCAGCTGTCATATTGTTTAGTTTAACTATGGGGTGTGCAAGACCCCTTTGTATAAAGTGGGAAGAACACAAAAACAATAAACAGAAAAGGATTATTGCAACTACTGAAACTATTGATGAAGAAGTTAATGAAATTAATGATAAAATTGTTTTTTGCAGAAAATGTGGATTCAAGCTGATAGATGATAGTGAGTTTTGCAGTAAGTGTGGAACAAATAAAATTAAATAATTGATTGGAGGATTATAAAATGTCAAGTGAGAAGAATAAATATTCCGAATTAACTATGTTGCGTATTCAAAAGTATAATATTGCAACTATGGAAGACTTAGGTATGAACTGGTACAAATTCAATATATATTTTAGACTGTTTTTTGGCATAGTTACACTTTTGTCTGATATTGCAAATATTCTAATGAATTATGTGAATTATGGAAATTCATGGGGAATTAGTTGGAATATAGATGTATATCTTTGTTTTGCAATCATATTTGATGTCATTTTAATTGTTGGAACAATATTAACAAGGCATTGGCTTGCGTACTTTAATAAAAAAGGTGTGCAATTATATTTTATAACTCAATATTTAAGTCAAGTTGTGTCATTTATAGCCATTCTCATTCTTTTGGGGTTTGATGAAAATTCATTCCCACAAACACTTGGCAGTTTGATTGTTTATGGAATATTTTTTGCATTTGAATATAAATACTGGAAAAAGCGAAGCCATCTTTTTAGTGATAAAAATCAAAGTACATATGTGAATGGCAATGAAAGTGTTAGCACGCAAATAAAAACACCAAATTTCAAAAATTTTACAGTATGTATTTATGATACCGTTGATAAGAATATAAGAAATGAAGAAAGAACTATTGATACCAATAAATTTCCGTCTGAAAAATATGCAGTTGATGGAATATATTATGCTATAGAAAAAATGAACAATGACAAAAAAGTGAGGGTTTATTGTTCAAAATCTAGTTGGCAAAGTCAAATTGATAATCAGACTACGGAAAAAAGAAAGATTAGATTTTGCAGAAAATGCGGATTTGAACTGATTGATGATAGTGAGTTTTGTAGCCAATGCGGGACAAAAATAATTAAAAATGTGGAGATGATACAAAATGAAGTGTTATAATTGCGGACACCTTTTACCAGAAGAAAGTGAATTTTGTCAATATTGTGGTGTAAAAATTGAAGAGATAGACAATGTTCTTGGCAAAACAGAAGTAGAACAAAAAAGCATAAAACTAGATGATGAACAAGTTGATATTTTGTTATCTGGAGATAATGTTGAAAATATCAATCCTAAAAAGGAAAAGAACAACACTAAAAAATCGTTTTGTAGTGTTTGTGGTAGCACTATTGATAAAGCCACAAAAAAATGTTCTGGTTGCGGAAAACAGTATTTTAGAGGAATATTAAAGCCTCTGTTAAATTGTGTTTTGGGTGTAATAATATTAGTTTCTTTATTCTTTAACATATTGCAGTATATAAGTTATACTGACCTTGAAAGCGAAAAATATAATGTTGTGAGTGAAAAACAAACTTTGGAAGAAGAGGTGAAGAAGTTAAAAGAAAGTGTGTCTGCTGAATATGATAAAGGTTATGACGCGGGTTATAGCTCAGGGTATAGTAAGGGTAAATCACAATCAGCAGTTGTAACAAAACCTAGTATTACATACTCATATAGTTATGATGAAGATGAAAGTTGTGCTATTCCAGGTTGTAGCAGGAGTCCGCAGAGAAACAGTTTTTATTGTTTTAGCCACGAATGTATGGATGTAGGCTGTCACAACCGAAGGGCGAATGATTTTTGTAGTTATTGTGTTAATCACAAATGTGCAGTATCAAACTGTAATTCTTCACAAGCTTTCAATAGCGTATATTGTTACATGCACAAATGATTTTTTGAAATGCCTCAAAATTTAATACATTAGTTTGCCGATTTATAATATTTACATATATCATCGGGAGCGAGAAAATTGAGTATTCTCGCGGGTTCTAAAGAAGTTTGTTCAAAACAATCCGACGGAAAAACAGGGAGAGAAGAAACATGACCGAAATATTAAGCATTATTAAAGACTTTAAAAAAGGTTGCGCTTGCGGGAGAAAGCATGAAACGGCCGTTAGGGATGTTATCATCGAATCAGGCGCGGTAAACCGTGTGGGGGAGATACTCGCGAAAAACGGCTTTTCCAAGAACATCCTTCTTGTTGCCGATAAAAACACTTTAAAAGCATCGGAAGGCATCGCGGAAAGTTTAAAGGACTTTTCTGTCATATATAAGCTTTATGATACCCTCCGTCTGGCCACCATGGAAGAGGTGGAGGCCGTGGAAAGCCTTTTAAAGGACAAGGATATATCGGTTTTATCCGTGGGCACAGGCTCTTTAAATGATATATGCAGACTGGCCGCCGCAAGGCAGAACAAGCTCCTTTGCATTTTTGGCACAGCCCCGTCCATGGATGGCTTTGCATCCTATTGCTCTCCCATCGTAAAAAACGGCTTTAAATATACATATCCGGCAAAAAGCCCCGAGGTTATTATAGGCGACACCAAAATACTGGCAAGCGCCCCGGCTGCCTTAAAGTCCGCCGGCTTTGGCGATATGGTTGCCAAATATGTGGGCCTTGTTGACTGGCAGATTTCCGCCCTTTTAACAGGCGAATACTACTGCGAAAAAATTGCAACGCTTACAAGAAGTGCGGTAGATGAGCTTATGGAAATGGCGGACAAAGTTACCATAGAGGATGAGAACACCGCCGGTAAAATTTTTGAAGCTCTGCTGAAAACAGGAATCGGCATGAGCTTTTCGCAAAATTCACGGCCTGCCAGCGGAAGCGAGCATATTATATCGCATCTTCTGGAATGTGTGGAGCTTCGCGATGGCATTTTGCCGAATTTCCATGGCGATGATATTGGCGTGGCCACATTGAAAATGCTTGAACATTATAACAAACAAGCAGAATTAAAAGAAATAGAAACACAGGACGAATCTTTGGATTGGGACGATATTTTCGCTTTTTACGGCAACATGAAAGAGGATGTGGTTGCCTGTAATTTCCCCGATAACATTATTGACGAGGTGGATAAAGATACCCTCCGGCAGAAGTGGGGCGAAATAGTGGATATCATAAAAAGTGTACCCAGCCTCGAAACCTGCCGAGAGGCCATGCGTAAGGCAGGGTGCAAGCTGACCGTTTCGGATATAGGGAAGGACGAGAATCTCTTTGCAAAATGTATAGAATATTCTCCGTATATGCGAAAAAGGCTGACGCTTTTAAGACTGAAAAATATGATTAAACAAGAGAAGATGCCAAAATACGCGGACTTCGGAAGGGAAGAGATGTATTACAAAAAGGAATATATGAGAAAATTATTTCCGCTTATAAGAATGCAGGAAGAGGCTTATGCGACACTCGAGGCGCATTTTGAGGAAATCGAGCCAAAAGAGGCGGAGACTCTGGCGAAATTCTGGGCCGACACGACCGTGAAAAGGCCGGAAAAGCTGGACTCTATTACAGAAATCGAACATAGAGAAAACGGCGACCTTCTTTGTGTGCTTATCTATATGGCGGCATCCGGCTATGTGCACGAGGAATACAGAAAAAGAGGCATTCCGGATGAAATTTTTTATAATACCTTCAGCTGCCTTGCCGAAAAGATGGAAACAAATATGAAATTCAAAGGGACATGGGGGTATCCATCCGTAACATGGCCGGCCCTGCATACCGGTATGCAGATATTCAGAATCGGCAGGCTGAGCTATGAAATGAAGGTGGCCGAGGAGGATGTTGTCGTCAATGAAAACCTCGTGATAAAAAAGGGACAGAAACATCTTTATCTGCACATTCCCGATAACGATAAACTGTGCGGCTGCGAAGAATCCATTGAAGAAGCGCGCGCGTTTTTCTCTCAATTTTATCCGGAATATAAGGATGCCGTCATGTATACAAGAACATGGCTTTTAGACCCGAGGCTTTCCGACCTTCTTCCACCCGAGTCTAATATTATGCAGTTTCAAAAACTGTTTAACATTTTGGATAGGGTGGATAATGTGCCGGAGGTTATGCGCCGCATTTTCGGCGAGTACAAAGAAAATCTGGACGAGTATGTGCCTTCGGGCGGCTTTGCCGGCAGCGTTATCCGGTATCTGAAGGAAGGAAAAATGCTTGGCAGCGGCATGGCAACAACAAAACTTTAAATACAGAGGGTGATGAAATGAAAGATAAAGTCTGCATCATAACAGGTGCCGGCGGCGGTATCGGCTCCGCTATTGCCGAGGCCCTGTTTGCAAAAGGCGCAAAGCTTGTCCTGATGGGGCGAAGCGAAGAAAAGCTCAGAAAGGTAGCCGGGGGGAGGGATTGCCTGCTTTTGCCCGGGGACCTGATGGATAATGCGTACATAAAAGAAGCCGTCGCCAAAACGGTGGGGACCTTCGGCGGCATAGACCTTCTTATCAATAACGCCGGCATCGCGCAGTCGGCACCCTTTTCCGAAATCACACCCGAAGAATATAATCGGATAATGGATACCAATGTACGGGCGCCGTTTTTCATGTGTCAGGCCGCCTTGCCGTATCTTACAAAGTCCCCTTCCGGCACCATTATCAATATCGCCTCCGTCGTGGCGCACAAAGGGTATGCCCTCCAGAGCGCGTATGCCGCATCCAAGCACGCGCTTTTAGGCTTTAGCAAAGCGCTTGGGAAGGAGTATTTTGAAAAAGGCGTGCGCGTGCATGTGATAAGCCCCGGCGCCGTGTTTACAGACATGGTCAAGATTTCGCGCCCCGATTTAACGGAAGAGGGGATGCTTCTCCCGGAGGATGTTGCCGAAACCGTTTTATTTCTCCTTAAAATGCGGGGTACGGCCGCTGTGGCGGATGAAATTCAGCTGCACAGAGAATTAAAAGAACCCTTTTTGTAACCTGTTGTTTCGCCCCTGTCGGAAAATGTAAAAATTTCTATCCGGCAGGGGCGAAAATTGTTGACTTTTGGAAAAAAAGATGGTATAATTTATGCGTTGGTACGGCCCCGGTCGCACCAAAAATATTTTTGCCGAATAGGCAAGGAGGGTATTTAGCATGAAGAAGGCACTTTCCATTCTTCTCGTTACCGTAATGCTGGCAGCAACATTAGTTTGCCTCACAGCTTGCGGCGGCGAAACCGCGAACGCTGATTTCAAGATTGGTTTCATTTTCTTGCACGACGAGAATTCCACGTACGACAAGAACTTCCTTGAAGCAGCAGAAGCAGCAACAGCTGAACTGGGTCTTAAGCCCGAACAGGTTATCTTCAAGACGAATGTTCCCGAAGGTAATGAATGCTACGAAGCAGCAGCAGACCTTGCTGACCAGGGCTGTAACATCGTGTTTGCAAACAGCTTCGGTCATGAGCCGTACATGCTCAAGGCTGCCAAGGAATTCCCCGAAGTACAGTTCTGCCATGCAACCGGTACAATGGCACACACCGAGAAGGTTGCAAACTTCCACAACGCATTTGCTTCTATTTACGAAGGCAGATACCTTGCCGGTATCGCAGCCGGTATGAAGCTGAACGAAATGATTGAAAGCGGCAAAATCACCGCTGACCAGGCTAAGATGGGTTATGTAGGTGCCTTCACCTATGCCGAAGTTATGTCCGGTTACACTTCCTTCTACCTTGGTGCAAAGTCTGTTTGCCCCAGCGTAACAATGGAAGTACAGTTTACCGGCAGCTGGTATGACGAAGCGCTTGAAAAAGAAGCCGCAACCAAGCTCCTCAGCAACAACTGCGTACTTATCAGCCAGCATGCTGACTCCATGGGTGCACCCACAGCTTGTGAGAATGCAGGCGTTCCCAATGTTTCCTACAACGGAAGCACGCTGGCCGCTTGCCCGAACACCTTTATCATTTCCTCCAGAATTGACTGGGCTCCCTACTATAAGTACATCATCGAAGCTTATACCAAGGGCGAAGAAATCGCAGTTGACTGGTGCGAAGGCTTTGAAGTTGGTTCTGTAAAGCTGACCGACATTAACGAAGCTGTTGCCGCAGAGGGCACCAAGGAAGCTATCGAAGAAGCAAAGGCAAAGCTGATTGCCGGCGAACTCCATGTATTTGACACAAGCACCTTCACCGTAAAGGGCGAAGCACTTACTTCCTACATGGCGGATGTAGACACCGATGCTGACTACACGCCGGATACAGAAGTTATCAAAGATGGTTACTTCCACGAATCCGAATTCCGCAGTGCACCTTACTTTGATGTCCAGATTGATGGCATCACATTGCTCAACAGCAAATTCTAATTAAACAAATCGGGATAGGGCGGGGGTTTCTCCGCCCTATGTTCGGTTTTTCCTTGTGTTTTGTCATAAGCAAGTGTGTGGTTTATCAGAAAACACAAGAATACTTATAATGGAGAGAATTATGGAACAGAATGTTGCGCTTGAACTCAGAAACATAACCAAAACCTTCGGCAGCGTTGTTGCCAACAAAAACATTTCTCTTAAAGTGCGCAAAGGGGAAATCCTTTCCATTCTCGGAGAAAACGGCAGCGGAAAAACAACCCTTATGAACATGGTGTCCGGCATTTATTTTCCGGATAGCGGCCGCATATTCGCCGATGGGAAAGAGGTTGTGATTGCTTCGCCCAAGGATGCCTTCGATTGCAAAATCGGTATGATACATCAGCATTTTAAGCTTGTGGATGTCTTTACGGCTGCCGAAAACATTGTTTTAGGCCTCAAAGACGAAAAAGGCTTTGATATGCCGAAGTATATCGAGAAAATCAAGGCCATAACGGCGCAGTATGGGTTTGAGCTGGACCCCTTTAAAAAGATATACGAAATGTCAGTTTCCGAAAAGCAGACCGTTGAAATTATAAAGGTGCTGTTCCGTGGGGCAGACATTCTGATTTTAGATGAGCCGACGGCTGTTCTCACACCGCAGGAAACGGTAAAGCTCTTTAAGGTTCTCCGCAATATGCGCGAGGACGGAAAGGCCATCATTATCATCACACACAAGCTACACGAGGTGCTTTCTCTCTCCGATAATGTTGCCGTTCTTCGCAAGGGTGAGTATATCGGCACCGTTAAAACAGCTGAAACAAACGAAGCGGAGCTTACCGAAATGATGGTGGGCAAAAAGATTTCCTTAAACATCGAACGCAGCGAGACTACGGGCGGAGAAGACCGCCTTGTGGTAGAAAATATCCGCTGTGTAAACCGGGAGGGTATAAAGCTTTTAGATAATGTTTCCTTTACGGCAAAAGCCGGCGAAATCCTCGGTATTGCCGGTATTGCCGGCAGCGGCCAAAGGGAGCTTTTAGAGGCTATTGCAGGTCTCCAGCATCTGGACGGCGGTAAGGTCATTTACCATGACCCCAAAACCGGCGAAGAAGAAAACCTGCGCGACAAAACGCCGCTGGAAATCCGTCAGATGGGTGTGCGTCTTGCCTTCGTGCCGGAGGACAGACTTGGTATGGGCCTTGTCGGAAACATGGACCTTGTGGATAACATGATGCTCCGAAGCTACAAAAAAGGCGATTCCCTTTTCCTGGAGAGAAAAGCACCGAAGCATCTTGCTGAGGATATTGTGGACAGGCTCCATGTGGTAACGCCTTCTCTGGCAACGCCTGTAAGGAAGCTTTCCGGCGGTAATGTGCAGAAGGTTCTGGTAGGGCGGGAAATCGCCTCCGCTCCCACGGTGCTCATGGCGGCTTATCCGGTTCGGGGACTCGATATCAATTCGTCCTACACCATATATAATCTCCTCAATGAGCAGAAGAAAAAGGGCGTTGCCGTTATCTTCGTCGGCGAGGACCTCGATGTTTTAATCGAGCTTTGTGACAGGATTATGGTTATCGGCTCCGGCCGCATCACCGGTATTGTAGATGGCAGAAATACCACGAAAGAAGAAATCGGTATTTTAATGACGAAATCGGACAATGGTACCGCTATGAAAGGGGGAGACGAGAACGATGCGTAAAATAAATGATTTCTTTCTAAGGCTTGCTTCCGGCTCCTACGGCCATATTGTAAAGCGCGAGGATATTGTATGGTGGAAGGCGTGGGGGCTACGCATTTTGTCTGTATTTTTCGCCCTGATTGTCAGCGGTATTGTTACGATTTCGCTGACAGATTTAAATCCGATTGAAATGTATGCTGCCATGATTGATGGCGCTGTGGGAACGCCGCGCCTTACATGGAACCTCTTTCAGAATACCGCCATTCTCCTTTGCGTTTCGCTGGCGGTAACGCCGGCCTTTAAAATGAAGTTCTGGAACATCGGCGGGGAAGGGCAGATATTAATCGGCGGTCTTGCCACAGCAACCTGTATGATTTTTCTGGGCGGCAAAATTCCGGATGCCCTTTTAATTCCCATTATGTTTCTGACGAGCATAGTTTCCGCCTCCATCTGGGGGCTTGTGCCCGCATATTTCAAAACGCGGTTCAATTCCAACGAAACACTCTTTACCTTGATGATGAATTATGTGGCGATACAGATAGTGGCTTATTTCACACTCGTCTGGTCGGTTCCGAAAGGCTCCGGCACGCCCAGAACGCTGGAATTTGGCCAGCTGCCCACGATTTTCGGGCAGAAGTATTTAATTAACATTTTAGTCGTTGCCGTCCTGACGGTGCTTGTGTATATTTATCTGAGGTACAGTAAGCAAGGCTACGAAATCTCCGTTGTTGGCGAAAGTGAAAAAACGGCGAGATACATCGGCATTAATGTAAAAAAGGTTATTCTGCGCACCATGGCCATTTCCGGTGCCCTCTGCGGCATCGCCGGTTTCCTCCTCGTCGCAGGGACAGACCATTCCCTGAAAAGTGACACCTCCGGTGGCCGCGGCTTTACGGCCATTATGGTTTCCTGGCTCGCCAAGTTCAACCCCGTTTTTATGATTGTCACCTCGCTTCTTATTGTGTTCCTTGAAAAGGGTGCTTCTAAAATCTCCGAGGTTTACAGGCTGAATTCCTCATTTTCGGATATTATCACCGGCATTATCATTTTCTTTATTATCGGTTCTGAGTTTTTTATTAATTACCGGATAAGACTTAACAAAAAGGAGGGGAATGTATGATTATCACCATTATTCAACGCGCAGTTATGCAGGGCACTCCTCTGCTTTTTGGTTCTACCGGCGAAATTCTCACGGAAAAATCAGGGCATCTTAATCTCGGTATCCCCGGCATTATGTATGTAGGTGCCATCAGCGGCGTTGCAGGCGCATTTCTTTATGAACAGAGCCTTGCCTCTCCGGCGATGATAAACCCGCTCCTGGCGGTCATTATCCCGCTTATCTGCTCGCTTATCGGTTCCGTTTTAATGGGCCTCATCTATTGCTTCTTAACTGTAACCTTACGGGCAAATCAGAATGTTACCGGTCTTGCGCTGACAACTTTTGGTATCGGCATCGGTAACTTTTTCGGCGGCTCTCTTATAAAGCTTGTGGATACGGATGTGCCGTCCATCGCGCTTTCCAGCACCAGTAATGCCTTTAAGACGCAGCTTCCCTTTGCGGAAAGCTTCGGATGGTTTGGCGAGATGTTCTTTTCCTACGGTTTTCTCGTGTATGTTGCCGTTATTGTGGCCATTGTGGCTTCCTATATTCTGGGTAAAACCCGCGTCGGTCTGCACCTCAGAGCGGTGGGGGAAAGTCCCGAAACGGCTGACGCCGCCGGTATTCATGTAACCAAGTATAAATACCTCGCCACCTGTATCGGCAGTGCTATTGCCGGTCTTGGCGGTCTTTACTATGTTATGGACTACGCCAACGGCGTCTGGTCCAACAACGGCTTTGGTGACAGAGGCTGGCTTTCTATCGCCCTTGTTATCTTCTCCGTCTGGCGGCCGTCTATCAGTATTCTCGGCTCCATTTTGTTCGGATTTTTGTATGTTATTCCCACCTATATTCCGAACATCAGCGTTTCGGCGAAAAAGCTTTTTGAGATGCTGCCTTATGTGGTCACCATCCTCGTTCTTATTATAACCAGCATGCGAAACAAAAAAGAAAATCAGCCTCCGGCGGCTTTGGGATTACCTTATTTCCGCGAAGAACGATAAAATAATCCCGGAACATTTCATTCCGGGATTATTTTGCATTAAACCAATATATTGGAGTGGTATGTATGGAGTTTTTAAACATGGAAACAGAAATACGGTTGTTTTGTCTTATCTTAGTCATTTTTCTGTATATATTCAAAGAAAAAACCTTTCTCAAAAGATGCCTTCTGGACAGGGTGATTTATCTGTTTGTAGCCTTGGGGGTACTGGCCTCCACTCTTTGCGGTATTTACCAAAGTTCTGTTTTTTCGGCAATCTTTGGCTTTTCCAGTTTCCTTGCCGTCTTTTTGATGGGGGAATATGCGTTCGGGAAAAAGTACAAAGAAAAATCCGCTTTGAAAACAAGCCTGTTTTTCCTTACCGGCCTTTTTTTCGGTCTGTTGGCCTTTGGCTTATCGGTACGGGGTGCGAATCTCCCGACATATTTACTGGTGCTTTCCCTTCTTTTTGTGTTTTCGGTGGAGCTTTATAATAAAGTGCGGACGGACCGGCTGACGCAGATTTATAACCGCTACGGACTTGATATGGAGCTGAAGGAACAACTGCGGCAGTATCAGAAAGAAAATAGCGACTCTTTTTATATCATCTCGTGCGATGTTGACAAGTTTAAAGAAATCAATGACCAAAATGGTCATCTCGTGGGGGACAGGGTGCTTCGGCGCATAGCCGGCGTACTGGCAAGGGCGTGTCAGAAGTTTGATGCCGAGCCTTTCCGAATTGGTGGCGATGAGTTTATTATTATAACCAACAAATCGGAGGAAGGCCTTGCCGGCGCGGTAGTAGAAGAAGTAGAGAAGCAAATGAAAAAGGTGCATTTTGGTAAAAACCTCCGTGTGGGAATAAGCATGGGTTATATTAAATACAACGGGGAAACGGATATAGATGCGCTTTTGGAATCGGTTGATAAAAAGCTTTACGAGGCGAAAAGAAAGCGCCGCTAAAAAGAGAAGAGGGCAATTACAATGAACAAAAGATTTTTAAAATTCGTCAGCGGATTTTTTTCAAAACCCATAGTACAGGTGGCATTTTATCTTTTGGGGATTTTTGTTATCTTCCTGATTTCCGGCGTATTTGCCGACCGTGCAACATCCCTCGAAAAGATAATAAATATCATAAGCGCGCAGGAAACCATTTCCGTATTTCTGGCCGGTATATTGTCCCTCGGCATGGCAAGAATTTTAAAAAAATGCAACTATTATCTCGAAGAATCCCGGAAAATTGATGACGACCACCATAAAATCATACAAAAATATAGTGGCCATAAGATGGAAGACATAGCGCCGGGTAAGAATTATTTTGATAAAACCGGTGTATTTATGTATATAAGCCATGTAAAGCGTATCTATAGAAACGAGCTGAAAAACCGGGAAAAGGACAGATTTTCTAAGGCACACCGTGCGCATGAAGAGGCCGTGAAACTTTTTAAGCAGAAAAAGCTGTACTTGCCTTCTATCAATGTTTTTACAAATCTTTTAGGGGATACAAAACTGGAGTTTAACGACTCTTGCGAGCCGCATAAACTGCCTACCTTTGTGATTGAACACGCGGATGAGCTGCTACTGGCGCACAAGCATTCGCAAACCAGAAACAGTAATACCATCCGCCTGAAGGATTTTTCCAGCGAGGGAAATACGCTGAAGCTTACGACCCAGCGTTCCACATATTATCACATGCTGATAACCAACCGCTGCATGGACTATAATTTTTCAAACGGCTTGAGCATGCGCGGCCTGTATGAATATGAAAAGCAGATTTGTCCGCTCCCGAGGTCGAAATTCGGCAATCAGATTGGTATAAATGGTCTGATTGTTACGAAGGATGGGTATGTGCTCGTTGAAAAACGCGACCATAAGAAAACAACATGGAAGAATAAATTTGCGCAAAGCATTTCCTTGGCGCTTAAGGTGGATGGCGTTATATTGAATGAAGACGGCATCATCGGAAAAACAAGCGAAGCGGCCGAGGCAAGCATAAAAAAAGTAATCGAAAAAACCCTTCTGGATAATTTCGGGTTAAAAAGACCTGAAAGTACGACGGAAGGCGAGCCCGATTACGAGCCGTTCGTATTGGAGAAAAACTTTTTAGGTATTGCCAGGGATTTGCTGGAAGGCGGAAAACCGAACCTTTATTTCTTTGTAGAAACCAACCATACTGCCGCGGCGTTTGCCCAAAAACTACGCACGGCCGCGAAAAACGATGACGAAGAAACGGCGCTGGGAACAGGAAAGCTGACTTCCGATTACTATCTTGTCAAGTTTTCCGATATTGCAATCAATTACCATTATGTAATGGATTTAGACAGGAAAGAGGCCATCAAAATCGAAAGAAGGGTGTGTCCGCGCGTGTCCCGAAGGACCTACGCGTGGGATGTAGTCAAAACCTTTTTTGCGCGTACCTTCGTGCCGAGGCTGCGGCGAGAATGCGGCGAGGCTTTGCTGGTTACGATAGCGTATATGGAGCTTTGCAAGGATAGAATAAAGTACATTCAGGAGACAGAAGGGGGAGAACCGGATGAAAAAAACGATAGTAGCCTTCGGGGAGATTATGCTTCGTCTTGCTCCGCCGGATAAAAAGCTCATTAAAAAGACGGACACCTTTTGTGCCTCCTATGGGGGCAGCGAGTCTAATGTCCTGGTAGCTCTTTCTGCATTGGGAAACGACACGCGGTTTGTATCCGCGGTGCCGGATAACCCTTTGGGGGAAGCGGCTATCGGCCATCTGCGCTCCTATAATACAAACACATCCTTTGTCAGAAGAAGTGGCGACAATCTGGGGATGTATTTTGTGGAAGAAGGCTTTGGCGACAGAGCCTCCGGCGTGATTTATGCCAGGAAAAATTCTGCCATAACACAGCTTTCCAAAGAGGATATTAACTTTGATGCCATTTTTGCAGGCTGCGACCTTTTTCATATCAGCGGCATTTCCTTTGCGTTGTCAACTTCTGTCCGCGACCTTTGTTTTGCTTTGCTCCGGGAAGCGAGAGAGAGGAAAATCCGCATAAGCTTTGATTTTAACTACCGCGCCAGGCTCTGGACATACGAGGAGGCCGGCAAAGTTTTCCGCGATGTTATGCCGTATTGTAATGTGGTATTTTGCTCCGAAAGAGATTTGCGTACCTTTCTGGGTGTCGGGGAAGCGGAATACTTTGCAAAGTATCCGCATACGAGCCATCTGGTTATACGGGAGAGGGAAACCTTGTCCGTAGATGTCCATAGGGTTACGGCAAAAATTTGCACACCTTCGGGAGCATCCTCCGCGCCCCAAGAAAAAGAGTTTCCCGTTTTGGAAAGAGTGGGAGGCGGAGATGCCTTTGCCGCCGGTGTACTGCATGCCTTGCTTAAAAATCCGGCAGACCTCGATAAAGCCGCCGCGTTTGGCGTTGCCTGCCTTGTTTTGAAGCATACGGTCAAAGGGGATGTTCTTTCAATGCGCGAGGGCGAAATCTGCAAATATATGGATAATGTACTAGGAGATATTGCAAGATGATTAAAATCTGTTTGAGCGTTTCATGTATGGATGACGACTTTGAAAAAATGGTGCAAACCTTAAAAGCGTACGCACAGGTGGATGTGGTAGGTCTTGGTGGGTTTGACCTTCGCGGCTATCACATTTTCATCGGTAAACAGCTGCGTCTGGCGGAACTTGAAACCGCGGATTGCTTGCAGGCAATTTTCGCGTACAAAACCGGCGTGGACGATTTTCCGCTTCCCGATTTAAAGCGGAAGGGGATAGCGCTCTTTAATTCCCACGCGGCCACGGATAGTATCGCTCAGTACGCATTTGGACTTGCCATCAGCCTCGTATGCCGCATTTCGGAATTTGATAAAAAACTGCGAAACGGCATCTGGCACGATACGCAAAACCCCTATTGGCGAAGCATTTTCGAGATGCGTGTTGGTCTTTTGGGATACGGGCATATCGGCCGCGCCATAGCCGAAATTTTACATAAAAACGGCATTGAAACCTTTACGCTGGACAGAGGCGGAAACTATGAAAACACCAAGACCGTACAAACGCAGGAGGAGCTTTTCGCCGCCACCGACCTGCTTATTCTGTCCCTCCCTAAAACGGCGCAGACGGATAATATCGTCAACGCAGAAACCGTGGCGCTTCTTCGGGGGAAATATATCGTGAATGTGGGAAGAAGTAATTGCATAGACCAGAAGGCTTTGTATACAGCCTTAAAGGACGGCGTGGTGGCAGGAGCGGCCATAGACACCTGGGATGAAAAACCGAAAAATGCGGATGCAATTTTAATGCCTTCCCTGTATCCGTTTCCGGAGCTTAACAATGTTATTTTATCGCCGCATCAGGCTATGCGTGTAGCAAACGGCCATAGCCGGTATGTGGAAGATACTACGGAAAAAGTATTGCGGTATATCCGCGAGGGCGCATGTGGCGACGCGGTGGACTTAGACAAGGGATATTGAGACGAGGAGAGGAGAAACGCAAATGAGACAGAAGCAAGGACGGCTTATATTTTTTATCGTTTATCTTGCGTACTCATCCATATATATTGCCAGAATTAATTTATCGGTGGCAAGCCCCGGCCTTATTGCCGAAGGCGTTATGGATACGGTGCAGATAGGCCTTTTGGGCAGTATATTTTCAACAGTTTATGCCGTAGGGCGGCTTGTAAATGGCGGCTTAAGCGACCGTACCCCTCCGTGGGTCATGCTGACGGCGGGCCTTGGCGTGGCAGGTCTCAGCAATATTTTTATCAGCTTTTTTCCGCCCTTTATCGGTATTTTTATTCTCTGGCTTACAAACGCATACGCACAGTCCATGCTCTGGAGCTCTGTGCTTTGCACCGTTTCCAGTATTTATGACAAAGAAACGGCGAAGAAAAAAACTTCCCTTATGGTCACCTCGGTTGCTATGGGCAACATTTTAAGCATCCTTATAAACACCTATTTAATCACGAAATTCGGAACAAGATTTGCCTTTGTGGTGCCGGGCTTTTTGACGGTAACACTCGGAATCCTCGTATTTTTCGTAACAAAGCATATTAAACCTTCCACGGAAAACAGCGAAAAAAAGCATATTCCCATGTGGCAGCTTATCCGGAAAAAAGAAGTGTTTACGATGATTATTCCGGCAACCCTTCACGGTGTTATGAAGGATAACATCAGCCTTTGGATGGCGGTCTATGTTGTGGATAAATTTTGCGTGGACCTGACAACCTCTTCCTACTATATCCTTTTAATACCCACCATCGGTTTTGTAGGCAGAACGATATATCCGGCCGTATACAGGCTTTGTAAAAACCGCGAGAATGCGGTGTCTTGCATCGGCTTTTACCTTAGCGCCGTCGCCTCGCTCATACTCTGCTTCAGTGGCGTCGGCATTATACCGGCCGTACTTTGTATGAGCATTATTTATGCGGCCGTGTCTATGATAAACACTTCTATTTTGTCTATCTATCCGCTCCACTTTTTAAAGACGGGGAATGTGGCCTCGGTAAGCGGCGTTATGGATTTTGCCACATATCTTGGGGCAGGCGTTTCCGGCGTTATTTACGGTGCGCTCATTAAAAGCTTCGGGTATACCCCCATGTTTATTTCGTGGGTGTGCATATCTGTCCTTTCCATAGCTTTGCTTAAGAAAATAAAAAGTGGCCGGAGCGAATAAAATTAATCCTGTAAAAAATCGGGAAAACACTTGCTTTATTTTGTCACTTCCGCTATAATATAGAAAGAACACGAGAAACCGTGAAATTTAAACAGAAAGTTGGCTGACTTATGCTGAAAGAACTGAAAAAAGACAAGCTTTCCTGCCGCATTTATGAAACCCGTAAGGAAATGGGCGAAGCGGCGGCAAAGGACATTTATGAAACCATTATGAAGCTTCTCGGCGAGAAGGAAACGCTGAACATGATTTTTGCGGCGGCCCCTTCCCAGAACGATGTTTTAGCTTCTCTTCTGGAAAAGAAGGACATTCCTTGGGAAAGAATCAACGCGTTCCACATGGACGAATACATTGGCCTTCCCAAAACGGCACCGCAGGGCTTTGGCAACTTCCTTCGTGCTGCTATTTTCGATAAGGTTCCCTTTAAATCCGTAAACCTTATTGACAGCAGCGCCACCGATGTTGCGGCGGAGTGCGCAAGATACACGAAGCTTTTGCAGGATAACCCTGTGGACATCGTTTGCCTCGGTATCGGTGAAAACGGCCATATCGCGTTCAATGACCCCGGTGTTGCCGATTTTAATGATAAGGCACTTATCAAACCGGCAGAGCTGGATTTGGTTTGCCGTCAGCAGCAGGTAAACGACGGCTGCTTTGCGGCGCTTGATGATGTACCGAAAATGGCGCTCACCCTGACCATCCCGGCCCTTTGCGCCGGCAAATACATGTTCTGCGTGGTACCGGCTCCCACAAAGGCGGCGGCTGTGACGGCCACTATGACAGGTCCCATAACCGACCAGTGCCCGGCCACCATCCTCCGCGAGCACGACAACGCCATTCTCTATTGCGACGCAGATAGCGGAAAGAATCTCCTTTCCTAACATAAGCGGATAAAAAAACCTCTCAAAGCAGAAGGCTTTGAGAGGTTTTTTTACGGGAGGGGAAAAAGTCGGCTTACCTCTGCCAAAAAAGTTTTTGCGAAAAACCTTGCCAAAAACCATTTGGGAGATTTTTTTTTGCAAATATAAAAACCATAAAAATATTTATCATTATTCGGAAAAAACTTTACTTTTCTGTGTGTTTTCTATAAAATGTTTAGCGTAAAAAAATAACAAAAGAGGCGATGACATGAATTTTATAAGTGAAATTAACGCAGCCGTAAATGATGTTGTATGGGGACCGGTAATGCTGACCCTTTTGATAGGAACCGGTTTGTTTCTGTCCATAAAAACAGGTTTTTTACAATTCGGCAAATTCGGATATATGCTGAAAAACACGATAGCCGGTGTTTTTTCAAAAAATCAGCATGCAAAGGACGCGTCCGGCGTAAGCCCCTTTCAGGCGGTGGCTACCGCAATGGCCGGAACAATAGGAACGGGCAGTATTGCCGGCCTTGCTACCGCCATTGTTTCCGGTGGCCCGGGTGCCGTTTTCTGGATGTGGGTCAGCGCGCTTTTGGGAATGGTTACGAAATACGCAGAGATTGTTCTCGCTATTAAATATCGCGAAAAAAATGAGAAGGGCGAATGGGTAGGCGGCCCGATGTATTACCTGAAAAATGGTCTTAACACAAAATGGCTTGCCGGATTATTTGCTATCTTTGCCATGGTAGCTTGTCTTGGCACGGGTAATGCCACGCAGTCAAACTCTATAGCCGTTGCGCTGGAAAGTACTGTGGGCATAAACCCATGGCTCACCGGCGTCTTTCTTACCGTTATTGCCGCGGCCGTAATTTTGGGCGGTATGCGGAGAATTGCCTCCGTAAACGAAAAGCTGGTTCCCATGATGGCTGTGTTTTATGTAGTGTGCTCGGTTGTGGCGCTGGTACTGCAATATGACAAAATTCCGGCAGCCTTTGCGCTGATATTTGAAGAGGCGTTTAACTTTAAAGCCGCGGCCGGTGGCGCCGCCGGATACGGCATAATGCTTGCCATGCACTACGGCTTTTCCAGAGGCGTATTTTCAAACGAGGCCGGACTTGGCAGCGCGCCCATGGCGCATGCGGCATCCAGCACAAAAGACCCGGTAAAGCAAGGCCTTTGGGGCATGTTTGAGGTATTCTTTACGACGATTGTTATTTGCACCATGTCGGCCCTTGTTATCCTGACAAGCGGACTTTGGAATACAGGGCAGTACGCCGGCTCGGCCCTTAGTATTGCGGCATTTAATTCTGTCTTGCCCGGCATCGGCGGCATTGGGGTAACACTCTCCACCATCTTCTTTGCGCTTTCCACCATTTTAGGCTGGGCGTATTACGGCGAAGTCAGCATGGAGTTTTTGTCCGGTAAATCCAAAAAGGCCGTTTTGGTATACCGTTGCATTTATGTAGCATTTGTATTTATCGGAACGGTTGGCAGTCTGGATTTGATATGGAGTATTTCCGAAACCATGAACGGACTGATGGCCATTCCGAACCTCATCGGCGTCATTGGACTAAGCAAAATTGTAAAAACAGCCACAAAAGAATATTTTGGAAAATGATTTATGAAAAACCTCGCCAAAAACGAGGTTTTTTCTTTATTGGTCTTGAACTGGCGATGCACTTGTGATATAATGGTTTTAATTGTAAAAAACAAGGAGAAATGCAGCATGTTAAAAGGCATTCCTGCCATTCTTTCGCCCCAGCTTTTGAAGGTTTTGTGCGAGATGGGGCATAGCGACACGATTGTCATTGCTGACGGAAATTTCCCGGCAGAATCTATGGGGAAGGACGCCATTGTTATCCGGGCGGACGGCCATGGTGTTCCCGAACTTTTAGAAGCAATCCTGAAGGTATTTCCGCTGGATACCTATGTGGAAAACCCCGTATCCCTTATGCAGGTCATGCCCGGCGATACGGCCGAAACACCTATCTGGGATATTTACAAAAAGATTGTATCCGAGGCAGATGACAGAGGCGAAAAAGCCTTTGCCGAAGTGGAGCGCTTTGCGTTTTACGAAAAAGCAAAAAAAGCCTACGCCATTATTGCTACCGGCGAAACGGCCATTTACGCCAACCTGATTTTGCAAAAAGGCGTTGTCATACAATAAAGCATAAAAAACAAGGAGGAAAAAGAAATGGAATATTGTTTTGATTTTGTACCGGTAAACAAAAACGCAGGGTTTAAAATGGACGGGTATTTTGTGTGGTGCGGCTCCGTTCTAAAAGAAGGGGGCAAGTATTACCTTTTTGCGGCCAGATGGCCGGAAGAAAAAGAGTTTCCGCTCGGCTATCTTACCGATTCGGAAATTGTAATTGCCACAACCGATGACCTTTCTAAGCCCTTTACCTTTGAAAAGGTTATTATTTCTAAACGCGACGGGGATAAGTGGGACAGCGTTATGGCGCACAACCCCTTCATATTCAAAGATGGCGACAAATATCTTCTGCTTTACATAGGCTCGCCTGACGGCGGCACGGAAAACCGCGCCATAGGCTATGCGTATGCCGATTCCTTAGACGGTGAATGGGTACGCTCGGAAGAAAAGATTGCCCTTCCGCCCGATTCCAATAATCCCGCCATTATAAAGGATGACCAGGGAAGATATCTTCTTTATTTCCGCGATGGGGACCTTAAGGTTTCCGTTGCCAGAAGTGAAAAAATAGGTGGTCCGTATGAGATTCTGAATGACAATTTGTTCGATAAAGGCCCTATTGAGGATATGTTTGTGTACCGCGAAGGAAGCGGCTATGTTATGGTTGCGGAAGATGCTGTCGGCGCCTATACGGGGGACAGAAAAGCAGGCGTTCGCTTCTTCTCGGAAGATGGCATTGTGTGGCACGGCGGCGAGCCGGCATACGGCTTTAATGTTACATACGATGACGGCAGCCAGGTTGAACTCCAAAGGCGCGAGCGTCCGTTTTTACTCTGGGATGGCGGCAGAACCTATCTGTTCACAACGGCCAAAATCGGCGGTCCGGATAAGATAACCGGCGGCAAAACCTGGAATATGGTGCAGGAAATTAAATTTTAAAATAAAGGATTTGACAAAATGAAAGTAGAAAACTTGCAGACTCCGGCATTGATTTTAGACAAAAAGGTATTTTTAGAAAATATGGCGGCCATGAAGGAACTCCTTAGGGACACGGGCCTTGCATTAAGACCGCATTATAAATCCCACAAGTGCGCCGCGATTGCGCGTTTGCAGATAGAAAACGGCGCAAAGGGTATGACCTGTGCAAAGCTGAGCGAGGCGATTGACCTTGCCGACAGCGGCATAGAGGACATCCTGATTGCGAATCAGATTGTGGACCCGCAGAAAATAAGACGCCTTGGAGATTTGGCCGGCGATTGCCGCCTTACGGTGTGCGTGGACGACGAAAACAATGTAAAAATGCTGTCGGCTGCGGCTGTGGCTGCCGGTAACACCATCCATTGTCTTGTTGAATACGAAATCGGCATGCAAAGATGCGGCACGACTTCCAAAGAAGAAGTTTTAAAGCTGGCAAACCGGATTGGAGAAAGCGAAAATCTGGTTTTTGATGGCCTGCAGGTGTATGCCGGACATATTTCGCATATTGAAGACGAAGAAGAAAGAAAAACCATGACGAAGGCAAACTACCAAAACATCCAAGCGTTAATTGCCTTTTTAAAAGAAAACGGTGTTTCGGTAAACATTGTTTCCGGCGGAAGCACGGGCACGGCGGAGATAAAAGTGAAGGAAGGCCTTTATAACGAACTGCAGGCCGGCAGCTATTTGTTTATGGATGCGACCTATAAAAATCTCAATCTGCCCTTCAAAAATTCCTTATTTATTCTGTCTACCGTCGTCAGCAAAAAAGAGGGGATTACCGTTATTGATTCCGGCGTTAAGACCTGTGGACTTGACCAGGGCATGCCGGCGATTGTGGAAAACGAGGCGGAAGAAATAGTGGCCAGCGAAGAGCATTTTCAGCTGCATGGCCTGAAAAACTCCGTAAATATCGGGGAGAAGGTAAAGCTTATTCCCGGGCATTGTTGCTCCACTATCAACCTTTTTGACAAAATCTATGTGGTAGAGGAAGGAAAAGTAGTTGACCGCATCTGGATTACGGCAAAAGGAATCGGAAGATAGGCTCGGAGGTGCCGGAAAATGGAAAAAATCATACAGGACATGCAAAATGGGCAAGAAGTGTTTTTCGGATGCCGGAAAGAAAACGGCGAGGAAATTCTGACGGCGCAGGAAATCGAGGACGCGTGGGAAAGACTCCGGCGGTTTGCCCCGTATGTCAGGGCAGCTTTCCCGGAAACGGAGGCTACAAACGGCATTATAGATTCTCCCATCCAGAGGATAGAGGAAACGAAAGCGGCGCTTGAAAAAAGCGAAAATGTAAAAATACAAGGCGATTTGTATGTAAAACGCGATGATTCGCTGGCGGTATGCGGCTCGCTGAAAGCACGCGGCGGCATCTATACCGTTTTCAAGTATGCAGAGGATATTGCCCTTAAAAGCGGCATGCTGAAGAAAACGGACGATTATGCCGTTTTAAACAGCGAGCCGTTCAAAGCTTTATTTTCAAAGTATAAAATCTCCGTCGGCTCTACCGGCAATCTCGGCATGAGCATCGGCCTTTCCGGCAAAAAGCTCGGCTTTGATGTAACGGTGTATATGTCGGAAGAGGCCAAGACATGGAAGAAGAACCATCTGCGGGAGGCTGGCGTCAATGTAATTGAGTTTGCCGGCGACTATACCTCGGCGCTGCAGCTTGCCAGAAAAGAAGCCGCGAAAGACGAAAACACCTATTTTATTGATGACGAGGACTCCAAAGAGTTATTCCTCGGCTATTCGGCCGCCTATAAAACGCTTCTTTCCCAGCTTCGGGAAAACGGCATCGCGCCAGATAGCGAGCATCCGCTTATTGTTTATCTTCCTTGCGGTGTTGGTGGAGGCCCCGGCGGCATAACCTTTGGCCTTAAAAAGGCCTTTGGTGATAATGTGTACTGCTATTTTGGCGAACCTACCGAGATGCCCTGCATGGCGCTTGCCATGGCAAAGGGAGAAGGTGCGGTCAGCGTATATGATATAGGACTTGGCAAGGGAACTGTGGCAGACGGGCTTGCCTGCTCCAGCCCCTCTATACTCGCATATAAGGTAATGCAGGGTATGCTGGATGGCTGTTTTACCATCACGGACGAGCATAGCCTGCAGCTGACAAGATTACTCTATGAAACCGCCGGTATAAAGGCAGAACCTTCGTCCTGTGTGGCGCTCGGCGGCGTTGGAAAAATACCGCAAGATATTCCGAATATGGAAAACGCCACACATCTTGCATGGCTCACCGGCGGCAGTCTGGTGCCGGATGCGGAATGGGAAAAGATAGGCATCCGATAATGTATCTGCCCATTTTGTAGAGCAAAATTGCAAAGGAGAAAGTAGAATATGAAAAAGGAAATTTCAGAGAAAGCTTTTGCGATAATCCGGAAAATGCAGCAAAATGAACGGACGGAAAGTGTTATATACGAGAAGATAGCCGGCTTTGCCAAAGGCGAGGAAAACAAAAAGGTTTTGCTCCGTTTGGCCGGCGAAGAAAAAGCGCATTATGAGATTTGGAAGGAATACACCGGTATAGAAATGAAGCCCAACAAATGCAAGGTGCTTTGGTTTGGGCTCGTAGCGCGCATATTAGGCTTTACCTTTGCTGTAAAGCTTATGGAATCCGGCGAAGAAAAAGCGCAGGACGAATATGAAATTCTGGCCAAAGAGGTTCCGGAAAGTGTGGCCATAAAGGCACAGGAGGAAGAGCATGAGGCGGCGCTTCTTGATATGCTGGATGAGGAAAGGCTGCAGTATGTGGGCAGTATGGTGCTTGGGATGAACGATGCGCTTGTGGAGCTGACGGGTTCACTGGCGGGCT
Organism: Clostridia bacterium; assembly: GCA_045535515.1. Lineage (GTDB taxonomy): Bacteria > Bacillota > Clostridia > UMGS1883 > UMGS1540 > SIG447. The sequence goes on along the minus strand of JAZSLT010000021.1, from coordinate 76,990 downwards.
TTACTTTTGCCATGCAGAATACAAGGCTTATTGCCCTGTCCGGCCTTATTATCGGCATTTCTGCCACCTTTTCCATGGCGTCAAGCGAATTTTTGTCCGCCCGGAGCGAGGGAAGGGACGATGCTGTAAAATCCTGCCTGTATACGGGTGTTGCGTATCTCATAACCGTTGTTTTGCTGATTGCCCCGTATCTGCTTCTGGGAAATTCGCAATTTATGCTCGCCTTATTTCTCATGATTTTTATCGTGATTTTGATTATCGCCGGCTTTACCTATTACATATCGGTAGCGCAAGGCCAGAAGTTTCGCCCCCGGTTTTTAGAGATGACAGCCATCAGTGTTTCGGTAGCCGTTTTGTCGTTCTTTGTGGGTATTGCCGCCAAGCATTTTTTAGGCGTGGAAATATAGTATACGAACTGCAGGAGGAATAGCCATGCTGGTAGTAGCAACCGGAAATGCCGGAAAAATGAGAGAACTTCAGAAGATTTTGCCGTCCTTTTCGCTCGTTTCTATGCGCGAGGCCGGCTTTGCAGGAGATATCGAAGAAAACGGAACTACTTTTGAAGAGAACGCCCTGATAAAGGCGCGCGCCGTCTGGGAAAAAACAGGAAAGGCAACGATTGCGGACGATTCCGGTCTTATGGTGGACGCGCTTTTTGGTGCACCCGGCATTTATTCGGCGCGTTATGCAGGCGAGAATGCCACGGATACCGAGCGGATACAAAAGCTCCTTTCCGAGCTGCAGGATGTGCCGGAGGGGAAACGGGATGCCGCGTTCGTGTGCGCGCTGGCGTATATTTCGCCGGATGGGGAAGAGACGGTATTTCGCGGAGAATGCAGAGGCGTGATTACAAAGGAGCCGTGCGGCGAGCAAGGCTTTGGCTATGACCCCGTTTTTTATATTCCGGCGTATGGAAAAACATTCGGCGAGCTGGATGCCGAAACAAAAAACAGCATAAGCCATCGCTTTCGCGCGCTTATGTTGTTTAAAGAATACATGGAGAAAAAAGGCTGAAAAGGGTGGGCGGAAAAGTCCACCCACCCCTTTACCCGGATGCTTTAGCAGCAGCCGTTTGTGTTGCCACAGCAGCAATTTAAGATAAGGAAGATAATGATAATCCACCAAATCCATTCGCAACAATTATTGCAAGAGTTTACATTACAGTTCGTCACGACTATGTCTCCTTTCTAAAGCTTCAGATAAGACTTGTCAATTAGCACTCGCAGCAGCCGCAGTTATTATTGTTGTTCGTGCTGCAGGTGTTGCTGGAACAACCGTTGCCGCAGCAGAAGAACAGCACCAGAAGGATGATAATCCATGCACAGGAATTGCCATTATTACCGTTGCCACATCCACCAAAGAAACCCATAAATAAGTCCTCCTCAAAAAATATATTTATACGAAGCAGCCCTTTGCTGTTTCAATAGTATAGTATGAGAGACCGGCAGGTTTGGTGACAAACGAAAGGCGGAGAGCAAGATGAAAATTTTAATTCTGACAATTTCAACAGGGCAGGGGCATACACAAACAGCCATGGCTATTTCAGAATATTTTGAAGAGCGGGGCGCAGTATGCCGTGTTTTAGATGCTTATAAGGAAACGAATTCGCTTTTGAGCGATTCGCTGGAAGCAGGGTATCTGGTCGGAACGCAATATGCTTCCGGCATGTACCGAAAAGCGTATCGCATGGCGGAGAAAAGCGAGGGCGCCGGACATGGTTTTCATTTAAGCCGGCTTGCAAACAGCGTGGTGGGAGAAAAGCTCCTCCAGCATATCCGAGAATTTTCCCCCGATGTCATTATTACCACGCACCTTTTTGCGGCGCTTCATCTTACATATCTGGAAGAAGAAATACAGGACATTCCTACTTTTGGTATTGTAACCGATTTTACGATACACCCTTACTGGGAGAACACGCATTTGGATTATTATGTTACGGCATCCCCGCTTTTGCAGTATCAATGCCAGCGAAAGGGCATTCCGGAATACAAAATACTGCCGTTTGGTATTCCGGTGCGGGAGAGATTTGCAAGCGCCTTGCCGAAGGCGGAGGCGCAAGAGACGCTGGGAATTGAAAAGGCTCCCACCATTTTGGTTATGATGGGAAGCATGGGCTATGGTAATATGGCCAAGAGCATCAAGGAAATAGACGGCATTAAATTGGATTTTCAGCTTTTATGTGTATGTGGAAAAAACACAAGGGCCAAGCGCGATATTGAAAGACTGGAAACGGCACATAAAAAGTATGTATATGGTTTTGTGGAAAATGTGGATGTGATGATGGACGCTGCAGATTTGATTATCACAAAACCGGGCGGCATTACACTTTCGGAAACGCTGGTAAAGGGGCTTCCGGCTATTTTAATGAATCCGATTCCGGGACATGAGGACCGCAATCGTGAATTTCTGGTCAACAATGGTATTTCCATGGTGGTCAGCCGCACTTTCCCTGTCGGGGAGGCGGTATACCAGTTTTTACAAAATGAATGGCGGCGCAAGCATTTAAGAGAAGCCATCTATACCATAAGTCCGCGTAATCCAATGAAATTGCTGGGAGATTTTATATTTGAAAAATATGGCGAGAAAGAGAGTGCGGTTACCACTGCCGGCGTATATTGAAAATATTTGTTCTGTTTTGGAAGAAGCAGGCTATGCGGCATACGCCGTAGGCGGCGCGGTGCGCGATTTTCTTCTGGGAAGAGAACCGCATGACTACGATGTGGCAACGGCGGCGCAGCCATTCGAGGCGCTGCGCCTTTTTCCGCATACGGTGGCGACCGGTCTTGCGCACGGAACGGTGACGGTAGTTGTGCAAGAAGGAAATGTGGAGGTTACCACTTTCCGTTCGGACGGCGCCTATCACGACATGCGGCGACCGGATAGCGTGCAGTTTTTATCCTCTGTGGAGGAGGATTTGGCGCGGCGTGATTTTACGGTCAATGCTATGGCCTATAGCCCGCGCCGCGGATTTTGTGACCCCTTTGGGGGAAAGGCAGATGCTGAAAACAAAATTCTGCGCACGGTAGGAAATCCCAAAAAGCGCTTTGAAGAGGATGTACTTCGCGTTTTGCGCATGTATCGCTTTTCCGCCCAGCTTTCCTTTTCTATCGAGGCAGAAACGGAAATGGCGGCGCGTGAAATGGCGCATTTTCTACTGAGAATCAGCCGGGAACGCATTTTTGCCGAGCTTGAAAAACTCCTTTTTTATGCAGACGGGGCGCATCTTGCAAACGCAATTTCTGCCCTTGGCTGCATTTTGCCCGATACAAACCGGGAACCGGAAAAACTGGAAAGGGTGGCGGCCTGCCTTTCTATGGCAGGAAAATGGGCAACACTTTGCGGCGAAAATACGATAAAAACTCTGCGTGCCTTAAAAGCACCCCGTCATCTTATTTTATCGGCCGGCGAGCTTGCTGCTTACCGATACAGCGGCAACATCATAGCGGATGTCGCCACACTAAAGCATACTTCACCGGCAGATTTCTTTGCATATCTGCAGAATGAGGAACAAGAAAAAAACTGGAAAACGGCGCGTGCGGAAGGTGTACCGGTTCATATGCGTCAGCTTGCCCTCTCGGGCGATGACCTCATAAAAATAGGATTTGCCGGACCCGAAATCGGGGCGGCGCTTAAAAGCCTTTTTTTGTATGTGATTGAAAATCCGGGCAATAATAATAAAGAAAAACTGAAGGAGGTTGCCGAGTGGTTATACAGCGAAAAATAATTGCCGAGGGCATAAATCTTTACATGCTGCCGGATAAAAAGTTTAAAAATGTGGTAGAGGGCATCTATTTCAGCATGCCTTTGCAAAAAGAAACAACGGCAACGCTTGCCCTCCTGCCTAAATTACTGACGGCAGGCAACGCCCATTTTCAGGACCGTACCGCTTTGCATGTGCAGCTGGAAGCCTTATACGGCGCGAAATTCCGCGCCGGTACCGACAAGGTGGGCGAGGTGCAGGTGGTTTCCTTTGTCGGGGATTGGATTGCCGATGCGTATGCCGGCGAGAACCTGTTCTCCCAGATGCACAGCCTCATACAGCAGGTCATCTGTGAGCCGAAGGTGTCGGACGGTGCGTGGGAAAAGACCACATTTTTGCGCGAAATGGAGGCGCTGAGGGAGGATATCACGAGCGTTGTAAACGATAAAAGACGGTATGCCCTTTTGCGCCTGGTAGAAGAAATGTGCAAAGAGGAGGCTTACGGCCTTCGCACGGAGGGTAGAGAAGAGGACCTTGCGGCCATTACACCCGAGAGTGCGTTTTCTGTCTACCAGACCATGCTGAAGGAGGCACGCGTGGATATTTTTGTAGTCGGCTCCTTTGATGAAAAAGAAGCTGTCATGGGCGCGGAGGCGCTGGCAGCAGTTTTGGGTGGCAGAAAAGGGGAGTACCCGAAAACCTCGCACCAATGTCCGAAAGAGGTCCGCTTTGTGGAGGACCGCGAGGCCGTTACGCAAGGCAAGCTCGTTATGGGCTACCGCACAGATTTGGATACAGAGAGCGAGGCATACTACCCGCTTATGGTATATAATGCCGTGTTTGGGGGCGGTACGGCCTCCAAACTGTTTAACACCGTGCGCGAGAAGATGAGCCTTTGCTACTATGCGTCCTCCTCTCTCGAAAGGCTGAAAGGCCTGCTGCTTGTGCAATCCGGCATTGAGTTTGAAAGCTTTGCGGTGGCACGCGACGCGATAGAAGCGCAGAACAAGGAAATCCGGGAAGGGAAGATATCCGAGGCGGAATTTAGGGGCGCCGTGCAGGGAATTGTCAATCAGCTTCGTTCCTACAAAGATTCTCCGGCACTTATGATGGAGTATTACAGGCGCCAGCTGCCGCTTGGCGATATTACGGATATCGATACCGTTATCGAAAAAATCCTGTGCGTTACCCCTTCGGAAATTCCGGAGGCGGCAAAGCACATATATCTGGACACCGTATATTTCTTAAATGGTTTGGGAGGCGAAACGAAATGAAAACATATCCGACCATTGGCGAAACCCTTTATACCTTTGTGCATAAAAGCGGCCTTCGCGTTTTTGTTCTTCCGAAAAAAGGCTTCGGGAAAAGCTACGCGATGTTTGCGGCGGATTTTGGTTCCATTCATCACCACTTCACCATAGATGGGGAGGAGGTCCGCGTTCCTGACGGTGTGGCGCATTTTTTGGAGCACAAGCTTTTTGAGGAAGAAGAGGGGAATGTATTCGAAAAATTTTCTGCCCTCGGTGCTTCGGCTAACGCCTACACCTCTTTTGATATGACCGGCTATCTCTTTTCGGCAACGGCAAATGTGTATGAGGCGCTGGGCGTACTCATACGCTTTGTACAAAGCCCGTTTTTCACAGAAGAAAATGTAGAAAAGGAAAAAGGAATTATCGGGCAGGAAATTGATATGTACCGCGATGACGGCGAATGGAATTGTTTTTTCAACAGCCTTCGTGCCATGTACCGGGAGCATCCGGTGCGCATCGATATTGCCGGCACAAAAGAGTCCATCGCGCAGATTGATAAGGACCTTTTATACAGGTGCTATCGTGCGTTTTATTCTCCCCAAAATATGCTTTTATTCGTGGCAGGCGATGTGGAGCCGGAAAAAGTAAGGAAAACGGTGGAAAAGGAAGCGGCCGACCTGCCTTCGCCTTCTGTTTCCTTCCATTTGCCCACCGAGCCGGAAGAGATAGGACAGGCGAAAACGGAGGCGGAATTTGTGGTTGCGCGTCCCTTGTTCAGCTTGGGCTGCAAGGAAAAACCGCTACGAGACCCCGTTTTTGCGGAGGCGGTGTATGCCGTTCTTGGTTCTCTTTTGTTTGGAAAAAGCGGAGAACTCTATAAAGAGCTTTATGCAGAAAATTTGATTGGGGATAGTTTTTCCTATGGATATTCTGCCGGCAACGGATATGCCTTTTTGCAGGTGGACGGGGAGTCGCCGTCTCCTGAAAAAGTACGGGAGAAGATTCTTGCGCATGTAGAAAAGGTGCGGAAGGACGGTATCCGGGAGGAAGATTTCATGCGCGTAAAACGCAGTGCCTTCGGCGCGGCTGTGCGCATGATGGATGATGTGGAGCGCGTGGCGCATAATTTTGTGCCGCTTGCCTTTCGCGGCGGCGATTTCCTCACATATCCGGATGTAATACGCGCACTGAAAAAGGAAGATGCAGAGCGGGTTTTACGCGAAGGATTGGCGGAGAAAAACTGGGTTTTATCGGTCGTGAAACCAAGAAAAACGGAGGAATAAGCATGAATACAATAGGCTTTCCCGGATTGGGTATTACAATAACCTTGCATGAAATCGCCATACCGCTGCCTTTTGGCAGCGGTGGTATCCGCTGGTATGCGCTTATTATCATGACAGGTATCCTGCTTGCCCTTTTGGCTTGTACAAAGGAAACAAAACGCCTTGGGGAGGATACGGACCATCTTTACAATATGGTGCTTTGGGGACTTCCGGCGGCCATTGTGGGCGCAAGGCTTTATTATGTCTTGTTTTCCTTTTCTGCATATAAGGATGACCTTCTGTCCGTATTCTACATATGGGAAGGTGGTATTGCCATCTATGGTGGCGTGCTGGCGACGCTTCTGGTTGTCGTTATCTACTGCAAAAAGCATGCGCTTTCTCTTTGGAAGTATCTGGATATAGGCGCCTATGGCTTTTTAATCGGACAGAGCATTGGCCGATGGGGGAATTTTGTCAACGCCGAAGCCTTTGGTACAGAAACGGACCTGCCGTGGCGTATGTTGGTAAACGGCAAGGCGGTACATCCTACATTCTTATATGAGTCTCTCTGGAATGCTGCGCTTTTTCTGGTGCTTTGGCTTACGCGTAAAAAGCACGGCTTTTCCGGGAGAGCCGTCACCTTGTATATGGTAGGATACGGCATAGGACGATTTTGGATTGAAGGCTTGCGTACCGACAGCCTCATGCTCGGCAATCTCCGCATTTCGCAGGTTTTATCGCTCCTTCTCATCGGAGCCGGAATCTGGCTTTATCGAAAGCGCCGTCTTGCGCATTTGGAAAGCGAGGAAGAACCCCAGGTTTAATTTATATTACATTCTCGTTACATTATAAAAATACTATTGACTTTTGCCGAAATCAAATGTTACAATACAATATGGCAAGTAGTCAGAACAATAAGGAGGAATAAAAATGAAGTTACGCAAAAGATTTTTAGCAGCCGTACTTTCCCTTACTATGCTGCTGACATGCATTCCGTTTGCCGGCTTAGTGAGTGCGGAAACGGAAGAAACAGCTACTGCACCTGTAGTGCTGAAGGATATCGACTCCAGCACGGTTGTAGGAAAGTCTGTACTCGAGCTTGTAAAGCTCGGCATCATTAATGGTTATGAAGATGGTACTTTCCGTGCAGATAATACGATTACGCGCGGAGAGGTGGCCAAAATCATTATCACCTTCCTCGGTCAGGAAGATGCAGCGTTTGATACGATTCCCTCCGGTTTTCCGGATGTAGATGAAAACAATCACTGGGCAAAGAAGTACATAAAGCTTGCAGCCGACCAGAAAATTGTTAACGGCTACACCGATGGTACTTTCCGCCCGGATGACCCGGTAAAATACACCGAAATCGTAAAAATGCTCGTGTGTACGCTTGGCTTTGGTGCCATTGCACAGGATAGAACCGCTGCTGATAGTCTGTGGTATTCCGGCTATATGGCTGTAGCTGCCGAAAGGGGTATCTTAAAGAACGCTACCGTAAACAATGTGGAGGATTATGCTTCCCGCGGAACAGTTGCTATTTTAACAAACAACTCCCTGCAGTCGGAAACAGCGGAAACCGACAGCTCCGGTAATATCACGATTGATTCCGAGTCCACAGCTCTCGACAAGTTCCAGGGCAAAGAAAAAATCACCGGCGTTGTCACCGGCGTACAGCAAACCGGTATTCATACCGGCGCTACCGGCCTGACCGCTCGTCAGATTACCGTGGAACTCAAGGATGAAACCAAAACTTACGAGGTTCCTGTCAACTTTGATACCATGCCCATTTTAGGCCGCAAAATCAGCGGATATGTGGAAGCAGGCGACCTTGGCGGTTACGAAAAAATTTCGCAGATTGTGGTAGAAAAAACAGAATCCACCATCATAACACCCGATATGTTAAACCGTGTGGAGGGTGGTTCTCTTTCATACTATCCCTCGGAAACGAGCACGCGTTCCAAAAGCATCGGCATTTCCGGCGTAAAGGTTGTTTATAACGGGAAATACGATTCCACCTTTACCGACAGCGAGTTTGCGGATGTACTGTCCGGCCAGATTGAGCTTATCTGTAACGATGGCGACGGCGACGCAGAAGTTGCTTTTGTTACCTCTTATGAGAATTATGTTGTAAATTCCGTAGACAAGAGCCAGGAACAGCCCAAGGTTTATGCCAAATACGGCGCAGGCGAACTGGTAATCCCGATAGATGTATCCGGCATTTATTTCAGCCTCACGAAGACGGGCAGCACCAGTGAAGCCGCAGCCGTTGCGAAGGCCTTGACGGAATGGGATGTTATCAGCGTTATGAAGTCGAAAGACGGCGCAGAAGGAAAGCGCGTATGGAAAGGCGTTGTTACTTCCAAGAAGGTTTCCGGCAAGGTAACGGAAGCAGATAGCGCAACCCGCAAGAAAATCGGCAAAAACTTCTATGATTACGCAAACAGCTTTATTGCTTATGAAGGCAGCAAGCCGGAAATGGCTGTAGGTGATTATGTAACGGCCTATCTTGACCATGAAGGTAAAATCGCAGCGGCGTCCTCCAGCCAGACGGAAGCCAACATTTACCTGGCATATCTCATCACGGCTGAAGAAGGCAAAGGCGTTGACGGCCGTGCCCGCGTAAACCTTTATGGCATTACCGGCACAACCAAGCAGCGTATTTTAACGCTGGCCACCACCATGCGCGTGGATGGTTATCAGGTAAGCGATGCCGAGGCACTTGTAGCACTTCGTGACGCAGCCACGGTAGCCAATGCCGGCAAGACGGATAAAGGTATTCGGGTAACAGAGTATGCACAGCTGATTCGTTATACTACGAACGCAAACGGAGAAGTGGATATGATTGATACGATGGTTGCCAACAGAGCTGCCGGCGAGGATGACCTTGTGAGAAGCTACTCCTATCCGCTGGCAGGCGACCCGGACAAGGTTCTCACATACGCATCCGGCCGTTTCAGCGATGGTTCCAGCCTGAAGTTTATTGCAGATACTTCTACGAAAATCATTGAAGTACCTTCTGAGGATGTTACGAATGTAGAGGATTACAAAATCCGCACATACTCCAACGCATTTATTCAGGACAAAGAGTATCGTGTAGAAGCGTACAATGTGGGTTCGACCTTTACGGCAAAATATGTGATTTCCTTCACGGGTGGCGGCTACGGTGTAGCGACCATCAATGAAAAATCGCCGCTCATGATTGCAACAGAGCTTTCTTCCGCTAAGGAAGGCGATGAAATTATTGACAAGGTAAAAGGCTACAGTTTCCCGGATGGCGCAGAAGCTTCGCTGACAAGTGAAACCTCAGGACTCCTGATGGAACAGCTTCTCCTTGGCGATATCTTCCGCTATGCGGTATCGGATAACAAGATTGTAGCCGTGGAGAAAATACTGGACTTCTCCACCACCGAAAAACCCGGAAAGCCGAGCATCTTCTTCTTAGACCCGCTCAATGAGCATGCTGCACTCCGGGGCATGGATATTACAACCCCCATTACCTTAGAGGATGCAGTAGAGTCTGCTGACCAGGCTATGGCGCAGCGCTTCTTCCAGCTGGATGACACTTCTCGCAGCAAAGCAGCTACCGTAGGTGCCTTTATGTTTGGTACTGCACTTTCTTATCTGGATGGCAAGCTGGTTATTACGCCGACTATTGCAGACGATACGACAGGTGTACAGCAGACACATCAGGAAATCTTCAATGTAGGCAGCGCAAAGGTATATATCTACGATTATACTGCCACGCGTGATGCATCGAAGGTTTTAAAGGACAGCACCGTAGATGCGATTGCTACCTACGAGAAGGTTCCGGCATCCGCTTCGCAGGTTCTGGTATATTATTCCGGCGCCCGCAACGCAAAAGCGATTATCGTATTTAAATACTAAGTATCATAACTTTTAAGCTTTGTTTGACGCGGCTTCGGCCGCGTCAAACTTCATTTCGCGTTTTCTGTCCTGCGCGGCAAATGCAGGAATCATGGGAAAGGAGTTTCCTACATGGCTAAGAAAATCGTCAGCATCTCTCTTTTGCTTCTTTGGATGCTCGTTATTTTTTGCTTTTCTGCACAACCAGCCGAAGAATCTGCAAAGCTGAGCGGTACGGTCAAGGACAAGGTAGTCCGTATTATAGAAAAGGCCATCCCGTCTTTTAAGGCAAAAAGCCTGGAGAAAGAAGAAGGCGATATCGGCATTACCATCATCCGGAAGCTGGCCCATTTTGCACTATATGTTGTTTTGGGCGTGCTGGCCGTGTGGAACTGCCGCGTTTTTGCGGTGCCTTGGCATCCGTATCTTATTGCCCTTGTCTTTTGTGCCCTGTATGCAGGAAGTGATGAAATTCACCAGCTGTTTGTTTCGGGGCGCGCGTGCAGGTGGTACGATGTGCTACTAGATACCGCCGGCGCAGGTTTCGGAATATTTCCATTTTACTTCCGGCGCAAATTGCGAATAAAAAGCGTATGAAAAAAGGAAGTGCTTAAAACGCGGTTTTAGCACTTCCTTTTGCTATTCTAAAAATAACATGGGGTCTTGAGGAATGTCATTCTTCCGGATTTCAAAATGAAGATGCGGCCCTGTACTGTTGCCGGTGTTGCCAACAGCCGCAATGATTTCTCCTTTCTTAATTGTTGCACCAACCTCGGCATAGAGCGCGCTACAATGCGCATAATAAGAGGAAAGGCCGTTTTTGTGGTCTAAAATAATCAGATTACCATACCCCTCGCACGCACCGCTAAAGGTCACGGTGCCGCTGTCGGCGGCTAAAATGGGCGTTCCCGTTTCGGCGGCGAAATCTATGCCTTCATGCTGCCGGCCCCACCTTTCACCGAAGTCGGAAGAAACGGTCACATCCTGTAGCGGCAAGATAAATTCACCACTTCCCAGTCCGGCCGGTTTCTCCCGGACGCCGACGAGAGACACCTCAGTTACCGGCTCGGTAATTATCTTATCCGATAAAATCTCCTCCCGGAGAAAGACGCCGTTTTGCTTTATAATTTGTTTAATAACTGTCCGTTTTCCCGCTTTGCCTTCTGTCTGTATGCGTGTTTCGCCTTCGTAAAGCGCACTGTCCTGTATGGCTTCGCGAGAAAAGGGGACGGCGACAGTTTCTGAAATAACCTCGGTTTCAAACCCCAATGCCTTCTGCGCATTTTGCAGGATGTCAGCGGCCGCAGTATATTTTTTCTGGGATACAAAGCGAGGATATAAGGAAGGGGAAAAATCGGAGGGGAGCATTTCGGCGGCAGCAATATCTAATATAGTGCGTGCTTCTGCACGGCTATGCACAGTACCAACAAGGTGAGAATTGATGTATAGGTTATATCCGATTCCCGGCTGGAAGGTTAAAAAAAGTACAAACAAAAAGAGAATAGAAATATAAAAAAACTTCGCCCTATATTTTCTCAATATTTACCACCCCTTCCAGTATTTTACAGTAATTTTATGAAAATGTCAACCATTTTTTGCAAAAGAAAAAATAGGGGCTTTTTTTGTGAAAAAAAGGTAGACAAACCCGCAAAAGTAATATATAATATTTAGGATAGAGGTGTTTGAAATGGAGGGACAAAAATTGGAAGTAAAAGAGAAGGCAATTTATTTTGCAAAAGCTCTGTTTGATAAAAAAGCAACAGATATTGAAGTGCTGGATATTGGTGGTCTTACAATTATAGCAGATTATTTTGTAATCTGTTCAGCCTCCTCGCATCTGCAGGCACAAGCCTTGGCCGATACGCTGATGGAAAAAGCGCAGGAGATTTCCGAGCCGCTGCTTCGTGTAGAGGGTCTGCGCGAAGGTGCGTGGGTGCTTCTCGATTTCGGCACGGTAGTTGTTCACATATTTAAAAAGGACATACGCGAATTTTATGCGCTGGAGCACCTTTGGGGCGATGCACAGCGCGTAGCGCTCCCCTTTGAAGAATAGAAAGGAATGGAAAAAATGGATTACAGGTTTGGTGAGATTGAAAAGAAGTGGCAGGAATACTGGTACAAGAACGAAACCTTCCGGGCAGAAAATAAATCGGACAAGCCTAAGTTTTATGCGCTGGTAGAATTTCCGTATCCTTCCGGGCATGGCCTTCATGTAGGGCATCCCAGAAGCTATACAGCTATGGACATTATTGCACGCAAACGCCGTCTGGATGGGTATAATGTTCTTTATCCGATGGGATGGGACGCGTTTGGTTTGCCCACGGAAAACTTTGCAATTTTAAACAATATTCATCCGGCTGTGGTAACGGAAAAGAATGTAAACAATTTCCGCCGCCAGCTTAAGAGCATCGGTTTTTCCTTTGATTGGGGCCGAGAGGTCAATACGACGGACCCTGCCTATTATAAATGGACGCAATGGATTTTCTTAAAGCTTTTTGAAAAGGGCCTTGCTTACAAGCAGGAAATGCCGATAAACTGGTGTACCTCCTGTAAGGTAGGTCTTGCTAACGAAGAGGTTGTAAACGGCAAGTGCGAACGCTGCGGTGGCGAGGTTGTGCAAAAACGCAAGAGCCAATGGATGCTCCGCATTACCGAATATGCCCAGCGGCTTATTGATGATATTGACGATGTAGATTTCATCGACAAGGTAAAAACGCAGCAGGTAAACTGGATTGGCCGTTCGGAAGGTGCGGAGGTAGATTTCGCCTTAAATCACGGGGATAAGACGGTGCGCATTTTCACCACCCGTCCCGACACCCTCTACGGCGCAACCTATATGGTGCTTTCTCCGGAGCATCCGTATATTGACGAGCTTCGGGAGCATATTACGAATTTTGATGCTATTTCCGCTTATCGCGCGGATGCGGCACATAAATCCGAGCTGGAAAGAACGGAGCTGAACAAGGATAAGACGGGGGTACCGCTGGAAGGTATTATGGCAATTAATCCCGTAAACGGAAAGGAAATTCCCGTCTGGATTTCTGACTATGTACTTATGACCTACGGCACCGGTGCCATTATGGCCGTTCCTGCGCATGACACGCGTGACTGGGAGTTTGCGAAAAAGTTTAACCTTCCCATTATTGAGGTTGTGTCCGGCGGGGAAGATGTGCAAAACGAGGCCTATACGGATGTGGAAAGCGGCACGATGGTCAATTCCGGCATGCTGGATGGCTTGCAGGTCAAAGATGCCATGGAAAAAATCATGGACTTTTTGACGGAAAAGGGCATCGGACAGCGCCGTATAAATTATAAGCTGAGAGATTGGCTGTTCTCTCGTCAGCGGTATTGGGGTGAGCCGATTCCGCTTGTCTGGTGTGAGAAGTGTGGTTGGGTGCCGGTACCGGAAGAGCAGTTACCGCTCACGCTGCCGGAAATTCAGAACTTTGCACCGGGACCGGAAGGAGAATCTCCGCTCTGTCAGGCTACCGACTGGATTTCGACAACCTGCCCTCGTTGTGGCGGCGCGGCAAGCCGCGAAACGGATACCATGCCCCAGTGGGCAGGCTCCTCTTGGTATTTCCTCCGCTATATTGACCCGAAGAATAATGATGCGTTGGCAGCACAGGAGGCACTCGATTATTGGCTGCCGGTTGACTGGTATAACGGCGGTATGGAGCACACAACGCTGCATCTTCTGTATTCCCGTTTCTGGCACAAGTTCTTATATGATATCGGCGTAGTCAAAACGAAGGAGCCGTATCAAAGACGCACCTCGCATGGTATGATTTTAGGCGAGAATGGCGAAAAAATGTCGAAATCGCGCGGAAATGTTGTAAACCCGGATGAGGTAGTGGAAAACTTCGGCGCGGACACGCTTCGTACCTATGAAATGTTCATCGGTGCGTTTGACCAGACAACGCCGTGGAGCACAAACGGCGTAAAGGGATGCCATAAGTTTTTGGAACGCGTGTGGAAACTAATGCCGATGCTCACCGATGGTGAGGTTTACAGTCCGGAGCTGGAAGGTGCCATGCACAAGACGATTAAAAAGGTGACCGAGGATACCGAAAAAATGAAATTCAACACCGCGATTGCGGCGCTGATGTCCCTTATAAACGATGTCTATAAGCTTGGGCGCATTAACCGTGCAGAGCTTCGCACATTCCTTCTTTTGTTAAACCCGACGGCGCCGCACATCACCGAGGAAATGTGGCAGGTGGCCGGCTTCGAAGGGTATTTGCATGACGCCGCATGGCCGAGCTTTGATGAGGCGAAAACGGTGGAATCCTCCATTGAAATCGTTTTGCAGGCAAACGGAAAAATCCGTGGAAAGATGACCGTTCCGACAGGTCTTAGCCGCGAGGCGCTACAGACACTGGTGATGGAAAGCGCCCAGGCGAAGGAAATCATCGAAGGCAAGCAGGTAGTCAAGGTGATTGCCGTCCCTGATAAATTAATTAATATAGTTGTGAGGTAATACCCATGATAAAGAGTATGACCGGTTACGGTAGTGCGGAACGCATCGGTTGCGAGAAGAAGTTTACGGTCGAAATCCGCAGCGTAAATCATCGGTATAGTGATGTGAATGTGAAAACGCCCCGCGTTTATGCTTTTGCCGAAGACACGATGCGCAAGACGCTCAGCCGGCACATAGCCCGCGGCAAGGCAGATGCTTTTTTGTCGGTCGAAGGGATAAACGGCGAAAGCGGAGAAGTCTTTGTAAATACCGAGATTGCCAAGGGGTACTATGAAGCCTTAAAGAAGCTCAAGGAAACCTTCCCGGTGGCAGGCGAGATTACCCTGCAGGATATCGCTCGTTTTTCGGATGTCTTTTCTCTTCAGCGCGCCGCCGAGGATACGGAGGAGATTATAAAGCTGATTGGGGAGGCTACCGAGGAAGCGGCGCTTCGCTTTACCGCCATGCGGGAAAAGGAAGGGGAAGGGCTGTTTGCCGACCTGTCGGAAAATACCGATGCCCTGGAGGCGCTGGTTTGTGAGGTGGAAAAGCGCGCACCGAAAATCGTTTCGGAGTATACGGCAAGGCTTACCGCGCGTATGCAGGAAATCCTGGGGGAAACCCAGATTGACGAAGGCAGATTGTTAAACGAAGTGGCTGTTTTTGCCGATAAGGTAAATGTCAATGAGGAGCTGAAACGCCTGTACAGCCACATCTCGCAAATGCGCTCCTTTTTAAAGGCCACGGAGCCTATCGGACGGAAGATGGATTTTCTGATTCAGGAAATGAACCGCGAAGTCAATACCATCGGTTCAAAGTCCAATGACCTTGAGGTGGCAAGACTGGTTATTGACAGCAAGGCAGTTATTGAAAAACTGCGTGAGCAGATTCAGAATGTGGAGTGAGGAGCATAGAATGAAGCTTTTTAATATTGGTTTTGGTAATGTTGTTTCTTCTTCTCGTGTAATTGCCATTGTCAGTCCCGAATCTGCCCCCATAAAGCGCATTGTACAGGAGGCCAAGGAAAAGGGAATGGCTATTGATGCCACCTATGGCAGACGGACAAGAGCTGTTCTGATTATGGACAGCGGCCATGTTGTTTTGTCGGCCATTTTGCCGGATACGGCCGCAGGCCGTCTTGGCGGCGATGAGGATATGGAGGACGAGGAACATGCGTAAAGGTATTTTATATGTCATTTCCGGTCCCTCCGGCGCCGGTAAAGGAACGGTGATGAGTCACTTTCTGCCGGCACATCCTGATATGTTTTACTCTATATCCGCTACCACGCGCAAGGCGCGTCCCGGCGAAGAAGATGGGGTAAACTACTATTTTATGTCCCGTGAGGATTTCTTGCAGCTTCGCGAGGAAGATGGCTTTTTAGAGCATGCCGAATTTTGCGGAAACTGTTATGGCACACCGAGGAAGGCCGTAGAGGAAAAGCTGGCACGGGGGATAGATGTTGTGCTGGAAATTGAAGTACAGGGTGCCATGCAGGTAATGGAGTCGTACCCGGAAGGCGTTTTTATCTTTATTGTACCACCTTCCATGGAGGAACTGAGAAAGCGGCTTATCGGGCGACAAACCGAGTCGGAAGCCGTAGTGGAAGAGCGCCTTCTCCGCGCAAGGGAGGAGCTTCGCTTGGCGGAAAAATATACTTATACCGTTATCAATGATGTAGCAGAGAACGCGGCCGAAGTGCTGTCGGCTATTTTAGTCGCAGAGGAAGCCCGGAGAAACTTTAATTTTGTAAAGGAGAATTTATTATGATGATTAAACCCGGAATCAGCGAACTAATGCAGGGAATGGAAAGCCGTTATACATTGGCTATGATTGTGGCAAAACGCGCAAGAGAGCTGGCGCTGGATACGACTACGCCGCTTGTAAAAGTAAAATCGGATAAGCCGGTAACGATTGCCGTTCATGAGGTGGCAGAGGGTTTAATTGATGTGATTTCGCGCGACGGCGTTGCTTTGCAGGAGGAAATCGGTGCGCCGGAGAAACTCGATGTTCTGGAGATGAAGTCGGAAGAATAAAACTTTGCAAAGTCGGTGAAGGGAATTGAAAACAGCAAGCGTCATTTTAGATAGTCGTACCCGACAAGTAGATAAAAGTTTTTCCTATCGTATTCCCGATGCACTTTTGGCATCGGCACGGGTCGGTGTGCGCGTGCGTGTTCCCTTTGGCGGTGGCAACCGACAGGAGATAGGTTTTGTGATTAAGGTAGAGGATACGGCGGCGGACCCGGCCATGAAGGAAATCGTAGCCGTTTTAGACGATGCGCCTTTATTTGACAGGGAAAAGCTGATGGAGGCTTACTGGATAAAAAACCGCTATTTTTCTACCTTTTCCGATGCCATTAAACTGTTTTTACCGCCCGGTTCGGGTGCCGTTTTGACAGAGTGGGTGCGTCTTGTCCGTACAGATATACCCCTCGATAATATGGAAAAAAGAGTAGCGGATATTTTAACCGAAAACGGTGAAATATGCGCTTTTGATGTTTTAAAGGAAGCCTTGGGCGAAAGAACGCGCGCGGCCGTGAGCAGCCTTTGTCAAAAGGGCGTGGTCGTCATTTCGCATACCACAGAAAAAAAGGTGGGCATCCGCCGGATGCGCGTGGTGCGCTTTAGGGAGGAACCGGGGAAAAAGATTTCGGAGGCGGCATGGCGCGCCGTACGGATTATGCGGGAATGTGATTGCCTTTCCGTGGCGGATTTGTGCCTGTTTGCCTCGTGCAGCGCGTCTACGGTGCGCACGCTTATTAAAAACGGCGTTTTAGAGGCGGAGGAAGTAGAGGTTTTGCGCACGCCGCGAAACAGACGCGAAAACCACGAGGAGAAGCCGGCAACCTTAAATGCGGAGCAAAAAACGGTAGTGGATGGTATTGCACGCCATCCCGAAAGGCCTTTTGTTCCCATGCTTTTGCGTGGGGTAACGGGAAGCGGCAAAACCGAAGTATATCTTGCGGCGATTGAAAAGATACTAAGAGAAGGTAAAAGCGCCATTGTACTAGTGCCGGAGATTGCGCTTACGCACCAGATGGTCAGCCGCTTTTTAAGCCGCTTTGGCCCGACAACTGCTGTTTTACACAGCGGGCTTTCGCTGGGGGAACGGCACGACGAGTGGCTTCGTATTGCCCGCGGTGAGGCGAAGGTTGTAGTGGGTGCCCGCAGCGCCGTGTTTGCCCCCTGTAAACGCCTCGGCCTGATTGTTGTGGACGAGGAACATGAGGAAACCTACAAATCGGAATCGGGCGTGCGGTACCATGCGCGCGAGGTGGCTATGTGCCGCGCATCTGTAGAAGGGGCAAAGCTCCTCTTGGCGTCTGCGACGCCGAGCGTCGAAAGCTATTACCACGCTAAAAATGGGCAGTATGCGTTGTTTGAAATCGAAAACCGTTATAATGCGGCCACTTTACCTAAAACGGCCATCGTAGATATGCGTGAGGATTTGGCACGCGGAAACACTTCTCCCATCAGTCAGGCCTTAAAGGCGGAGCTTGCGCAAAATGTGCAGAATAATGAGCAAAGTATTTTGTTTTTAAATCGCAGAGGGTATTCCACCGTGGTTTCCTGCCGCAGCTGCGGCCATGTGGAAACCTGCCCGCATTGCAGTATTTCCCTCACCTTTCATAGCTTTAGCGGCACCTTAAATTGTCACTATTGCGGCTATCGCAAGAAACCGTCGGCCACCTGTCCTTCATGCGAAAGTAAGCACCTGGCGGGGCATGGCACAGGAACGCAGAAAATTGAAGAGGCGCTTTCGGAGGAATTTCCCTCGGCAAGCATTATCCGCATGGATGTAGATACAACGCAAAAAAAGGAAGCGCACGAAAAAATGCTGGGTCGTTTTCGGGAGGAGAACATTCCCTTTCTTCTGGGAACGCAGATGATTGCAAAGGGACTGGATTTCCCGAATGTCACGCTGGTTGGTGTTTTAAATGCCGACCAAACGCTGAATATGAGCGATTTCCGCGCGGCAGAGCGCACCTTCAGCCTGATTACGCAGGTGTCCGGACGCGCAGGTCGCGGTGACAAGGAAGGACGAACGGTTATTCAGACATTTTCGCCGGAAAGCCCTGTTATTCTGGCGGCTTCCCGGCACGATTACCTGTCGTTTTACGACGAGGAAATAATTATCAGAAAAGCTTTGAATTATCCGCCGTTTTGTGATATAATAAATATTATAATATCGGGCAAGGATGATGCGGCGGTGAAAAAAAGTGCCGAGCGGCTGTATGCCCTTGCTAAGGAGGAACTCGGTGCAGAGGTGCAGCTGTTTCGTGCCGCGCCCTGCGGTATCCAGAAAATTAAAAATACATACAGATGGCATATCTGGATGAAGGGGAGGTTGTCAAAAGCCTTGGCCGCACGCATCCGGTGCCTGATAGAGACAGAAAAAAAGCTTGCCGTTTTGGTGGATGTTAATCCATCCGCTTTATAGACGGTGGAAAGGAAAAGAACATGTCCTTACGAAAAATCAGGATTATTGGCGATGAATTACTCAGAAAAAAATCAAGACCGGTAGAGGAATTTGGCGATAAATTGCATACACTACTCGACGATATGGCCGAAACTATGTATGAATCCTGCGGCGTTGGCCTGGCGGCACCGCAGATTGGGATTTTGCGGCGTGTGGTGGTGATTGATGTCGGCGAGGAGCTGGGAGACGGGTATATCGAAATGATAAATCCGGAAATTATTGCCTCCTCCGGCACGCAAACGGACGCCGAAGGCTGCCTGAGCGTTCCGGAATACATCGGAACGGTAACGCGGCCAGATACTTTGACGGTGCGGGCATTCGACCGATATGGAAGTCCGTTTGAAAAAACGGTCAGCGGATTTTTTGCCCGCGCAGTTTGTCATGAGCTGGACCATCTGGACGGTGTTTTGTTTGTAGACCGCGCCGATGAAATCCAGAAAAGAGAGGAAGAATAGGGGAAATGCGAGTTTTATATATGGGAACGCCGGATTTTGCGGCAACCGTTTTAAAAGGCATATATGATGCAGGACATGAAATTGTAGGCGTGATTTCCCAGCCGGATAAGCCGAAAAATCGTGGTATGCACCTGGAGCCGACGGCGGTAAAACAATGCGCTATCGAATTAGGACTCGAGGTCTTTCAGCCGCCAACACTTAAAAACGAGGCCATTTTATCCTATCTGCAGGAAAAATCACCCGATGTTATCGTGGTGGTGGCGTACGGAAAGCTTTTACCGGAATATGTGCTTTCCTTTCCGCCGTATGGGTGCGTGAATATGCACGCGTCCCTTCTGCCGAAATATCGAGGCGCCGCTCCTATTCAGTGGAGCATTTTGCATGGCGAAACCGAAACGGGCATTACCAGTATGTATATGGAAAAGGGACTGGATACCGGCGATATGATTTTGAAAAAACGCGTGCCGATTACCGAGGAAGATACGGCACAGTCGCTCCACGATAAGCTGGCGGAGGGTGCGGCGCTCCTCGCGGTAGAAACGCTTTTGCAAATCGAAAACAAAACAGCACCGCGCGAAAAACAAGAGGAGGCTTTATCTTCGTATGCGCCTATGCTTACCAAGGAGCTTGGCAATATCGAGTGGGAAAAGGGAACACGCGAAATTCTGGACAAAATACGCGGTTTATTTCCCTGGCCCGGTGCATATTCGTATAAGGACGGACAGCTTCTCAAGATTATTTCCGCCAAAAGAGCGGAAGGAAAAGGGGATGCAGGCGAGGTTATAGAAAGCCATGGCCGTCTTGTGGTAGCAACAGGGGACGGCGCGATTGAAATTACCGAGCTGCAGCTGGCCGGCAAGAAAAAAATGGCGGCCGATGCCTTTTTGGCCGGCAACCCCATTTTACAAGGTACAATTTTAGGAGGTTTATAATGCCGTATTTGTTTTATGACCCGACATATCTCATTTTAATCCCCGCTATTTTACTGGCTTTATTTGCGCAAACGCGGGTACAAAGCACATACACAAAGTTTTCGGGCGTTACAAACAGGCGCGGACTCACGGGTGCCGATGTGGCACGCCGTATTCTCGACCAGAATGGGCTTCATCATATACCGGTAGAACGCATAAACGGTAACCTGACCGACCATTATGACCCCCGTGCAGGCGTTGTCCGCCTTTCCGATGGCGTGTATGATAAGGCTTCCATCGCCGCGGTTGGGGTAGCGGCGCACGAGGTAGGACACGCTGTGCAGCATAATACGGGATATTACCCGATAAAGCTCAGAAATACCGTTTTGCCGGCAGCACAAATCGGCTCAACGCTTGCACTTCCGCTTGTGATTATCGGCATTATTTTTTCTGCCTTCGAGGTTTTAATTCCCGTGGGGATAGTCCTCTATGCCGCGGTGGTAGCTTTTCAGCTCGTTACCCTTCCTGTCGAGCTGAACGCAAGCCGAAGGGCACTGCAAACCGTTTTGGAAATCGGATTTTTGGATGAAGAAGAAACCAAAGGCGCCAAAAAGGTACTTTCTGCGGCGGCACTTACCTATATTGCTGCGGCCGCCAGCGCCGTTTTGCAGTTGCTTCGTCTTTTGATTTTGGCCGGTAACGGCAGAAGGAGAGACTAATGCCCAGAGAATTGGCACTCCGTATTTTACGGGAAATTACTGAAAATGATGCTTATGCCGATTTAGCCGTTAAAAACGGTCTGTCCGCTTCTACCCTTGAAAAGCGGGATAAAGCATTGGCAACGCATCTTGTATATGGCACCATACAGCACCTGCGGTTTATCGACTACCAGCTGGAGGCAGTTTCGGCGCGTCCCATCAAAAGCCTTACGCCGGCTATTCGTGATATTTTAAGGATGGCGGTATACCAGATTGCATTTATGGATAGAATCCCAAACCGCGCGGCGGTGAATGAGGCCGTGAATATGGCTAAGAAACACGCGTATTCCGCCTCGTCCTATGTAAACGGCGTTCTTCGGAATATACTGCGAAACGGCTTTGTTTATCCGAAGAAACTTCGCGAGCGGCTGGCAGTAGAGTATTCCTTTCCCGATTATCTGGTGGAAATGTGGCTTTCGCAGCTGGGCGCAGTAGAATGTGAAAAGCTACTGGCGGCCAGCAACGATTTACCGCCCCTTTCGGTACGCATAAATCCGCTGAAGACGACCGTGGAAGAGGTGGAGGCGCTTTGCAAGGCAAGGAAGACACTGCTCGAGCTTGGTCTTTACATTGACGAGCCAACGAATGTTGCCGATACGGCCATGTTTCGTGAGGGCTGGCTTTCCATACAGGATATCGGCGCGCAGATGGCGACGCTTACGCTAAATCCGCGCCCCGGCGAGCGCGTACTGGATATGTGCGCCGCACCGGGCGGAAAAACAACCCACATTGCCGAATGTATGGAAAATCAAGGCGAGATTACAGCGTGGGATATTCATCCGCATAAGGTCGAGCTTATCCGTAAAAACGCAAAGAGGCTGGGCGTTTCGATTATTGAGGCCCGGGTGCATGACGCCAGAATGATAGATGCCGACAGAATGTGGTATTACGACAAGGTGATGGTGGATGTGCCGTGCTCCGGCCTTGGGATTTTGCGGAAAAAGCCGGACATCAAGTGGCAAAGGAGCAAAGAGGACATAGAGGCGCTGACGCTTACGCAAAAGGCAATACTCGAGGTGGCGTCCTATCATGTCCGTCCCGGTGGCGAAATGGTGTATTGCACATGCACGATAAACCGGGCAGAAAACGAGGAAATTGTGGAGGCGTTTTTGAAACTGCATTCCGAATTTTCTAAGGTAGGGGAGTGGAAAACCCTTCTGCCGCATAAGGATAATACAGACGGCTTCTTTATTGCGAAGCTGAGAAAGAGATGCCATTGAACATATACGATTTCACGCCCGACTCTCTTCGGGAATACTTAGGAGATGTTCCTGCCTTTCGGGCGGAGCAGATATATAAATGGTTATACAGCGGAGCAGGACCTGACGAAATGCAAAATGTACCGAAAGTCCTTCGTGAGAAGCTGAAGACGGAGCTTTATACGGAGCTTCCTCGTATAGACCAGCGCTTGTCCTCGAAAATCGACGGGACGGTGAAATACCTGTTTCGTATGGAGGATGGTGCCGGCATTGAAAGCGTGGTAATGCGCTATGCGCACGGGAATTCTATCTGCGTTTCCTCGCAGGCGGGCTGCCGTATGGGCTGTGCATTTTGCGCCTCCACGATTGATGGACTTGACAGAAACCTGTCGGCCGGAGAGATAATCGGGCAGGTACTGGCTGCGCAGCGGGACTTGGGAATCAGAATTTCCCATATTGTGATTATGGGAAGCGGAGAGCCGCTTGATAATTATGAGAATGTTCTCACCTTTATCCGAAACGCCATAAACCCGATGGGACTTGGGATAAGCGCGCGGCATATCACACTCTCCACTTGTGGCATACTTTCCGGGATTACGCGTCTTATGGAGGAAAATCTTCCTATAAATCTTGCCATTTCGCTCCATGCGCCAAATGACGAAATTCGAAAAACCCTCATGCCGATAGCAAAGAGTACGCGCTTGTCCGACCTTCTCGATACTGCTCAGCGCTACTTTGAAAAAACACACCGTCGCATCACGATAGAATATGCACTGATTCGCGGCGTAAATGATAGCGAGGTCTGTGCCCGGGAACTTGCCGACAGGCTCCGCAGAATGAAAGGCTTTCATGTAAATCTTATTCCTGTCAACAGTATTGAGGAGCGTTCATTTAAAAGGAGCAGCCGGGAGGTGGCAGAGCTTTTTGTGAAAACGCTGGAAGGAGCAGGGGTACAGGTGACCGTGCGCCGTAAGATGGGCGCGGATATAGATGCTGCGTGCGGACAGCTTCGCAGAGCAAAAAAGGGGAAATCTACATGATTGTATTTGCAGCAAAGACCGACATAGGCAAAGTCAGAAAAGTGAATCAGGACTTCTATGTAGCATCCGGCGACAGACCACAGCTGTTTATCCAGTGTGATGGAATGGGCGGACACCAAAGCGGGGATATAGCAAGCCGTACAGCGGCGGAAAGTATTGCAACTTATGTGCGTCTGCAGGGCACGATGGACCTCGATGAAAAAAAGGCGGAGCGCATTTTGAAAAACGCCGTTTCGTATGCCAATAACATGGTGTATACGCGCTCTTGCGGCGCGCAAGAACTTGCGGGCATGGGAACAACGGCAGATGTTTGTCTTGTGGATTTTGATATGTTGTACATAGTCCATGTGGGCGACAGCCGCGTATATCGTCTTCGGGAAGGGTCGCTTTCGCTTTTGACAAAGGACCATTCTTTGGTGCAGGAACTTTTAGAGAAGGGTCTAATTACCGAGGAGGAGGCCGAAAGCCATCCGGATAAGAATGTAATTACCCGTGCGGTGGGAACCAACCAAAAGGTAAAAACTGACTTTCTGGCAACGGATATTCGGACAGGGGATATTCTTCTGATGTGTTCCGACGGCCTTTCCAATATGCTGACGGAAAGGGAAATAAAAAATTTATTAATCTCCGGCGAAAACCCGGAGGAAATTACAGACAATTTGTTGTCCGCTGCTAATTTAAATGGCGGAAGAGATAATATCACGGCAATCGTGATAAAGAAGCTTGCGAAGGAGGAAGCGTAAATGGTAGGTTCTGTTTTAAGTAACCGCTATGAGCTTTTGGAAAACATAGGGGCCGGCGGAATGGCCATTGTATACAAGGCGAGATGCCGCCTGTTAAACCGGTATGTGGCCGTTAAGGTATTGCGCCCTGAGTTTCAGGAGGACGAGGAATTTTTAAAGCGCTTTACCATTGAGGCGCAAGCGGCCGCCAGTCTGTCGCATCCCAATGTAGTTTCCGTATATGATGTAGGCAAGCATGGGAAACTGAACTATATTGTTATGGAATGTATTGAAGGCATTACCCTCAAGGAATATATGAAACGAAAGGGCGCCTTGTCCGTTAATGAAGCTGTGGATTTTACGGGGCAGATTGCTTCCGCGCTGGAGCATGCCCATGCCAAGGGCATCATTCACAGGGATATAAAGCCGCATAATATTATTATTACTAACGACGGTATTCTGAAGGTTACCGACTTTGGTCTGGCCCGGGCCGTCAGCGCTTCTACCAATATCGCCGGCGGAAGCGCCGCTATAGGCTCTGTGCATTACGCATCTCCCGAACAAGCACGGGGAGGCTTTACTGATGAGCGGAGTGATATTTACTCTTTGGGCGTCGTGATGTATGAAATGTTTACCGGGTCGCTTCCTTTTGACGGAGAAACGCCGGTGGCGGTTGCGATGAAGCATTTGCAGGAAAAGCCTGTACCCCCTTCGCAGAAAAATCCGCAAATTCCGCCGGAAATGGAGATGCTTATTGAGAAGGCGATGGCCAAGGATACAAAAGAGAGATTTCCCTCGGTATCCGCGCTTTTGGAGGAAATGAGAAGGCTCCTTGGAATGGAAGTACAGCCTGCGCATACGGATAAGTTCTCAACGAAAAAGCTCCCGAAAGTTTCTGGGGAGGAGGAAGAAAAGAGGGATACGCACATCCCGGCCACGCAAAAGAAAAAGAGGAAGAAAGAAGATACGGTTGCGATTGTGGCAGCTATAGCCACGGCATTAGTCATTATTTCCATTCTCGGGGTTGTCACCGCCCGTTTTCTGTTTCCCGCACAACAAAACCGAAATCAGCTTTCCGTGCCGCTGCTGCTAAACATGTCTGTAGAAGAGGCTCGTGGTAAGTATAAGGATTTGCGCATTGAGGAATTAGGAACTGCCTACAGCAGTACCATTCCGGAAGGCTTTATCATGGAGCAGGATAAGACGGAAGGTACGAAGCTGTCAAAGGATGAAGCGGTAATGGTTACTATAAGCCGCGGCGCACAAAAGATTGAGCTTTCTGACTATACGGGCGAGGATTATCGAATGGTAGAGCGGGCGCTTAAGGACCTTGGACTCGTACCGCAACTTTCCGAAGAACATGCCGACGAGGTGGATGTAGGCCGTGTTATCCGCACAAATCCTAATGCCGGGTATGCCCTTCGCACGGGCGATACGGTTGTTGTCTATGTCAGCCGCGGTAAAAGCGAAGTAGAGGTGGCGGTTCCCGACCTTCGGGGAAAAACAGAGGAAGCAGCCAGGGAAATTCTCAAACAAAACGACCTGAATATCGGTAACATAAGCGAAGAACCGTCTCCACAGAAAAAAGGTGTTGTGATACGGCAGGCTGTGGAGGCCGGAGAGATGATTTCATCGGGAACAGCGATTGATTTGGTGTTTAGTAGTGGTGCGGCGGTCACACAGCCCACCACCGGAACACATACGCTTCGCCTGGATTTACCGCAGGACAAGGAAAATGTTACGGTCAAGGTGCAAAAAGGGACTAAAACACTTTTCGAAGGCGTGTTTGAGACAGCACTTTCGCCCATTACCATTCACCTGACAGATGAAATCGGCTTGGGCGTGGTTGATATCTATATGGATGATGCTATTTACCGGGACAATGTGCCCGTTACATTTGAGTAAAAGGGGAGAGAAAAAACGCTGGGAATCATAACAAAGGGCATTGGCGGTTTTTACTATGTAAAGGCCGAGGATGGCCGGTTATATGAAACGCGGGCTTGCGGCAAATTCCGGAAAGAAAATATAAAACCGCGCGTTGGAGATAAGGTGATGCTTTCCGCGGATAAGGATGCGGTTGTGGAAATACTCCCGCGAAAAAACGAGCTTATCCGCCCTCCGGTGGCGAATATCGACCGTATTGTGGTGGTGGCGTCGCTGGTAAAACCGAAGGTGGATATGTATATGATAGATGCCTTCCTGCTTTCGGCAGCCGCCGCGGGTATCGAAGCGCTTGTATGCATCAATAAAAGTGATTTGTGTGCGAAAGAGGAGATAGACGCGTTCACTTCCGTATATGAAAAGGCCGGATATACAGTTATAGTAACCAGCGCCAAGGAGGAGGCGGGGATGGACGAATTAACGCCACATCTTGCCGGCCGCATATCAGCATTTGCCGGAAATTCCGGCGTTGGAAAATCCAGCCTTATCAATAAGCTTGGCGATAATTTGCGTCTGGATACCGGCGCGGTAAGTGAGAAATTGGCGCGTGGCAAGCACACCACAAGGCATGTGGAGCTTTTTCCGCTGCGGTGTGGCGGTTATATTTTGGATACGCCGGGGTTTAGCCGGGTGGATTTGCCGGAAATTACGGCAGACAAACTCGCGCTCCTTTACCCGGAAATAGCCCGCATAAAAGAGCCTTGCAAGTTTACGGGCTGTATGCACATAAAGGAGCCGGATTGCGCTGTGAAAGCGGCTGTGGCAAACGGGGCAATTCATCAAAAAAGGTACGAAAGCTATCAATATTTTTATGAGAAGCTTCGGGAAAATAAATTTTGGAACATAGGAAAGGAAGAGTAAACATGATTAAAATCGCACCTTCAATTCTGGCGGCTGATTTCGGCGCGCTCAGAGAACAGACAAAGCTGGTAGAGGCGGCAGGCGCCGAGTACCTCCATGTAGATGTAATGGATGGACACTTTGTACCAAACCTTTCGTTTGGTATGGGGATGGTAAAGACACTTCGCGAGTGTACGAATATGGTTATGGATTGCCACCTGATGATTGAAAATCCGGAAAAATATGTGGAGGAGTTTAAAAATGCAGGTGCCGATATTATAACGGTACATGTAGAGGCTACCAAACACATTCATCGTCTGCTCCAGCAGATTAAAAACCTTGGCATAAAGGCGGGCCTCGCCTTAAATCCCGGCACGCCGGCCTCCGCTATCCGTGAGGTTGCCTACCTTGCCGATATGATACTTGTGATGAGCGTAAATCCCGGCTTTACCGGCCAAAAATTCATTCCGGAGGTTCTCGATAAGGTACGCGAAATCCGCGCCATGGCACCCGAGACGGACATTCAGATTGATGGTGGTATAGGCCTTTCCAATATCTATGAGGTAACAAAGGCAGGCGCCAATGTCATTGTGGCCGGTGCCGCGATTTACTACGCCGAAAATCCGGAGGCGGAAATCAAGAAGTTCAGAGAAATGGCATACCAGGGCAAATGAGTGAAAGAAAGACGGGACGCGCTGTTATTATGGCAGGTGCGCACATTTCCGACTATTCCTTTTATAAGCCTCTGGAAGGAGACTTTGTGATTTGTGCCGACCGCGGGTATCTGCATGCCGAAAAGCTCGGCATTGTACCGGCTGTTGTCTTAGGCGATTTGGATAGTCTTGATACGGTCCCACCGGCGGATATCCAAAAGATTGTCTTTCCCCGGGAAAAGGACGAAACAGATTTGCAGCTCGCCATAGATTTTGCCATATCTCGCGGCTATAGGAGCATCTATACAATCGGTGCTTTTGGCGGACGCGTTGACCATTTTCTGGGCAATATCGGTCTTATGAAATGGGCGAAGGAACGCGGCGTCGATATGATACTGGAAGAGGAAGGGACTTGTATGCGGCTTCTCCAATGTCCTAAAGCGTGCCTTCTCGTCCGCAGGAGGGAGAACTTTTACTTGTCCGTTATTCCCTTTTTTGCGGATGCGGTTGTATCCTTGTCGGGTGTAAAATATCCGGCGGAGAAGGTACACATTCCGGTCGGGGATACGCGGGGCATCAGCAACGAAATCACAGAAAATTTCGCTTCAGTTACCCTACATAGCGGCTCTGCGCTCATCCTCGAGTGTCGTGCCGACAGAAACCTTTAAAAAGAAAAAGGGACTGTAAAATATAATTTTTACAGTCCCTTTTTAATTACAAAAGATTATTTTACGCGGATGGTATGCACGCAAGGCGTGTTGGCGGTAAAACGGTCAAACCGGATGCGCACGGCATCCTTTTCCGAAGAATACGGAATTTCATATTCAAAGGTTTTGCCGGTTGTCTTTTCAGAAACGGTGTATTCCTTATCATCCAGCGTGACCTTAATGTCAATATCCTTGCAAAGATGCGGACCAAAGGTGCATACGATTTTGTTTTCGGCATTCGGTCTTACGCGCACCTCATAGCTGAACCAGCCGTGGGTGTTGACGGCACTCCAGTCAGCGCCGCGGCGCGTGCCGGGGATGCGGTAGATAGTATCTTTCTCTATAACGGTATCGCTGAAGTTTACTTCCTTTTGCAGCTTGTGTCCTTCCATGGCACCGCCGCAGATAACATAGTCATAAAGGCTTTCCCCGTCAAGAGCCGCGGCGATTTTCTTTTCTACCGCAAAGCTTTCGCGAACATCTGCGGCAAATACGCCGACAAAGTCATACTGCTCGCTCACATCATACACAGCGCCGTTCTGACAATAGAAGTCGGTGCCGAGAAGGGCAACCGCCTCTTCGTTGACCTTTAAAAGGGAGGAAATAGCTTCGTCAAGACGGGCGGCGTATGTCTCGTCCTTTGTCTCAAAATACTGCGCATACGACAGGAACACGCAAACGAGCTGGTACCAGATATGGGCAATATATTTAAGGTTTGCAAACTTCAGATACAGACTGTCGTAAGCATCCTTGTCCATTTTGTCTTTCAGCGAAAGGAGATTTTCATAGGCGGTGTCGGCAATGCGAACGGCGCTTCGTTTTTCTTCCAGAACGCTCTCGAGGCTGCCTCTTTCCCAGCCGATAGGAATGAACCACTCATCGGAAGCGATGCAGAATTCTTCCTTCATCATTTCAAAATAGAAATGGTTTTTGGAATGGTTAAGCTGCGGGAAGGCGCTGAGCTCGCTAAAATAAAACCCCTTCAGCCATATGATTTCGCGAAGTGCCTGTTCGGTCGGCTCCATCAGCGCGCGTACTTCCTTGGCACAATTCGGATAGTTGCGCTCGAAGAAGGCGTCAATGGCGCTGTCCACATCTTTTCCCTGCATGCAAGCATTCATAATGTCGATATTTACTTCATTTACGCTGCCGAAGGGCTGCTGGCCGCCGCGGTCCACGCGGGAAACATAGCCGGCCGGTTTAAAGCCTTCGCAGTATGCAAATTTTTCAAGAATATGCTGGCGGAGCATCAGCGGAATTCTGCCCTTACCGAAGAATTCACCGAAAATATCCGTTTCTACAAAGAGGGGATTGTGCTTGATTTTCTTGAAGAACTGGTTGTGGGGGAGGCAAAGGCTCCAGTCAAACTGTGTCCATTTGTCCATGATTAAAAGGTCGGTGGAAATGCTTTCATAAGCTTCCATCATCATTTCGTAGTCCTCCTCGAGGCTTGCGAAGGGACGAACAATCAGCTCCTTGCCAAGACGAACACAGGTATCATACAAAATCTCGGTCACATATTTAACGCGTTCGACCTTGCCGAGCTTCTGGTTTTTCAGGCGCAAAAGCGGAACCTTTGTTTCATGCAGAGTCAGAATAATGCCGTCCATATAAGGATACGCGGCAAAAAAGTCCTCTATACGGTTTACGAGGAAATCCTTTACAAGGGGATGGGTTACCTCGATATCATTGTCGCTGTTTAAAATTTCGGGATAGTCGGCAGAAAAACCGTCCGGCAAATCCAGCTCGTGATGCCACATATACAGCTTTATACCGGCACGGCTTGCCTTTTCACAGCCCATATTCAGATACTTCAAGCAAAGCGCCATGTATTCCTGATTTTTGTCGGCATTGTAGCGGCTGTACTTGCGATAGGGCGTCATGCCATCAATATTTCCTTTTATGTAATCATGAATAGGTCCGATAAACTGGAAATGAGTAATATCATTTTTTATGGCATAATCTACCGTATACAAAAAGTATTCCGGGTCCAAATCCACGGGATTGCAAACGGAGATGCCGCGAATCATGTCGCGTCCTTTTAAATTTGCGTCTTGCATGCTTATTCCTCCCAAAACATAATGTATCTTTAGTATATCATACTTCATAGTACATTACAAGTTTTTTTGGCAAAATACACCACGAAAAAATAAATCCCTCCGCCTTTTGGGAGGGATTATAGCAATGTTTTGCTTTACAGGGAAAAGTCTTTCTGGAAGGCCTCGCATTTTTCGATGGAGGAAAGAACGGCCGCCTTGCCGGGACCGCCGGGAAGTCCGCGTTCATTTACGCAGGTTTCCAGGGAAATGGCGGTGTAAACATCCTCGTCAAAAACAGGCGAAAACTGCCTAAATTCCTCGAGAGACAGCGCATCCAGCGCACAGCCTTTTCCGATAGCATAAAATACGAGCTTTCCTAAAATTTCATGTGCTTCTCTGAAGGGAAGGCCCTTTTTCACGAGATAATCTGCCGCATCGGTGGCATTCGTAAAGCCGCCGCCGGCACCCTTGTACATCACATCTTTGCGGACCTTCATGGTGTGGAGCATATTGGTAAACACCGGCAGACACAAAAGCACCGTATCCACAGCGTCAAAAATCTGTTCCTTGTCCTCCTGCATATCCTTGTTGTAAGCAAGAGGAAGGCCCTTCATCATGGTAAGAAGTCCCATGAGGTCGCCAAACACACGGCCGCTTTTTCCGCGAATCAGCTCCGCTACATCGGGGTTTTTTTTCTGCGGCATAATACTGCTGCCGGTGGAATAGGCATCGTCCATTTCTACAAAGGAGAATTCGTGGCTGCTCCATAAGATAAGCTCCTCGCAAAAACGGCTCAGATGTACCATCAAAATAGAAAGGTCGGACGCAAGCTCCAGTGCAAAATCCCTGTCGCTTACGCCATCCAGAGAATTATCCGTTATCCGCGAAAAACCAAGAGTGTGGCAAACAAACTCGCGGTCTAAAGGATATGTGGTTCCGGCCAGTGCGCCACTTCCCAGCGGCATCACCGAGGTTCGGCCGTAGCAATCGCGTATACGCTCTAAATCCCGCATAAACATCTGGGCATAGGCCATCAGATGATGCGCGAAGGTGATAGGCTGCGCCTTTTGCAGGTGTGTATAACCCGGCATAATCGTATCCACATGCTCGCGGGCCAGCGTCGTGATAACACCAAGGAGCGCAAGGAGATGCGAGGCAATTTCCTCCTCCTGCCGTCTTAGATACATGCGAATATCCAGCGCCACCTGGTCGTTACGGCTTCTGCCGGTGTGCAGACGCTTGCCGGCGGCGCCGATGCGCTCTGTCAGAAGCTTTTCGATATTCATGTGGATATCCTCGGCGTCCACCAAAAACTCTACGCGCCCTTCTTCAATATCCTCGAGAATTTCGCCCAAGGTTTTGGCGATTAATTCCGCTTCCTCGGGGGCTATAATATTTTGCTTGCCCAGCATTTTAGCGTGTGCTATACTGCCCTTGATATCCTCCTGATACATACGGGCATCAAAGCGGATGGACGAGTTAAAATCGTCCACCTGCTTATCGGTTTCTTTTTGGAATCTACCGCCCCATAACTTCAATTCTTATTCCCCCAATTTTTCCTGCATCAATGCGCGCACCTTCAGCGGCAGACCAAACAGGTTAATAAAGCCTTCCGCGTCCTTGTGGCTGTAAAGCTCACGGCTGTCGCCGAAGCTCGCAATATCTTCATTGTAGAGAGAAGTGGGACTCTTGGCACCGGCGGCACTTACGCTACCCTTGTAGAGCTTAAGGCGTACAGAGCCGGTAACGGTTTCGCACATGGAATCCACCATGGCAGAAAGAGCCTCACGAAGCGGGGTAAACCACTTGCCGTCATATACAAGCTCAGAGAACTTGATGGCTGCCTGACGCTTGAAGGCCTGCGTGTCGCGGTCAAGGCACAGATACTCAAGCTCCTGCAGCGCGGCATATAAGATGGTGCCGCCCGGCGTTTCGTAAACACCGCGGGATTTCATGCCGACAAGACGGTCTTCTACGATATCGGTAATACCAATACCATACGCACCGCCGATTGCATTCAGCTTTTCGACAAGGGCAACCGGTCCCAGCTTTTCGCCATCCAGCGCAACCGGAACACCCTTCTCAAAGTCAATGGTGATGTATTTGGCTTCATCGGGTGCCTTCTGCGGCGGAACGGTGAGCTTTAAAAGCGAGTCAAGCTGCGGCTCGTTTGCCGGGTCCTCCAGGTCCATGCCCTCGTGGCTAATGTGCCAGATGTTGCGGTCTCTGGAGTAGAGGTCCTTCTTTGTAACCGGAATCGGAATATTATGTGCCTGTGCATAATCTACAGCATCCTCGCGGGATTTAATATCCCACACGCGCCACGGCGCAATGATTTTCAGTTCCGGTGCCAGCGCTTTAATTGTCAATTCAAAACGAACCTGGTCATTACCCTTGCCGGTGGCACCATGGCAAATGGCCGTTGCGCCTTCCTTCTTTGCAATTTCAACAAGACGCTTTGCAATGATGGGGCGTGCATGCGAGGTGCCGAGGAGATACTTGCCCTCGTAAACGGCACCGGCTTTAACGGTGGGGAAGATATAGTCCTTTACATATTCTTCGCGAAGGTCTTCGAGATACAGCTTGGAAGCACCGCTTGCCAGCGCGCGCTCCTCCAGACCTTCCGTTTCTTTACCCTGACCGACATCACCGCATACGGCGATAACCTCACAGTCATAATGCTCGTGCAGCCATGCAATAATAATCGAGGTGTCAAGACCGCCCGAGTAAGCCAGAACGATTTTTTCCATTTTAAACATCCTTTCCCTGTTGTTTTCTTACAGTATAGCACAAAATAAATATTTATGCAATACTTTTTGTAAATTTATGCAAGTTTTTCAAAAACATACATATTCATCCACATAGTATATAGGAAAGCGCGCAATTTGTCAAGTGTTATCCGCCCTTATAAAAAGAAAAAATGCGACCGAAATCGCATTTATCCTCTTCTGAAAGTTTCTTTTATAATGTGGGTGGCATTTTGAAAAAAGTCAACCACTTTAAACCGGACACGGACACCGGTATCGGCATCCGGCGTTAAAACGGCAGCATCCTCACCGACGGCGGCCGTAAGCCTTGCGCCGGCATCGACATCCATGCTTTCCTCCACAAAACAAAGAGGAGGAAACATCACGCACCACCAGTTTTGTCCGGCGGCCTCTCCGATTTCGACACGCACCGCATCATACTCTCCGGCCGGGAGCGCGATGTTTTGGTAATAGCGCGTGGGGAAATAGGTTTTCTCCAGAGAAAGAGAAACGGGATAGGCATATCCGTTTGCCGCGATTTCTTCCCGGGCGGCGGTCTCCAGCTTTTCTTTTTCCCGAAGGAAAACGGCGCGGGACTCGGCAGGGGTTGTACAATCTATGAAAAGCGCCCGGCTTTCAGCCAAAAGGCGGTCACGCACCAAAAGCTTTAAATTCTGGTCCTCCCGGCTATCGCTGTTGGCCAGAACATGGAGCCGCAGTACATTTTGCGCCACATCCTCCTGTAGTGCCTCGGAATAGATAGTAAGTCCTAAGGTAACAAGCAAGCCCAAACATAGGCTAATTATGAGTTTCTTCATATAATTCACCTCGGTAGAGAGTATTACCAAACCGAAGGGTTATTATACAAAAACAGAAATTTTAAAAAACAGAGGAGACGGGCACGGTAAGACAAGGCCGAAGGCCAAGCTTTGCGATTCTTTCTTTTGCCGCGAGTGCTTTCTCGTGCGAGAGAAAAATACCGTAGACAACAGAACCGCTACCCGTCATAAGCGCGGCATCCGCCCCCTCGTCCAAAAGAAGCTTTTTATATTCGGCAATTTCGGGACGGGGGACAAATGCCTCCAGCCCGTTAAACATACGCGACAAAACACCGGGCATATTTCTGCTTTGAATGGCATCTACAAGACCGTCCATATCCGGATGGTGTTCCATTTGTTTTACATCCACAAGGCCAAATATTTTTTTGGTGCTCAGCGGAAAACGGGGACGAAGCAATAAAATGTGGCAATCGCCGAGCGCGGGCAGGGGCGTAAGCTTTTCCCCAAGACCTTCCGCAAGGCAGGTGCCGCCGGTCAGACAAAACGGAACATCCGCGCCGCAGGAAAGACCGATATTAAGAAGCTTCTCAAAGGAAAGGGGATAAGAATGCAGACGATTAAGCCCCATCAGCACGGCCGCAGCATCTGCGCTGCCGCCGCCAAGTCCGCCGCCAACGGGAATGTGTTTTCGGATTTCAATAGAAACGCCGTCATCCCTTCCAATGGCATCGAAAAAAAGGCGGGCTGCGCGCCAGGCAATATTACGCTCGTCACAAGGCAAGAAAGTAAGGTCACTTTTTACGCATATCTCTTTGTGGGGAGACAAAATCACTTCATCGTAAAGACGAATGGATTGCATAATCATACGAAGATTATGATAGCCGTCCGGCCGTCTTTCCACTACATCCAGCGACAAGTTGATTTTAGCATGCGCGTGTAATTTTATCATAAGGTTTCCTCGCCCAAAATGGAATGGAGATAATCGCGGAATTGCGCGCCGACATCTTCGCGCGACAAGGCGTATTCGACAGTAGCCTGTAAAAATCCGATTTTACTGCCGACATCGTAACGCTTTCCTTCAAAGTTATAGCCATATACCGGCTGCAGCTGCGCAAGTGCACACAGGGCATCTGTAAGCTGAATTTCGCCGCCGGCACCGGGGCGCGTGTTTTCAAGAAGGGTAAAGATTTCAGGCGTAATAATATAACGACCTAAAACGGCAATATTGCTGGGGGCGTCCTTGAGTGCCGGCTTTTCCACCATGCCACGGACGCGATACACATCTTTTTCTACGGTAACGGCATCTAAAATGCCGTACTTTGAGACATTTTCATCCTCTACTTCCTGTACGCCCAAAACGGTGGAGCCGTATTTTTCAAACACATTCATCATCTGGCGCAGGCAGGGGATTTCCGAGCGGACAATATCGTCACCAAGCAGCACCGCAAACGGAGAGTTGCCCACAAAGGACTTGGCGCAATGAATGGCGTGTCCAAGACCGAGAGCTTGCTTTTGGCGTACATAGTGGATGTTGGCCAGGGAAGAGATGTACTCCAAATTTTCAAGA
The DNA here is from genome assembly GCA_045535515.1 of Clostridia bacterium. Lineage (GTDB taxonomy): Bacteria > Bacillota > Clostridia > UMGS1883 > UMGS1540 > SIG447. Next base: position 41,617 of record JAZSLT010000021.1, on the reverse strand, counting down.
TAATCTGTTTTTCCGGCGCGTGCCAGCTCATTTTCCAGCTCGTAGGATTTATCAAAGTGGTCCTCAATCGACCGCTTTCCGCGGCCGGTAATAATTAAAATATCCTCAATACCGCTTCTGGCAGCCTCTTCAATGATGTATTGCAGCGTGGGCGTATCCACAATAGGGAGCATTTCCTTGGGAACAGCCTTCGTGGCGGGGAGAAACCTCGTGCCGAGACCGGCGGCAGGAATAACAGCTTTTGTAACTTTCATTTTGTATCATCCTTTCTATAATTATCCAGGCCATTTGTTATGGCGGTGAATATTCTTTCTTTCAGGCCGTGGTTTTCACGGCTAAGGTCTGCCAGAAGCTCCTTGGCATACTGGCGTTTTGTATAACCGTTGGCAGGGCAGGGATTATGTACCACAGGCGCACCGCTTCGGTTTATAAAGCCAACCACATCCGATTCCTGCATATAAAGCATGGGACGGATAACATGAATATCCTTTCTGTCAAGGTAAGTAACAGGACTGAAGGAATGTAGCCGCCCCTCATAAAACAGACAGAGGATGAAGGTTTCCAGTGCATCGTCGTTGTGATGCCCGAGAGCCACCTTCCGGCATCCGGCCTCCAGCGCCGCATCGTGCAAGGCACCGCGACGGAGCTTAGCACAAAGGGAACAAGGGTTTGCTTCCTTCCGTATAGAAAATAAAATCTCTGCGATGTTCGTTTCTTTGATTTGTAAGGAAAGACCCTGCGACCGGAAATAATCGGCAAGGGGCGCAAAGTCCATATCGGGAAAGCCGAGGCTTAAGGTAATCGGAACAACCTCAAACTTTTTCGGATAAAAACGGCTGAGTGCGTGAAGAGCCAGCGCCAGGGTAACACTGTCCTTTCCGCCGGAAACACCAACACAAATTCTGTCGCCCTCTTCAATCATATTGTAATCTTCCACCGCACGCCGCACATAGCTTAATACTCGTTGCAAAACTCAGTTCCTCCCCAGTAAATTCATAAAGGCGGCCTCGTCTAAAAGCGGAATGCCGAGCGCCTTTGCTTTTTCAAGCTTTGAACCGGCCTCTTCGCCAAACAGAACAAAATCCGTTTTCCCGGAAACGCTGCCGGAAACGCGTCCGCCTTCAGCCTCAATCATGGCAGAAGCCTCCGCACGCGAAAGTGTGGGCAAGGTGCCGGTCAGCACAAAGGTTTTGCCGGCAAACAGGGTGCCGCGCTCTTTTGTTTCTTCCGTCATAACAACGCCGGCCTCGCGGAGCTTTTCTACGATATCCTGTACCTTTTCGTCCGCAAAATAGGAAACAATACTCTCGGCCATTTTTTCGCCGATTTCGTATATGCTGCTAATCTCCGCCTGCGTTGCCGCCAAAAGTGCGTCCAGACTTTTAAAATGGGTAGCCAAAATGGTAGCGGCGCGCTTGCCGACATGGCGAATGCCAAGACCGAAGAGAAGGGAAGCGAGGCCGCGCTTTTTAGAGCCTTCAATCGCGGCAATTAAATTCTCCGCGCTTTTGTCGCCCATGCCCTCCAGCTCCTTTATATTTTCGGGTTTCAGCGTGTATAAATCTGCAAAGGTAGAAATACAGCCGGCCCCTTGAAGCTTATCCGTCATGGCAGGACCAAGGCCCTCAATGTCCATCGCATCGCGGCTGGCAAAGTGGATAATGCCGCGCGCCTTCTGGGCATCACAACGGTCGCCGCTGCACCGATAGGCCGCCTCGTTTTCTTCGCGGACAAGGGGCGCACCGCAGACGGGGCAAGCCGTCGGCATAGAAAACGGCGTTTCCTTGCCTGACCGACCGGATGGGAGCGAGCATACAACTGCCGGAATGATATCCCCGGCCTTTTGCACCACAACGCGGTCGCCAATCCGGATATCCTTATCGTGAATAAAATCTATATTGTGTAATGTGGCACGGCTTACGGTGGAGCCGGCAATGCGAACGGGACTCAGGACGGCATTTGGCGTAGCCGCGCCGGTTCGCCCGATTTGCACGACAATATCAAGGAGTGTAGTTTCCTGCTGCTCTGCCGGAAACTTATAAGCTACGGCCCATTTGGGGTATTTGGAGGTGCTGCCAAGCTGCAGACGGTCCCCAAGGTCGTCAAGCTTTACAACGGCACCGTCAATATCACAGGGGAGTGCGCCGCGGTTTTCCCCTATGCCGGAAATGATATCCCAGACGGCTTCCATCGTGTCAACCGCAGGCTTCGTATCTACCACCTTAAATCCGAGCGCACGCAAAAGGGCAAGCCCTTCGCTGTGTGTGGAAGGTGAAATGCCTTCTGCTGCCTGTATGTTGAAAATGTAGATATCAAGGCCACGGGAGGCGGCTATCGAGGGGTCCAGCTGCCTTAGACTTCCGGCTGCCGCGTTTCGCGGATTGGCAAAAAGAGGTTCACCGGTAAGCTCCCTTTCCCGATTTAAAGCTTCAAATGCTTTTTTGGGCATAAAAACTTCCCCGCGCACTTCTAAATAGGGTATGGGCTCATGCAGGCAAAGTGGAATACTGCGGATAGTTTTCAGGTTCTGGGTAACATCCTCGCCCACTTTGCCATCACCGCGGGTGGAACCGCGGAAAAACACACCGTCACGATATTCAAGAGAAACCGAAAGACCATCTATTTTCGGCTCCACGGTATAGACGGGTGAGGGAATAGCACTCCGTACCCTTTCATCAAAGGCAAAAAGCTCCTCGCGGCTGAAGACATCGGCCAGGCTTTCCATAGGGACGGTGTGGGTAACCGGCGAAAAACTGTCAAGCGGTGCACCGCCGACGCGCTGCGTGGGAGAGTCCGGCGTAATCAGGGAAGGGTTCTCATTTTCCATATCCTCCAGCTGTCGAAGTAGCCTGTCATATTCAAAATCGCTGATTTCGGGCGCATCCTTGACATAGTATAAGTAATTATGATGATGCAATAGCTTTCGCAAAGCATGAATATCCATAAATTCACCTCACCCATATATTTTACTAAAAAAATCGAAGCATGTAAAGAATTAATTTGCAAAAAAGCAAATTTATGGAAAGATATTGACAAAAAAGCAGAATTCCGATACTATAAAACACATAAAAGCGAAGGCAAGAGGAGGGAAACAGATGAATACGATTTGGCAAAGGTTTTTAGAAGAACGCTTTGTTTCCGGCGTTGGCTTTTCTAAAAATACCGATACCCCGTTTGGGGGATTGGAAAATGCAATTTCCATGGTTTTTCATCTGTCGGACGCGGTGGTAGACCAGATAACAGATGCCCCGACCAAAACCTATTTTCATCATTATCGAACGATGAATACCCATATAGATTCCATATCCCATCAGTTGGTTATGGCGCTGCAGCACAAAGGATATGGGGCGGCGGCCATTCCGGCCAGCCAATCCACCGATGGTCTTGCCGGGATTTTTTCACACAAAAAAGCGGCCGTTCGGGCCGGACTTGGGTATATTGGGAAAAGTGCTCTTTTTATATCGCACGAATGGGGACCGCGTGTGCGGCTGGGAACGGTGTTTACCGATGCACCGCTTGAAACCGTCTGTCTGCCGCAGCGCTCTTTGTGCGGCGATTGCCAAAAGTGCGCCAAGGCTTGCGGCGCGCTGGCCATCCATAATGTAAATTTTGAGGAGGGCATGGAAAGAGAAGATATTTTCGATGCCAGGGCATGCAGTAATTATATGAAGGAGAAATTTCAGCATATCGGCAGAGGTGCCGTTTGCGGTGTGTGTATGAAGGTTTGCCCAAAGGGGCAAAAAAAGGGGCTGTAAAAAATAAGATTTTTACAGCTCCTTTTTTATTGCAGCAGATACAGTAATATATTTATGGTGTTCTGAATGTCCGAAAGGGAAACCATTTCATTCGGGCAACCCTTGTAGCGAACCGGGATGCCGATTGCGGCGCTTTCAATGCCGCCGTATGCCTTTTGCACAGGACCGCCGGTGCCACGCAAGGTGCTTACCTCCTTGTAGGTTTTAAAAGGAGTGGCGGCAAGCTCCTCGAGAAGGGAAGTCGAAGAAAGCATACCCTCGTCTTTAACGCGAAGCGTTGTGCCGTTGCCTAAAGAGGCGAAAATTGTTTTTTCGGCCGGTGCATCATTGGCAGCACTTACCTCTACGGAAATAAGCTTTTTAGCGGACAGCTTCTGCATGAAGGCAGGAGAAAGCTGACGGATGTGGCTTTTCGTAGCAAACACAAACCACGCATCCTGTTTTGTTTCCTGTAATATAGCCGAAAGAACGGCCGTCATGGCGGCATATTGGCCGATGGAGGCGCCTGCAACCTTATCGGCATCTATCACATGAAGAGAGGGGAGCAAAACGGCCCACTGCCCTGTTTCCAGCTTGTTTGCGCCGGTGTCCAGAAATTGCCCCTTTTCATCTGTGCCGATAACGCCGAGGATATCCCCCTGGCATTGTACGGCCATGCCGTCGGAGGGCTTTAAGCCGCCTACCGCAGAGAAACGGGAAAAGCCGCCTTCGGGACAGGTAACATACAGACAGGGCGTGTCCATAGCCGTCAGAATGATAGTCCCATCCCCTTCGCCGGCCTTGTGGACCAGGAGTGAGCCGTGTGTGTCCACCTGCATTTCGAGGCCCGGTAGGTAAGATTTAATTTTTTCACAAATTTTTGTTTCGCAGCCGGAGGGGGCTGGGGTAAGCGCAAGTGCGCGGAGTATGGATAGCATAAACAATCTCCTTATAGCTGGGAAGCTGCGGCGGTTTTCAGCCATACATCCAGAAGCTTCTCCAAATTTTCATAGTCATCTTTGGAAATTACACACGAGGGGGAGTGGAGGTTTCGGCAGGGCAGAGCCAGGATGGCTGTCGGGACGCCTTCTACCGCGCGGGAAATCACTCCCGCATCCGTTCCGCCGCCAGCCGTACGCTTATACTGCCAAGGGATTTTGTGCAGTTTTGCCGTCAGCGACAGGGAAGAAACCAACGCTTTGTCCGGCGTGGCCGTTCTGTCCATAAAGGTAAGGGCAGGGCCTTTGCCTAAGGTGGTAATATGTCCTGTATAGTCCGTAGGAAAAATATCAGAGCAAAAAGTAGATTCCACCACCACGGCCAAATCAGGCCGAAAATACTCGGCCGCGGCCTGTGCGCCGCGCGTACCCACTTCTTCTTGCGCCGTAAAAGCGCAGCAAAGATGAATATCATCATATTGCTTTTTAAGAAGATTTATCAAAACCGCACAGCCGGCCCTGTCGTCAATGGCGCGCGCATCGATGAGATTATCGCCAAACTCTTCAAAATGCGGGGGAAACACGGCGGTATCGCCGAGGGAAACGGCGCTTTCGGCTTCTTCGCGGCTTAAAGCACCGATGTCAATATACATGTCTTTTTCCTCGACGGCCTCCGCTCTTTGTGTCTTGCTTTGCAGATGGACCGCACAAATGCCCACAATGCCCGGAACCTTTTTCTGCCCGATATACACCTTCTTGCCGAGCAGAACATCGGTATTGATACCGCCGATGGTTTTAAACCGTAAAAATCCGTTGTCATCTATGCCGGAAATAATAAGGCCAACCTCGTCCATGTGTGCGGCAAGCAGAATTTTCCGGCCCTTTCCGCCGCGGCGGGTAGCCAGAAGATTGCCCATGGCGTCCACCACAACTTCGCAACCTTTCAGATGCGAGGCAATTACATCGCGGATTTCCCATTCATCGCCGGAAACACCCGAAGCTCCGCATAACTCTTTTAAAAGCATAACTCACCCTGCTTTCCTAAGTCTTTTATCATAGCCGCAAGTAATTGCGCCGTGTTTTCTGCATCGCGTATATCCAGAACCTCGTAGCCTGTGTGCATATAGCGAAGGGGAAGGGAGAGAAGCCCCGTATAAATGCCGCGCCCCGTTACCTGCACAGGCCACGCGTCCGTTCCCGTACAACCGCCATCCACATCCGTCTGGTATGGGATGTCCATCTCTTTGGCCACGCGAAAAAGGCGGTCAGAAACTGCACGCTGCACATTCGGGCCGATGGTGATGACAGGGCCTTTCCCTAAAGGAAAGGTATCCCGCGAGCTATCCGGGGTATCGCCGTGGCAAACATCAATGCAAATTGCGGCAAAGGGATTTATCTGATATGCCGCGGTACCCGCACCGCGAAGTCCCACTTCCTCCTGTACGGCGCCTACCAATGCCAAATTAAAGGGAAGCTCCTCGTTTTCAAGAAGCCGGAGTGTGCGTATGATAACGGCAAGCCCAGCGCGGTCATCCATCGCACCACCGGCGGCCATGTGACCGCAAAGGGGCGTAAACTCCGTCATAAATTCCATAACATCCCCGACCTCCACAAGAGAGGAAAGCGCGTCAGGAGAAAGGCCGGTGTCCACACAAAGCATGTCCATGTCCGGCGCCTTGTCATTTTTGGCAATATGCGGCGGTATGGCACAGATAACGCCGTGCAGCGTCTTTTTTCCGAAAAGACGGACGGCACCTGCCGGCAGAATTTTCGTATCCAGCCCGCCGATAGGAGAAACAAGAAGAAAACCTTCCTTCGTAATGTGCCGTACCATAAGGCCGATTTTGTCCATGTGCGCTTCCAGCATAAGCGTCTTTTTCTTCTCGTCAAAGCCATGCCGGTACGCGATTACATTCCCCAGGGCGTCGCGCCGGATATTTTCTGTATAAGGCATTAAAAGTGCGGAGAATGTCTCTGCCGCACCGTTTTCGCGCCCGGAAACACCGGGCGCGGCTGTAAGAATTTCAAGTAGGTTTCTCATAAGCTTTTTACAAGCTCCTTATAACGCTTGCCGCGTTCTTCAAAGTTTTTAAACATATCAAAGCTGGCGCAGGCAGGGGAGAGAATAACAATATCGCCGGCCTCCGCGCCCATATAAGCCTCTTTCACGGCTTGCTCCAGGGTTCGGTAGATGAAAATAGGTAAAGGCTTTCGGCCGTCATACGCACGCAAAACCGCATCCTTGATTTTGGAGGCGGTGGCACCGATGAGGTATAGGCGCTTCACTCTTGCCTTGATATCATGTCCGAATTGGTCAAAGGGTATGCGCTTGTCATATCCGCCGGCAATTAAAATTACCTTCTGCTCAAAGGAATGCAGGCCGGCACGGGCGCGTGTGGGGCTGGAGGCAATGGAATCATTATAAAATTTCACACCGTCAACCTCGCGCACATATTCAATGCGATGCTCCACGCCGGCAAAGCTTTTGGCAACCTTGCGGATAGTTGCGGGTTTTACCAGCTTTTGTACGGCGGCAATCGCGGCCATGTAGTTTTCTACATTGTGCATACCGGGCAAAATGATTTCTTCGGTATCCACAATGGGCGTATCTTCCATATAAATTTTGCCATTTTGCAGAGAAACGGCAGCCGTTTCCACTTGCCGGCTGAACGAAACAACATTGCCGGGGGCTTCTTCCCCAAAAGCGGCCGTAATTTCATTGTCTGCATTTATAACAAGTCTTCCTGTTTTTGTTTGGTGGAGAAAAATATTTTTCTTTGCTTCAATGTATTCCTCCATGGATTTGTGAATATCCAGATGGTTAGGGGATACATTGGTGACGACAGAGATATGCGGACTTTTTTTCATCGTTTGCAGTTGAAAGCTGGAAAGCTCCACAACGGCATATTGCCCTTTTTCAATGGATTCAATTTTCGGCAACAGCGGGATGCCGATATTGCCGCCTAAATGTACTGTATATCCTTCCTTTTTTAAAAGGTTGTAAATCAGCGTGGAGGTTGTTGTTTTGCCGTCGCTGCCCGTAACACCGATAATTTTGCAGGGGCACAGGTCAAAAAACAATTCCATTTCACTCGTAATCTTTGCGCCGCGCTTTTTAGCAGCCTGAATTTGCGGTAAATCAGGACGCATACCGGGTGTACGAATCAGAAGGTCGCAATCCAAATTATCCAGATATTTTTCACCCAGACTAAATTTGGCGCCCATGCGCATAAGGGACACCAGTTCCGGTGTAAGCTCGTCATTTTTATCGCAGGCGGTAACGATGGCGCCCCAGGAAAGAAGCATCTGTATTAAGGGTTTGTTGCTCACGCCGATACCGAGAACCACAACCCGCTTGCCTTTCATGTTTTGTTTAAATGTTTCCAGTTTGGAGTTCATTACCTAAATCACCTCTATATTCATTATCCTACATAAAAATCGGATTGTCAATCAAAATTCTCAAAAAAGACATTTTTTCAAGTTTAAAGAAAAGAATTCCTAATTTTTTTCAAATACCAACCTCGTTTTTCTCGCGTTTTGGAAGAATAAGAAAAAAACAATGTTAAAGGCTGGGGTGTGGTCCGTTTAAAAACCGGCGCGTTTCCTGGAAGACCTTTCCCGACAAGAAAAGAAGGGTTATCAGATTCGGAACGGCCATCAGCGCATTGAAGGTATCGGAAAGCCCCCATACAAGTTCCATACTGGCAAGGGAGCCGATGGCGGCAAACAGGACAAACAGTGCTTTGTACAGGGGAACAGCACGCGTACCAAATAAGTAGGAAACACTCCGCTGGCCGAAAAAACTCCAGCCCATTGCCGTAGCGAAGGCAAAGAAGACGATGGAAAGAGAAATAAAACAGGTACCGATTTCGCCAAGACTTGTCGCATACGCCGCTGCAGTAAGGGAAACGCCGGTAAGCATTTCGGCAGAAAAGGGGGAGGGCGTATATACACCCGAGGTGAGAATAACAAGAGCCGTTATGGTACAGACAACAATGGTGTCGATAAACACTTCAAAAATTCCCCACATTCCTTGTATGACCGGCTCACGCACAGAAGAAGCGGCATGGACGGCCGCACTGCTTCCAAGACCGGCTTCATTGGAAAAAACACCGCGGGATATACCGGTGCGCATGGCGGTTAAAACGCTATATCCCATTATGCCCCCGGCGGCCGCGCGCGCCCCGAAGGCGGAGCGGATAATCAGACAAAGCGATGGTAAAATATGTTCTGCCTGTGTGTACAGGCAAATTCCGCTTCCTATGAAATATAGTATAACCATAAACGGCACGAGGCGCTCTGTCACCCCGGCTATTCGCCGAAGACCGCCGGAGATAATCAACGCCAGAATAAGGGAACCCAAAATGGCGGTTACAAGAGGCGGAACGCCAAAGCCGTCGGCAAGGGCCGTAGAAACTGAATGCATCTGTGCCATATTTCCCATCCCGAACGAGGCAAAAATACAAAAAAGGGAGAAGAGAATGGCGAAGAGCCTGGAATGTAGCCCTTTTTCCATATAGACCATGGCGCCTCCCACAAAATTTCCTTCTTTATCCCTGTAGCGATATAAAATACTCAGTACATTTTCCGCATAGGCCGTCATCATGCCGAGTGCAGCCGAAACCCACATCCAGAAGATGGCGCCGGGACCGCCTGTGACGAGTGCCGCGGCAACCCCTGTGATATTACCGGTGCCAACGGTGGCGGCGAGAGCGGTAGAGAGTGTCTGCAGCTGGGAAATGCTGCCGGGTGCGTTTTTTTCTTTTTTAAAAAGAGCGCAAAAGGTATAGCGGAGCCAAAGCGGGATATGTCTGAATTGGAAAAAGCCGGTTCCTATGGTAAAGAGAAGACCGACAAATAAAAACAGACCCAGCATATACGGTCCCCATAAAAAAGAAAGACAAGCCTCGTTTGCTTCCAAAATCCATTCTTTCATACAGCACCTCCTTTTCTTTTTATATGCCGGGGAGAAGCAGGAAAGAATATTTTTCACATTTTTTCAAAAAACCCTTGCATTTCCAAAAAAGATGTGCTATAATACCGAATTGTAATTATGGGTATTCCTCTGTGAACAGATAGATAGTATGTCCATGAATGCCTAAAGAAAGAGAGGAAAAATAATGGATACCATTCGCGCCATTACCAATGAGCAGCTGCGGACTGACCTGCCTAAGCTCGAAATCGGCGATACCATTCGCCTGCACCTGAAGGTCAAAGAAGGAAACAAGGAAAGAATTCAGATGTTTGAAGGTACACTGATTGCCCGCAAAAATGGTGGCATCAGCGAAACCATAACAGTAAGACGAATTGCTTCCGGCGTAGGTGTGGAAAAGATTTTCCCCCTCCATTCGCCGAACATTGACAAGATTGATGTTATTCGTCATGGTAAGGTTCGTCGCGCTAAGCTTTACTACCTGCGTGGCAGAGTGGGCAAGGCGGCCAAGGTTAAAGAACGCTTATAGTACAAGCAAAAAGGGACCATCGTGTCCCTTTTTCGTTACCGGGAGGGAAGATATATGAACGATGTGCAGGAAAAAAAGAGCGTAGGAAGAGAAATTCTGGAATGGATTATCTGCATCGTGGTTGCGGTAGCTATCACGATGGTTCTACGGAATTTTGTGTTCAGCATGGTTCGGGTAGACGGCGCGTCTATGGAACCCACTCTGACAAGTGGTGACCGTCTCGTGATGATTCGCCTTGGATACGAGCCGCAAAGAGGCGATATTGTAGTAGTGGACCCTAATAATGGCAGCAAAGCCCCGTACATCAAGCGGATTATCGGTATGCCCGGGGATGTACTGGAATTTGCCATAGGCGGCCTTGGAGATGTTATGCTGACGATAAATGGTGAATTACAGAAAGAAACCTATATAAGCTCGGAATTTTACGCCGGCAATGTTGGCGTAGGAAAGTATGTTGTTCCGGAAAATCATGTTTTTGTTATGGGCGATAACCGACCGAACAGTAAGGATAGTCGGGATACGACGGTAGGATTTATCCCTTACGACCATGTGATGGGCGAGGCGGTATTCCGCTTTTGGCCGGTAAAGGAAATAGGTAAACCGTAATGCAGATACAGTGGTTTCCGGGGCATATGGCAAAAACGGCGAGGCTCATCACCGAGAACTTAAAGCTTACGGATGTGGTGGTGGAAATTGCAGATGCGCGTATACCGTTTTCCAGCCGTAACCCTTATCTTAACAAGCTTCTCGGCAATAAGCCGCGCGTTTTGGTGCTGAACAAGGCAGACCTTGCCGATGCGGCTGTGAACGCAAGCTGGAAAAAATATTACGCTGCAAAGGGGCAAAGCGTTGTTTTTGTCAATAGTCGGGATGAAAAGATTTGGAAAGCCGTGATAGGCGGCGTGGAAGAGGCTCTTTGTGACCTTCTGAAAAGGCGGGCCGAGAAAAACATGGGGGGCCGCCCTGTCCGCATGATGATTACCGGTATTCCAAATGTCGGAAAGTCCACCTTTATTAATAATCTTTCCGGACGGGCCAGTGCCAAAACGGGTGACCGGCCCGGTGTTACGACCGGCAAACAATGGGTAACGCTGCGAAACGGATACGAGCTTTTAGATACGCCCGGTATGCTCTGGCAGAAGTTTGAGGGGGAAAACGAAGGCTTGCATCTGGCCTTTACCGGCGCGATAAAAGACGAGGTTCTGGATTTAGAGGAGCTGGCGTGTGCCCTGCTGCTTTTCCTCCGGGATAATTATCCGGAGGCTCTTATGGCACGCTACGGCATAGAAGATGCGACGGAAAAGGACGGGTATGACCTTCTTTGTGCCGTTGCTATCCGGCGGAATTTTCGCATTTCCGGCGGCGAAGCGGATACGGAACGGGCCGCCAGAGTTTTAATAGATGAGTGCAGAGGTGCAAAAATCGGACGCATCTCGTTTGAAAAGCCTCCCGCGGAGGAAGAATAAACAGAGAAAAGCATGGTGCAATCTATTTTGGATTGTTTCGTGCTTTTTGGTTATATAAGAATGGAGAAGGGGGAGTTTCTTGTGGGAACAGCGCATAACAGAGCCATGCCGGGCGAAATAGCCAAGACCGTTTTGATGCCGGGAGACCCGCTGCGGGCAAAATTTGTGGCCGAAAACTTTTTAAAAGAGGCGCGGCTTATCAATGATGTGCGGAATATGTATGGTTTTACGGGAGAATATGAAGGCGTGCCGGTTACGGTAATGGCAAGCGGTATGGGCATGCCGTCGATTGGGATTTATTCCTACGAGCTATACAAGGAATATGGGGTGGAGAACATTATTCGTATCGGCTCTGCGGGTGCCTACAGTCCAAGGCTTCGGCTGTACGATGTAGTTCTGGCCGAAAGTGCATGGAGTAAATCCACCTTTGCCAAGGCACAAAACGGATGCGAGGCGGACGAGATGTATCCGCACGCGGAACTCAATGCCGTCATAAGGGAAGCGGCGGAAGAAAAAAACATCCCGACAATACCGGTGAAGGTACATTCGAGCGATGTGTTTTATGCGGAAAAGACGGTGGAGGGCTTTCGGGAGATTTACAAAAAGCATGGCTGCGAATGTGTGGAGATGGAGAGCTTTGCCCTGTTCCATAATGCCAATGTACTGGGGAAAAAGGCAGCTTGTATCCTGACGATTTCCGACCTTTTGACAACAGGGGAGGAAACCACGCCGGCAGAGCGCCAAAATGCCTTTACCAACATGATGCAGGTCGCGCTGGCGACCGCCGTCAAATTGTCGCGACAGTAGGAAAGACAAAGTTGTACGGACAACAAAGATAAACATCTATCCATGAAGGGTAGGTGTTTATTTTTTGTTCTGATAAAAAGATAAAAAAATTATATTTTGCTATTGAATTTCTGGCAGAAATCGTATATAATAAGTATGTCGTACAAGTCGGGGAGTTAGCGGTGCCCTGTACCCGCAATCCGCTATAGCGGGGATGATGCCCTTTCAGAGGACTATTTTTGTATGGTTGGCTTTTGTAAGCGATGATTACGGTCAGGTCTTACGCGACACGAACCCGTGAACCTCGTCAGGTGGGGAACCAAGCAGCGATAAGCGGTAATTTGTGTGTGCCGTGAGGTCGCCTGACAACAGTTGGCTGCAAAAATACCACATATAGAAGCAGCTGCGAAGAAGGGGCGTACGGCTTTTTTTATGAACAAAAGGCAAGGAGGATGCGCATGAGCTATACGGCGCTTTATCGGACATGGCGGCCACTTACATTCGATGATGTAGTCGGGCAATCGCACATAACCAATACCCTGAAAAATGAAATGAAAAGCGGGCGTGTTGGCCATGCCTATCTGTTTTGCGGAACGCGCGGCACAGGGAAAACCTCAACAGCACGCATACTCAGCCGTGCCATGAATTGCCTTGCGCCGGAAAACGGAAATCCGTGTAATGCGTGCGAAAACTGCCGCGGTATTCTGGAAGGCAAAATTTTGGATATTACCGAGATTGACGCCGCCAGCAACAACGGTGTAGACAGCATCCGTGATTTGCGCGAAGAGGCGCGCTTTGAAGGAACAAGGCTGAAGAACAAGATTTATATTATCGACGAAGTGCATATGCTTTCCCAGAGCGCCTTTAATGCACTTTTGAAAATACTGGAGGAACCGCCAAAGCATGTACATTTTATTTTAGCCACAACGGAGGCACATAAGGTTCCGGACACGATTTTATCGCGTTGTCAGCGGTTTGATTTCAAAAGAATACGCACGCCCGACATTGAAATGCAGCTGCAGAAAATTCTGGCGGCGGACGGCTTTACCGCGGAGGAACGCGGTATCCGCCTGATGGCGGAGAGGGCCGACGGGTCAATGCGCGATGCTTTGAGCCTTCTCGACCAATGTATGGCCATAGGGGGCAATACATTAAAATACGAGGACATTGCGGATTTTATCGGCACAACCGATGCCGAGGTTTTATATAAACTGGCGGCCTCCATCGCTGAGAAGAATACGGAAAAAGCCATACGCGTTTTGTCGGATTATGCCGAGGAGGGCAAATCGTTTTTGCGCCTTTCGGAGGATTTTACAAAATATATCCGAAACCTTATGATGTGCCGCTATGTTCCCGAGCCGGCGAAGATACTGGATATTACGGAAGAGGCGGCGGAGGAGCTTTTGGGGCTGGCACAGAAAATCTCGGCCGAGCATCTTATATTCTGCCTGGAAACGGCGGTGGACACAACGGCGAAAATGCGGCATCTGACGGATGCACGCGTTGCGTTTGAAATTGCGCTTATCAAGATGATAAATCCGGTCTTGGGAGAAGGGGCGGAGGCACTTTCGGCAAGGCTTGGTCAGCTGGAAGAGCTGATAAAAAACGGGAATTTCGCCGTGCAGACGAAAAAGCAGGAAGAACAGGAAAAGCCGAAGGAAAAGAAGAAGGAAATGATAGTGAAGGAGCCGGCCGAAGCGCAGAAGGCGGACGGCATGGCGGAGGCTTTTCTGAAAAACAAGGATGCCGTAGGTGCGTTTTGTATGAAAAACAACCATCTGCAGGTTATTATGGTGCTGGAAAGCATATCGGGCGCAGAGGACCGAAACGGCAGACTTTGCCTTCTGTTCCCGAATGAGGATTCTATGAAGGCGGCGCGCGGTATGCTGGAGGGCGAAAGCCTTGCGGCGCTGAAGAAGGCACTTGTGGAAAAAGCAGGGATTTCTGCCGATATAGAATTGGCAGTTATGATAAGGGAAAGAAAAAGGACAGAGGACCCGCTTCTTTCGCTGGAGAACTTTTAAAGGAGGATAAGAAAATGGCAAAAGGTGGATTTCCGAGAATGCCGGGTATGCCCGGCGGCAATATGGGAAATATGATTAAGCAAGCGCAGAAAATGCAGCAGGACATGCTTCGTATGCAGGAGGAGCTGGAGCAAAAAACGGTCGAAGCCAGCGTGGGCGGCGGTAGTGTAACCGCTGTGGTGAGCGGAAAGAAGGAACTGGTAAAAATCAGCATAAAGCCGGAAGCGGTGGACCCTGATGATGTGGAAATGCTGGAGGATTTAATTCTGGCAGCGGTTAACGAAGGCATGCGCAAGGCCGAGGCATTAGCCTCTTCGGAAATGAGCAAGCTTACCGGTGGTATGAATATACCGGGACTTTTCTAAAGAAAAGAGGAAACATATATGTACGCACCGCCGATAGCGAATTTAATTGATACCTTCGCCAAAATGCCCGGTGTCGGCAGAAAATCTGCCGCGCGGCTGGCGTTTCATGTCATGTCGCTTTCCCAAAAAGATACCGAGGCGCTGGTCGCAGCCATCCGGGATGTCAAAGAAAACATCTGCCTTTGTCAGCGCTGCCAGAGCTACACGGATACACAGCCTTGCCGGATTTGTCAGGATGCAAAACGAAACGACAAGGTAATTTGCGTGGTGGAAAGTCCTAAGGATGTGGAGGCCATGGAAAAGACGCACGAGTTTTTCGGCGTGTACCATGTTCTGCACGGCGCCATTTCCCCGATAGACGGCATAGGGCCGGACGATATTAAAATCAAGGAGCTTTTGGAGCGCGTTGCCGCAGGGCATGCAGAGGAAGTCATTATGGCAACGAATCCGAGTGTAGAGGGCGAGGCTACCGCCCTTTATATTGCCAGGCTTTTAAAGCCGTTCGGGGTAACTATCACACGCATTGCGCACGGTATTCCGGTAGGCGGAGATTTGGAATATACGGACGAGATTACGCTGGCGCGTGCTATGGATGGCAGGAGAGAAATAACAATATGAATTATATTGCGGAAGTCAGGCGGATTATCGGGCAAAAAAAGGCCTATGTCCGCACATTCGGTTGTCAGCTGAATGAAAATGACGGAGAAAAATTAAAAGGACTTCTTTCGGATATGGGATACAGCATCACAGAGGAGCCGGAGGAAGCTGATTTTGTACTATTGAACACATGCGCCATAAGGGAAAATGCGGAAAAGAAAACCTTTGGCGCTATTGGTGTTTTTAAGCATTATAAAGAAAAGAACCCGGCGCTTGTAGTCGCGATGTCCGGCTGCATGACGGGGGAAGAACATGTGATAGAAAGTCTTAAAAAGACATATCGTCATGTAGATATTGTATTCGGCGCCAACAATATTGCGGCATTACCACGCCTGTTATTTCAGCATTTGACGGAAAACAGGCGTGTTTTTGATACGGAATATGATGAAAACACCACGCCTGAGCGGTTGCCGACCATGCGAGCCTCTTCTTTTAAAACCGGTGTTCCCGTAATGTACGGGTGTAATAATTTTTGTACCTATTGCATCGTGCCGTATGTAAGGGGGCGTGAACGAAGCCGGGATATGGCCGATATTTTGGAAGAGGTGCGGGCTCTTCGCGAGGACGGCTACAAGGAGATTATGCTGCTTGGGCAAAATGTAAACTCCTATCAGGGCGGCGGTGAGGAATTTGCGCGCCTTTTAGAGAAGGTGAGCGACACGGGAATTCCCCGTATACGCTTTATGACTTCACACCCAAAGGATTTGCATCCGGCTGTCCTTAGGGTAATGGCCGAGCGCGAAAATATCTGCAAATGCCTGCACCTTCCTGTGCAGTCGGGCAATAATCGCGTTCTGGAGAGCATGAACCGTCGTTATACCCGCGAAAAGTATCTTTCTATCGTGCAAAAGGCACGCAAGCTGATGCCGGATATTGCCATTACTACCGACATTATCATTGGATTTCCCGGTGAAACCAACGCGGAATTTGAAGACACTTTATCTCTCCTCGAGGAAGTGCGCTATGATGCTATTTTCTCCTTTATCTTTTCACCACGCAAGGGGACGCCGGCGGAGAAGATGGCCGATGTTCTCTCCGAAGAGGAGAAAAAGAGGAACTTTGACCGCCTTCTGGCGGTGCAAAACCGCATATCTTTTGAGAAGAACCAGGAACTCCTCGGAAGGACAATGCGTGTTTTATGCGAAGGAGAAAGCAAAACCGACAAGGATAAAATGACAGGGCGTACGGAAGGCGGCAAAATTGTAAATTTTGCGGGAGAACCTTCCTGGTGCGGCCATTTTGTCGATGTGAAAATTACGGAAACGAAAACCTGGAATTTGCAAGGAGAGGCGATATGTCGCTTAGACTGATTTACGGGAAAATCGGAAGTGGAAAAACAAGCCTTTGTATTCGCGAGGCGCTGGCAAGCGAGAAGCATGTATACTTCATCACGCCGGAGCAGTATACCTTTACGGCTGAAAAGCGAATTTGCAGCCTTGTAAATGTGCATGGCCTTGGCGGTGTGGAGGTGCTTAGCCTCAAAAGGCTGGCTGCCCGCGTTTTGGCAGAAACGGCGGGGGCGGCTTTGCCACGCCTTTCTGCACGCACAAAATCCATTCTGCTACAGAAAATCTTAATCGACAACGCGAAAAAGCTTACCGTACTGCAAACTCTTTGTAAGGGGCAGGGGGCGGCGAGCGCACTCGGGAAGCTTTTTAGCGAGATGAAGCGTTATCTTATTACACCGGAGGAGCTCCGTGAGGCTGCCGCCTCGCTTCCAAAACTCGAAAAGAAGCTTTTGGATGTTGCGCTGTTGTTTCAGGAATATAGTAGCGCAATAGAAGACAGATTTTCAGACGGCGATGATGATTTATACCATTTTGCGGCCGCGATAACGAAGGAAAATGTGCTGGGTGATACCGAAATTTATTTAGATAGATTTGACGGCTTTGACGCCTCGGAGTTCGCCGCTATAGAAGCTATTTTAAGAGCCGGTATCCGTGTGACAGTTACGCTTTGCTTTTCTCCCGGGGAGGAAAAATTGCCGCCCTTTGTTTTGCATGCCAAAATGGCAAACCGGCTCCTCTATATCGCGAAGGAGGCCGGAGCCACTATAGAAGCCCCCGTTATACTGTCGCGTCCGCGTCCGGCCGCACCGGCACTTCAGTTTCTGGAAAATGCTTATTTTACTTATCCGACTTCTGTTTATAACGGAGTGCCCGAGGGGCTTTCCTTAGTTGCGGCACAAAACCCTCTGGGGGAAGTGCACCATACAGCTGTGCAGATTTTACGGCTTTGCCGCGAAAAGGGGTATTTATATCGTGATATTGCGATTGCGGTGCGAAATACTGGTGATTACGAAAGGTATCTGGCGGCTATTTTGCCCGGCTATGGCATACCCTTTTTTATGGACAGAACTATCCATATCGTGGAGCATCCCTTTACTGTTTTTATCCTTTCTGCGCTGGAACTGATTACAAAGGGTTACACTTATGAAACGATGTTTCGTTACATTAAATCCGGCTTTTTGCGTATACCGGCCGAAACGATAGACGCGCTTGAAAATTATGTGCTGGCAACCGGCATACGCGGCGATACATGGAAAAGCGAGGAAAAATGGAATGTGCGCATGTCGGTTTATGCCGAACGGGAAACGCCGGAGGAAACAGAGCTGCAGGCGATTGCTGATGCCACCCGTCGCAAAATTGTCACCCCGCTTTGCCGCCTGGAGGAGAATCTGAAGGCGCAGAAAACGGCAGCCGGAAAATGTGAGGCGCTGTACACCTTTTTAGAAGAAATGCAGGTGCCGCGTCGGGTGGGTGCGCTTTCGCGTCTTTTTGAAAAGAACGGTGAATATCCCACGGCTGCCGAGTACAGAGGCGTATATAATGATTTTATCGATGCCTTAGATGGCGTTTGCGATGCGTTCGGGGATAAAAACATCAGTATCCGACGCCTGTACGAGGTGCTGAAAACGGCCCTTGGTGATGTGGAAACCGGCATTATTCCCGCTGCGCAGGATGGCGTTTCGGTAGGAAGTATTGACCGTATAAAAGGCTATGAGGTAAAAGCGCTGTTTGTGCTGGGTACGCAGGATGGCGTTTTTCCTGCCGCACCGGAACGCGGCGGGCTTTTAAACGGCACAGAGCGGAGAATGCTCGCGGAATACGGGCTTGCCTTTGTGGATACCGAAGGTCGGGCGCGCTTGGAAGAGGAGCATTTAATTTATAAATGTATAACCATTCCTTCTTCCCATTTGTCCTTCAGCTTCCCTGCTGCAAGCATGGAAGGGAATGCGCAGCACCCCTCGCGCATATACCAGAGAGTTTTGGAAATTTTTCCGAAAGTGCCTACCAAAAGTCTGCTTCTCGGCCTTTCGGAGGAAGATAAAATTTCTGTTCCGGAAATTACCCTCCAATATCTTGCGCACGATTTACGAAGCGGTAAGGCGGGGGAGAAAATGCTGGCGGCCTACGGCTGGCTTTTGGAAAACCTGCCAGAGAAAACAAAGGCGGCTATTTCCGCTATGGCACATCAAAACCAGGCGCGCACTTTGTCCCGAGAAACGATTCGTGCCTTTATGGGCAATACTATGACAAGCAGCGTGACGCGCCTTGAAAAGCTGGCAGCGTGTCCGTTTTCCTATTATGCGTATTATATATTAGGTGCAAAAGAACGAAAAATCATGCAGCCGGGCGCTACGGATGCCGGCCGGTTTTTGCACGATTTTCTCGATGTTTTTTCCAGGCGACTCCGAGAAAGAGGCGTGCGGTGGCAGGATGTGGACGAGGCATATATAGATAAGGAATTTGAAAGCATTGTCCCGCTTTTGGACCGACGACTCAGCGCCTATATGATAGAGAACTCGGCGCGGTTTGCGCATCTTTTCGTGCGTCTTAAAAATGCGGTGCGGACGGCAATCGGCGTGCTGGCCGACCACATGAAAAAATGTGCCTTCCAGCCGCTCGGATATGAACTTTCCTTCGGGAAGGACGGCGACCTTGCGCCTATTTCCTTCACTCTTCCCGGCGGAACACGCGTCGAGCTTTCCGGGCGAATTGACCGTGCAGATGCCCTGTCGCTCCCGGAAAACCAGGGGACGCTCGTGCGGATTTTAGATTATAAATCCGGTGCCAAAAGCTTTGCGCTTGACGATGTGTATCTGGGACTCAATCTGCAGCTTGCCGTCTATATTACCGCCCTTTGTTCGCCCGAAAACGCACTCTTGACAGGGGGCGAGGCAAAGCCTTGCGGCATGCTGTATTTTCGCTTGATGGACCCTGTTTTAGATGCTTCGCCGCAAGAAAGTGACGAAGTGGTGGAAAATCTGCGGCGCAAAAAATTCAAATTACAAGGCCTTGTACTGAGCGACGAAAAGGTTTTACAGGCTATGGATAGTGACATCGGAAAAAGCTCCGATATTCTGCCGGCACGCCTTTTATCCACAGGAGTTGGTGGGAGTGTGGCCAGCGGGAAACAGTTTGAAATGCTTTCGCGCCATGTCACCAAAACCGTAACAAAGCTTTTATCCTGCCTGGAGAAAGGCGATGTTTCCATATCGCCGTACCGAAAGGGAACCGAAGCTGCCTGTACATACTGTAAGTTTTCGGCCTTCTGTGCCCATGACGGGAGCGCGTATCGCATGCTGGAAAATCGCACAGCCGCGGAAATCTGGGAAGAAATGGAGGCGGAAACATGCAGGTAAAATGGACAGCGGAACAGGAAAAGGCTGTATACGGCGAAAAAGCAAACTGCCTGGTTTCGGCCGCCGCCGGTAGTGGAAAAACACAGGTGCTTACCGGCCGGATTTTACGCCGTGTGATACAGGAAAAAATCGATATAGACCGAATACTGGTCGTTACCTTCACAAATGCCGCCGCCGCGGAAATGCGTTCGCGTATTTCCAAAAGCCTGACCAAGGCGCTGGCAGAAGAACCGCAAAACGAGCATTTACAGCGGCAGCTTTCCTTACTTGGCGCCGCCACCATTACCACAATGGACTCCTTTTGTCTGGGACTTTTGCGCACTTATTTTGTGGAAGCAGGCATAGATGCCGGCTTTCGCGTGGCAGACGGTACGGAAGCCAATCTTCTGCGTGCAGAGTGTGCCGAGCTTGCGCTGGAAGAAATGTACAAAAACGGAGAGAAAGACTTTTTGCAATTTGCAGATTGCTATAGCAGCATGAAGGATGATTCTGCGCTGTGTGATATCGTGATTTCACTGTATAGCTTTGCCGAGAGCATGCCGGACCCCGAGGGGTGGCTCGCGGAAAAAGCAGGCATGTACCATATAGAGAACGCGGAGGACTTTGAAAAGAGTCCCTTTGCCCGCGCGGTGCTTGACGGTGTGCTGCAGGAACTCGAAGGCGCGGCCGCACGATGTGCCGATGCAGTCGCAGAGTTTTCCGGTGCACAAAGCTATGTAGAAGCCTTTGAGGCGGACAGGCTTGCGCTATTGTCGCTATGCAAAAAAGCAGAAAGCTGGGATGACCTGTGCGAGGCCATGGACACCTTTTCGTGGCCCCGGCGCCGCAGGGAAGAAAATGCGGCTCTTGGCAAAGAAGCGGAAGAGGTGCGAAAGGCGATTAAAAAGCAGGCCGAAGACGCATTTTTACGCATTACCTGCACGGCGGACGAAAGCGCCGCCATTATGCGGGATGCGGCGCCGCATGTGCGCGCTCTGCATGCTTTTGTGACGACTTTTGCGCGCGTGTACACGGCGAAAAAGCAGGAAAAAAACATTTTGGATTACAGCGACCTCGAGCATATGGCCATCCGGCTCCTGTCGGAGAAAACGGCGGACGGATATTTCCCGTCTGCGATTGCATCCTCGCTTCGGGACAAATACGATGAGATTTATATTGACGAGTATCAGGACAGTAACGATGTGCAGGAGCTTCTCTTTACCCTCATATCCGGCGAAAGCATCGGAAGTCCCAATATGTTCATGGTTGGCGATATGAAGCAGAGTATTTACGGCTTCCGCAAAACAAGCCCCGCCCTTTTTATTCAGAAAAGTGAAACATACGGTGAAACGGGAAAAAATAAAAAGATATTTCTTTCCAAAAACTTCCGGAGCCGCCCCGAGGTTTTGGATTTTGTAAACCATGTTTTTCAAAAACTGATGTCCCGGGAAATCGGCGGTATTGCCTACACCGCGCGGGAAATGCTTTATCCGGGGGCGGCCTATCCGGAAGGAGCAGAAAAATGTATATCCTTTGCCATAGCGGATACGGATGAAAATGCCGCGGGCCGTATGGAGGCGGAAGCGTATTTAATTGCCCGGGAAATTGAAAAAGCCATGCAAACCGAGGTGTATGACCCCAAAACGGGTGCTTATCGGAAGGCGTGTTATGGTGATATTGCCGTTATTATGCGTTCAGCTAGAGATATGGCAGGTCCGCTTCGCGCTGCGTGTGCGGCGGCGGATATTCCGCTTTACTGCGATATGGGCGGCGGTTATTTTGAGTCGGTTGAAATTTCTGTGTTTTTATCGCTCCTTCGTACGCTGGATAACCCGCAGGATGATATTCCGCTTTTGGCCACCTTGCGGGCGCCCTTCTTCGGGTTTACGGAAGAGGAGCTGGCACAAATCCGCCTGCGCGACAGAAAACAGCTTTTCTATTTTGCCGTCAAAAAAACGGCGGAGGAAGACACACTGCTTGGTACAAAATGCAAAGCATTTTTGAAAAAGCTGAAGAAGTGGCGCAGACAGGCGGCATTTTTGCCTACAGACACATTGATTCTCAAGCTTTTAGAGGAAACGGGATATCTTCTGTTTGTCAGCGCGGCACCGGGCGGAGAAACAAAAAAAGCAAATTTAGAGCTGCTTTTTGAGAAGGCACACCGTTTTGAGCAGACTTCCTTCCGCGGTCTTTTCCAGTTTCTGCAATATGTGGAACGCATATCCTCCCGCGGGGACGAGGTGGGGGAAGCAAAGCTCGTCGGAGAAGGCGAAAATGTAGTGCGCATGATGAGCATTCACAAAAGCAAGGGACTTGAATTTCCTATTGTCATTTTAGCCGGTACAAAGCGGCAATTTAACAGAAAATCTATACAGGGTCCATTCCTGTTTCATAAAGACCTCGGCATCGGTATTTCCCATGTGGAGCCGGACAGGCGCATCCGATATGAAACGCCGGCTCGTGCCGCTATCGCGCTTCGGAAAAATTCTGAGGAGCTTGGAGAGGAGCTTCGTGTTTTATATGTGGCGCTCACCCGCGCAAAGGAACGCCTGATTATCACGGCAGCCACGGATGCAGAAGGTTTTTACAAAAGCCAAAAAGGAGGCCTTTCGGTCGCTGAGGTTCTGCATGCAGATAGCTTTCTGACACTTTTGGGAAGAGCGGTAAAAGACGATGACAAAATACCTGTAGAAATATATGCGCCCTTTGCAAGGAATGAAAAAGAAGAAAAGGCGCGAAAGTGGGCCGGCCCCGAGAAACCGACGGCACAGGTGCGGAAAATTTTAGAATATCGTTACGAAAAGGAAGAACTGCGGCAAATTCCCTCCAAAATTTCCGTCACGGAGTTTAAACGGCTGAAAGAAGAAACGGACCAAATTTCTTTCCCGCTTTATAAAAGTACAGAACTGAAACTGCCGCGATTCCGCACAATGGAAGGGAACATAAAAGGGGCAAGCTTCGGTACTCTGATGCATTTTATCATGCAGAATATTCCCTATAGGGAAATACACACGCAGGCAGATGTAGTAGCGTATTTGGAAACACTCCTTGCAAAAAAAATACTTTCGGAGAGTCAGGCCAAGGCAGTGGATACAGAAAAAATATTCTGTTTTTGGGACGGAGAAATGGGACGGCGCATACGAAAAGCAGACAGGGTATACAGGGAAGTGCCCTTCACGCAAACCATACCGGCCTCCCTTCTGACAGGAGAAAATAGGCACAAAGACGAAAAAATAGTGATGCAGGGGATTATAGATTGTTTCTTCTTTGAAGGAAACGAAATTGTTTTGCTGGATTATAAAACGGACGCCGTGAAAAGTGCCGAAACAATAAAAAAACGATATAAAAATCAGATGGAATGTTATGCGATGGCGCTTCGGCAAAAATATTTTTCAGAAATTTCGCAAAAAGTTATTTACTTATTTTCAAATAATGGTATAATAGTATTATAATTTTATCTGGGAAGGGAAGGACAGTACATATGGAGAAAAAAAGACGCACCTACAGCGCTAAAAAAGAACGGGCAAACGGAAATAAAATTTTAGTGGTTATGGGTACAATTGTAGGGTTAATTTTGATATTTTTCATTACCTTTTTGATTTCGCTCAACCTGTTTAACAATACGGAGGAAACACCTGTCGAGATTACGCCTTCTCCTGCTGTTTCTGAAAACTCTCCCGCACCCACACCGGAAGAGGTAGAACCATCTGCTACGCCGGAGGATGAAGAAGATGAGGACGAGGATGAGGATGAGGATGAGGAAACGCCTGCGCCGACAGAGCGTCCCTCCGAAACCAAAAAACCGAAGGAAACGGCAAAGCCAACAGCAACACCAAAGGCGACTGCTACGGCAAAGCCGACGGCTACACCAAAACAGACGGCTACACCGACAAAGGCGCCGTCTACACCAAAGCCGACAGATACACCGACAAAGGCACCTTCTACGCCAAAACCGACAGATACGCCGACAAAGGCCCCTTCCACGCCTGCGCCCACAGAAGACGAACCGGTTAAGACGCCGGTGCCTACGGTATCGATTGACCCGGATAAGCTTTCCGACACAGGCCTGTAAAAAGGAACTTGACATGTATTAAAATTTATTGCCCATGTGGCAGATTGGAGTCAATATGGAGAAACAGTACAAAAGAGTTATGCTGAAAATCAGCGGGGAGGCACTGGCGGGCGAAAATGGTTTTGGCCTTGATTTTGAAACGATTTCCGCTATTGCTGAAACCATTTCCAAATGTGTAAAGGAGGGCTACGAAATTGCGCTGGTGGTAGGTGGCGGTAATTTCTGGCGCGGACGAAGCGGCAAAAAGATGGACAGAACGCGTGCCGACCATATGGGCATGCTCGCAACCGTAATCAACGCCCTGGCTTTGCAGGACTCTTTGGGGGCTGTTGGTGTGGATACAAGGGTGCAGACCGGTATTGAAATGCGCCAGATTGCCGAGCCGTATATTCGTGGCCGTGCGGACAGACATCTGGAAAAGGGACGCGTTGTCATTTTTGGCTGCGGCACAGGAAACCCCTATTTTTCCACCGATACTGCAGCGGCTCTTCGTGCGGCGGAAATTGGAGCGGAAATCATTTTGCTTGCCAAGAAGGTAGATGGCGTGTATGATAAGGACCCGCACATATTTAAAGATGCCGTAAAGTTTGATAAACTTACTTATATTGATGTTTTAAACCGCGGGCTTGGTGTTATGGATTCCACCGCAACCTCCCTTTGTATGGACAATAAAATACCCATCCGCGTATTTGGTCTTGACGACCCTGACAACATTCTTCGCGCGATGCGTGGCGAAAATATAGGCACCATCGTAGAATAATTAAGGAGGCTTACAATATGTATAAAGTATATCAGGACAAAATGGAAAAGGTTATCACATTTTTAAAAGAGGAGCTGAGCAGTATTCGTGCCGGCCGCGCAAGCGCAACGGTGCTCGACAGAATTACGGTGGAGTATTACGGCTCGGAATCGCCCATCAATCAGGTGGCTTCTATTACTTCGCCAGACCCGCATATGCTCGTGATTCAGCCTTGGGATGCAAGCCTTGTAAAAGAAATTGAAAAAGCAATTTTAAAGAGTGAACTGGGCATTACGCCGACCAATGACGGCAAATCGGTTCGTCTTTCCTTCCCGGCACTTACGGAAGAGAAAAGAAAGGAACTGGTAAAAGCTGTTTCCAAGAAGGCAGAGGATGCGAAGGTTGGCATTCGTAATGTGCGCCGTGACGCGCTGGATGCCTTCAAAAAGCAGGAAAAGAAGGGCGAAATTACCGAGGACGATATGAAAGGCATTGAAAAGGATATCCAGAAGATGACAGATGATTTTATCGGCCGCATTGATAATGAAAGTCGCGCAAAGGAAAAAGAGATTTTAACAATATGATAAAATTACGAAAAAATAAGGTGGATGATAGCCGCCTTCCCAGACACATTGCTATCATTATGGATGGCAATGGCCGCTGGGCCAAAAAACGAGGACTGCCGCGGAGTGCCGGCCATGCGCGCGGCGCGGATAATTTTCAGAAGATTGTCCGCTTTTGCGGAGAGCTGGGCATTCCGCATTTAACTGTATATGCGTTTTCTACCGAGAACTGGAGCCGACCGAAGGATGAGGTAGATGCCTTAATGCGCCTTTTGGAGGAATATCTGGAGAGAGCGTATAAGGAGCTGGATGAAACGGTTTGCGTCCGTGTTATCGGCGAAAAAGACATGCTTTCCCCAAAGCTTAGAAAAAAGGTAGAGGCTTTGGAGGCATATACAAAAGACAGAACCGGCATGATTTTAAATATTGCCTTAAGCTACGGCGGCAGGCAGGAAATTTTGCATGCGGCACGCGCGCTTGCCGGGAAGGTGCAAGAAGGAGAAATTCGGGCGGAAGATATTACGCTGGAAATGCTCGATGGCGCGTTATATACGGCCGGACAGCCGGACCCGGACCTGATTATTCGCCCCAGCGGAGAAAAACGAATCAGTAATTTCCTGCTCTGGCAATCGGCGTATGCGGAATTTTGGTATTCCCATGTTTTGTGGCCGGATTTCAGGCCCGCGCATTTAATGGAGGCTATCTCCGAATTTCAAGGGAGAAACCGTCGGTTTGGCGGGGTGTAATCCCTTTATTTACGATGCAGAAAAAGGAGTGTGGACGATGCTGAAATCAAGAATGGTGTCCGGCATTATCGGCGCATTGCTTTTAATTTTAGTTGTAGTCAGCGGGGTTTTACCCTTTCGTATAGCGGTGGCCTTGCTATCGGCGCGCATGGTGTTTGAGCTTTTTCGCGCTACCGGCATCTCGCGCGTTTTCTTCGTGCCATCTGCCCTTTTTGCGGTGGCCATCAGTTCCCAAATTTTTTCACCGGTATATGTAGAGGCGGGGGTTTATTGCTATCTCCTGCTTATCTTGTTTTTATCCCTTTTCCGGCATGAAACGGTGACGATACAAGAGGCGGGCCTTGCGTGCCTGTTTACCGCCTTTATCGGTTGCTTTATGGGTTGCGTTACGAAAATCCGTATGGAAGAGAGCGGAAACCTTTGGATATGGCTCGTCTTTGTTGGCGCGTGGTTTAGTGATATTTTCGCTTATTTTTCCGGATGCCTGTTTGGTAAAAGGAAGCTGATGCCGGCCGTAAGTCCCAAGAAAACGGTGGCCGGCGCAGTGGGCGGTGCTTTGGGCGGCGGTCTTGGCTTTTTGCTGTTTGGTCTTTTAACAAAGGGACAAATCCCACTCCTAAATGTGTACAGCCTTTTTCCGGCCGGTGTTTTAGTCAGCATTTGCGGACAAATCGGCGATTTGGTAGCTTCGGTTATCAAGAGGCAGTTTAACATTAAGGACTATGGGAAAATCATGCCGGGACACGGTGGCGCAATGGATAGGTTTGACAGCATTTTGTTCGTGGCACCCATAGTCTATTTGTATATGCAGCTGATACAGTAAGAAAAGCGAGGAAGACAGATTGAAAAAGGTGTGTATTCTGGGGTCAACCGGTTCCATCGGTCAGCAGACGCTGGAAATTGTAGAGCATACAGGAAAATATGCGGTGACGGCCCTTGCGGCCGGCCGGAACATTGAACTTTTAGAAAAACAAATCCGCGTGCACCGGCCGGAGCTTGCCGCGGTTTTTGACGAGGCGGCGGCCAGTCAGCTTTGGGAGAAGGTCAAAGACACAAAAACGCGTGTGCTTTCCGGCATAGAGGGTGTTCGCGAGGTGGCAGCGAAAAGTGGAGCGGATATTACCGTTACGGCTATGGTGGGCAGTATTGGCATTTTACCTACGCTGGATGCGATTGCGGCCGGAAGCGATATCGCGCTGGCCAATAAGGAAACCATGGTTTGTGCCGGCGACATTGTGCGGGCGGCCGCGCAGGAAAAGAAGGTACGCATTGTTCCTGTGGATAGTGAGCATTGTGCGATTTTCCAATGTATCGGAAATAAAAAAGAAGATGTAAAGCGCATTTTTTTAACGGCCTCGGGCGGCCCGTTTTTTGGGAAAAGCAGAGAGGAACTTCTTGGCGTTACGGCAAAGGAGGCGCTTCGCCATCCCAACTGGAGTATGGGCGCCAAAATTACGATTGACAGCGCAAGCATGATGAATAAAGGGCTGGAGGTTATTGAGGCGGTACAGCTTTTTGGTGTGGCGCCGGCAAATATTGAAGTCGTTATTCATAGACAAAGCATCGTCCATTCCATGGTGGAGTTTACGGATAATTCCGTCATCGCACAGCTTGGATGGCCGGATATGCGCCTGCCCATCGGTTATGCGCTTGCATATCCGGATTGCTTGGAAACGCCTACTCGGCCCTTGGATTTTGAAAAGCTTATGACGCTCACCTTTGAAAAGCCGGACATGGAAACCTTTGGTTGTCTGCGCCTTGGATTTATGGCGGCTAAGGCAGGCGGCACCCTGCCGACGGTATACAGTAGCGCGGGGGAAGAGGCGGTCGCGTTATTTTTGGCAGGAAAATGCACATTTTTAGATATTGAGTATTTTGTGGAAGAAACTATGCTGGCCCATAAAATAGTTATAAACCCCACGCTTTCGAGTATAATAGATACAGATAAATGGGCGCGCGCGTATGTAAAAGATTTGTGGGAAAGGAAGCAAAAATGACAATTCTTTTAGGCATTCTCCTCTTTGGTCTTTTGATTTTTATCCATGAGCTGGGGCATTTCCTTACTGCCCGACTTTTTCATATACGGGTGCATGCCTTCGCGATTGGCATGGGACCGGCCCTCTGGAAAAAAGAGCACCGCGGGATTGAATATTCCATCCGCGCCTTGCCGATTGGCGGATATGTGAAGCTGGAGGGGGAGGACGAGGCCTCGGAGGACCCGGACGCTTTCGGCAACAAATCGCCATGGGCGCGTATACTGGTCCTGTTTGCCGGTGGCGCTACGAATATACTGGCCGGGTTTTTGATTTTCCTTTTATTGTTTTCGAGCGTGGACGGCGTGCGCGTTCCCGTTGTGGAGTCTGTTGTGCCGGATTCTCCGGCAGCGAAATGCGGATTTTTACCGGATGATGAGATTATAGAAATTAACGGAAAGAACATTCATATCCAGAATGATGTGACGCTGGCACTGATGAAGAATAAGACAGAGCCGCTTTCTATTACCATTCGTCGCGGCGGGGAAACACTTGATTTTTCCCTTACGCCACAACAGAGTGCGGAAAACGGCAGCTATTTTTTAGGGTTTTATCCGAAAGCGGCGCGTATGACGCCTTTGCTTGCGCTGAAAACGGCGTACCACAACACCTTTTTTGTGGTTGACCTTGTGTATTATTCCTTAGGCGAAATGCTTTCCGGCGCCGTGCGGCTGGCCGACATGGCAGGCCCGGTGGGCATTGTGAACGAAATGAATGCCGTAGCCAAAACGGAAATGCCGGTACAAAACATGCTGAATTTTATCGGCCTGATTGCCGTTAATCTCGGGGTGATGAATTTATTGCCCATACCCGCTCTGGACGGTGGGCGGATTTTCTTCGTTTTGGTGGAGCTGGTGCGGCGAAAACCGATAAAGCCGGAGCACGAAGGCTTTGTCCATTTTATAGGTTTTGCGCTTTTAATTCTTTTGATGCTGGTGATTACTTTTTCAGACATTAAAAAACTTTTTGCATAGAGAGGGAAACAATATGAGAAAAAATGCGAGAGAGGACGCCTTCCGGTTGTTGTTTGCGCAGCATGTAAATCCGGAGGAGGCGGCGGAAAAGCTGGAAAGATATTTCCAGACAGCCAAAGAGGAACAAAAGGCAGAGGAGCCTTTTTATGTAAACCGCCCCTCTGCGGCAGATACGGCCTATACACGCGCAGTGGTGGAAGGTGTACAAGACCACCTTTCGGAAATTGATAAGCGCATCGAGGAAAATCTCAAAGATTGGGAGATGGACCGTGTATCTAAAATCAGTATAGCCGTTTTAAGACTTGCCATATATGAAATTTTGTATATGGACGATATTCCGCCCCAGGTGTCGGCCAGCGAAGCGGTTAATATCGCGAAAAAGTATGACAGTCCCAGCGCCGGCTCGTTTGTCAACGGCGTTTTAGGGAATATAATCGGAAAATGACAAAGCAAAATATTGTTACCGTCAGTCAGGTAAATGCTTACATAAAGAATAGCCTGGATAGTGACTTTTTACTCCAGAACATCTGGGTAAAGGGAGAAATTTCCAATTTTAAATTGCATTACTCCGGTCACATGTATTTCAGCTTAAAGGACGAGGGTGGTGTGCTGCGCGCCGTTATGTTCAAGGGCGCAGGTGCAGCCCTTCGTTTCATGCCGGAAAACGGAATGCAGATTTTGGCGCGCGGACGCATTTCTGTATACCCGCGCGATGGCGCATATCAGATGTATGTGGAGGAAATGGAGCCGGAAGGGACGGGCGCCTTATATATTGCCTTCGAGCAGCTCAAAGCAAAGCTGGAGGCGGAAGGTCTTTTTCTTCCGGAGAGAAAGAAGCCTTTGCCGCAGTTTCCGTCCTCTGTCGGCGTAGTAACGAGCGCAACGGGAGCTGCCCTTCGGGATATTCTGAATATTTTAGGAAGACGGTGGCCGTTGGCGCGTGTGCTGATATGCCCCGTTTTGGTACAGGGCGCCGGTGCCGCACAGGAAATTGCCGGGGCGATTTACGAGCTGAATGCAAAAAAAGCTGCGGATGTACTGATAGTTGGGCGCGGCGGTGGCTCACAGGAGGATTTGTGGGCATTTAACGAAGAAATTGTGGCGCGCGCCGTAGCAGACTCTGCCATTCCCGTGGTTTCTGCCGTAGGACACGAAACGGACTTTACCATCTGTGATTTTGTGGCCGACTTTCGTGCGCCGACACCATCGGCCGCGGCGGAATTGGTAGTGCCGGACAGAGAAGAGATTAAAAACCAGCTGATTTCTTTGGAAAAGCGACTTTCCGGTGGGCTGTCGCTCATGGTCAGCCGAAGGCGGGAACAGCTTTTAGGTCTTGGCGGTCGTCTTTCCGCCTTAAAACAAAGAATAGAAGAACTGCAATATATGCTGGACGGACAAACGACGGCACTGCTTGCCGCCATGTCCGGCATGCTCGAAGAAAAAACAAAGCGGCTTATGCAAAATACCGCCGCTTTGGATGCTCTCTCTCCGCTTGGTGTACTGGCAAGGGGGTATGCAGTTGGCACGAAGGAAGGAAAAGTTATCCGCTCAGCCATGCAGATTGATGCCGGAGATAAAATAGACATTCGCCTTCCCGACGGTGCGGCAAGCTGCACCGTGGACAAAGTAGAAAGGAGCCAATAAATATGCGCTTTGAAGATGCGATAAAGGAACTGGAAAAGGTTGTAAAAGCTTTGGAAGACGGTGCCCTTCCCATAGAAGAGTCCATTGCCGAATTCGAAAAGGGCGTGGCACTTGTCAAGGACTGCAGAAGACTTTTGGAGGATGCGCAAAAGCAGGTTGCTACTTTAATGGGAGATATAAAGAATGAGAAAGAAACGGATTGAGGAATTCTTAAAGGCGCTTATACCGGAAGAAGGGCGGCTTTATGATGCGATGCGCTACAGCCTTTGTGCCGGTGGGAAACGCCTGCGCCCCCAGCTTGCCATGATGGCGGCGGCTGCGCTTGGCGGGCGGGAGGAGGATGCTCTTTATTACGGAGCGGCTATTGAGTGCATTCACACTTATTCGCTCATTCACGACGACCTGCCGTGTATGGATGATGATGATTTGCGCCGCGGCTTACCTACCTGTCACAAAAAGTTCGATGAGGCAACGGCAGTTTTAGCCGGTGATGGGCTTTTGACGCTCGCCTTTTCCATAGCGGCAAACGCACCGCTTTCTAAAGAAAAGAATTTGGCAGCGGTACGGGTTCTTTCGGAAAGTGCCGGCGCATACGGTATGGTACAGGGGCAGGTCCTGGATATGACGCTTTCTTCCGCGACAGAAGAAGATATTTTAAATATGTACAGCCATAAAACAGGCGCACTTTTGCGGGCGGCGGTTTCCCTCGGTGTGATTGCGGCCGGCGGTCGTGGTGATGAGCTGGAGGAATTTGCAACAAATCTGGGCGTGGCCTTTCAGATTCAGGATGACCTTCTGGATATTTATGGTGACGAGAAAACTTTGGGAAAACCGGTGCACAGCGACGCAAAAAACGAGAAAAACACCGTAGTTTCCTTAATCGGTGTCGAGAGGGCAAGGGAATGGGTGCGTACCTACACCGAAGCGGCAATAGCGGCGCTTTCTCCTCTTGGAAAGAACGGAGAAGAGCTGGCAGCCTTAGCCGGCAGTTTGGTAGAAAGGAAGATGTAAAATGTATGTTTGTGCCATAAACGGAAGTCCTAATAAGGACGGGAATACCGCGTATCTTTTACAAAGCGTTCTCGATAAGCTGGAGGGCGTGGAAACGGAAATGATACATATTGCGGAGGAAATGGGGAAGCTCTCCCAACCTTTTTGCGTGTCCTGCGCGTCACCTTGCCCGAAAGTTTGCTTTCGGGGAACGGGTGTTGAGAAAGCACTGGAAAAAATGAAAAGGGCTGATGTTATTCTTTTCGGAAGTCCTGTTTATTTTGGCGGACCTACGGCACAGATGAAGGCTCTTTTTGATAAAAGCCGTGCCTATCGTGCCGAAAAAGCATTCGTAGGAAAATACGGAGCCGCTATCACCTGTGGCGCCTCCAAATACGGCGGACAGGAGGCTACTGTACGGAGCTTACAGGATTCGATGCTAATTCACGGTATGTCCATTATCGGGCCCGGCTCTCATGCGTTTGATGCAGGGCATTTGGGCGTGAGCGCTACGCGTCCGGCTATGGAGGATACATTTGCAAAGAGCCGCTGTGAGTCTTTGGCGGCCAGAATTATGGAACTTAAGAAGTAAAAAGGCGGGAGGAATACGAATGAACATTCGCCAGCAACAGGAAGAAAGAGAAAAAAGCTTTTTATCTCCCTATGCCACGCTATCGGCGGAAAGCCGCGGGCGTCTGCGCCCTTGTGCGCCTTGCGACATGCGCACAGAGTTTCAGCGTGACCGCGACAAAATCATTCATTCCAAAGCATTTCGCCGTTTAAAGCATAAAACACAGGTTTTCATCACACCGGAAGGTGACCATTACCGAACGCGGCTCACCCATACGCTGGAGGTGGCGCAGATTGCGCGCACAATCGCCCGCGCACTTCGCTTAAATGAAGACCTTACGGAAGCGATTGCTCTCGGTCACGACCTTGGGCACACGCCGTTCGGACACGAAGGGGAGAGGGCGCTCAGTCGCGCAAGCAAGCTTGGCTTTTCCCATAATGAACAAAGCCTTCGCGTGGTGGATGTTCTGGAAAACGGAACCGGACTTAATCTTACGGCCGAGGTGCGTGACGGCATTTTGTGCCATACGGGTAAGCAACGCGCTTTCACACCGGAAGGAGAAATCGTAAGCCTTGCGGACAGAATTGCGTATATTAACCATGACATCGATGACGCCATACGAGGCGGCATTATCGAGGCGGCGTCACTTCCACCGGCCTGTGTAAAGGTGTTAGGCTCTACGCATGGAGAGCGTATTGATACCATGGTACGCGATGTGATTGCAAACAGTACAGACAAACCGCATATTTTTATGGGCGAGGCGATACAGTCTGCCATGGAGGAACTTCGTTCCTATATGTTTGCGGCGGTATACATAGGGTCGGAGGCAAAGGCAGAGGAAAAAAAGGCAGGGGATATGATAAGCAGTCTATTTTACTTCTTTAAAGAGAATTTCACCCTTTTACCGGGCGGCGTGCCGGGGACGGAAATTGAAGAAGAACGGCAGATTTTGGATTACATTGCCGGTATGACAGATACTTATGCCACACATATCTATAAAAGCCATTTTATTCCAAAGGGTTGGTACAGATAAAAAAGTTTGTATAAAATTGTAAATTCAGGTCAAACTTATACACTGGCGGGCAAAATGAAAAATTCTATGCCCGGCAGTGTTTTCTTTTGCATACATTCGTGAAAAAGTTTGTAAAAAAAGAAGGATTTGAAGAGCGCGTGTCGAATTTACTGGTGAGAAATTTTTTGAATGCGAAAGAGAGGAAACGGATGGCTGAGCGCATACCGGAACAACTGATTCAAGATATTCTGGCTGCAAGCGATATCGTGGAGCTGGTAAGCCAGTATGTCCCTTTGCGCCGTAGCGGCAGTTCTTATGTAGGACTATGTCCTTTTCATAAGGAAAAAACGCCCTCCTTCCATGTAACACCCGACAGGCAGCTGTATTATTGCTTTGGCTGTAGTGCAGGTGGGAACATTGTTGAATTTGTAAAAAACATAGAGCATCTGGATTTTGTGGAGGCTATTCGCTTTCTGGCGGAGCGGGCCGGTATACGGATAGACAATGCGGCCTTTTCCGCGGAAGATAAAAAGCGCTACGAACAAAAGCAGAGATACTTGCAAATTAACAAAGAGGCTGCTCGGTTTTTCCGGGAAAAGCTGTTTGCCGCCGATGCGAAAAATGCGCACGAGTATGTGAAAAAGCGAGGGCTTTCCGCAGATACGGTTAAGGCGTACGGCATAGGCTATGCGCCGGATGATTGGGATTTGCTTACCCGCCATTTGCTGCAAAACGGATATGCTAAGGACGAACTGGTACAGGCCGGTGTAGCTACATTTACCAAAACGGGAAAGGTGATTGACCGGTTTCGGGACAGGCTTATGTTCCCGATTATGGATGTCCGCGGCAACATCATTGGTTTTGGCGGCAGAATTTTAGGGGAAGGCAATGTAAAATACTTAAATTCGCCGGAAACACCGGTTTTCAATAAAGGAAACAACCTCTTTTCCTTGCAGATAGCCAAGAACAGCCGGGAGCTTGTTTTGGTTGAAGGCTATATGGATGTTATATCCCTTTATCAGCACGGTATACAAAATGCGGTAGCCTCTTTGGGAACGGCGCTGACAAGAGAGCAAGCAAGGCTGGCCGCAAAATATGCCGAGAAGGTAACGGTGTGCTATGATACGGATGGGGCCGGCGTAAAAGCCGCCATGCGTGCCATTGAGGTTTTTGACGGCATCGATGTAAAGCTCCGGATTGTATCCCTCCCTGAAGGGAAGGACCCGGACGAGTTTATTAAAGCAAACGGCGCTGTGCGCTTTGGTGAGCTCCTGCAAAAGGCAGACACACCGGCCGGATTTCAGATTGCCCAATGCCGGAAGAAGTATAATATCCTTGATGAGGCGCAGAGAATAGAGTATGTGGAGGCTTGCGCCAAGATAATAAGCGGTGTTAAAAGCAATGTGGAACGCGAGGTTTTGCATCAGCGGCTTGCTGGTGAAACCGGCATACGAAGTGCGGCCATCGAAAAGGAAATCGAAAAGAAGCGCGACAAGAAAGAAAAAAATGAAAAGTGGAACATAAAAGGCGCAAAGGTACAGCCAAGGGGGCTTGTCAAAAACCACACAGGGGATAAAATTCTCTCTCTTTGCCTGAAGGACAGAGCGCTATATAAAAAATACAAAGATACGCTCCTTGAAATTTTGGAGGAGCCGGTACACCGGAAAATACTGGACTATCTTGCCGAAACGGACGATGCTGCGCAAATCCTAAACCGTTTTGGGGAGGAGGACAATGCAAAAGCGGCGGCGGCTCTCAGTATGCCGGTGAATTACGAAAACAATACTGCGGCTATGGATGAGCTGATAGCAGCCTTAAAAAAAGAGGGTTATAATCAAAAGGTAAAAGAAGCTATTGAAACAGGAGATTTGAATATGCTTAACAATTTACTGATGAAAAAAAATGTCAATGAGGAAGGGGGGCGCTGAAAAATGTCGGATGCGGCCAGTAAGAAAGCCATTATTAAAGAACTGGTGGAAAAAGGCAGAAAAAAAGGGATGCTCACCTATAAGGAAATTAATGAGTCCCTGGAAGAAATGGAAGTCGAACCGGAACAGGTCGAAAAAATCTATGAATCCATTGAGCACATGGGAATAGAAGTTGTGGAGGATATGGATGAGGATTTAA
Source organism: Clostridia bacterium (assembly GCA_045535515.1). Classification (GTDB taxonomy): domain Bacteria; phylum Bacillota; class Clostridia; order UMGS1883; family UMGS1540; genus SIG447. Next base: position 6,090 of record JAZSLT010000021.1, on the reverse strand, counting down.
AGCAGATTGCGACCAATGAGGAAGAAATCGATTTAAGTCTTCCCGAAGGCATCAATGTAGACGACCATGTGCGTATGTACCTGAAAGAAATCGGCAAGGTACCGCTTTTGTCGCCGGAGGAGGAAATCGAGCTTGCCCAGCGCATGGTAGATGGGGATGAAGAGGCAAAAATGCGCCTGACGGAAGCGAATCTCCGCTTGGTTGTCAGCATCGCCAAGCGATATGTAGGACGCGGTATGTTATTCCTCGATTTAATTCAGGAAGGCAATCTCGGCCTTATCAAAGCGGTAGAGAAATTTGATTATTCCAAGGGATTTAAGTTCAGCACCTATGCGACATGGTGGATAAGACAGGCTATTACACGCGCCATCGCCGACCAGGCGCGCACCATCCGCGTGCCGGTACACATGGTAGAAACCATTAACAAGCTGATTCGCGTATCCCGTCAGCTTTTGCAGGAGCTGGGGCGTGACCCGAGCCCGGAGGAAATTGCCCAGGAAATGAACATGTCGATAGACAAGGTGCGGGAAATCATGAAAATCGCACAGGAGCCTGTTTCTCTGGAAACGCCGATTGGTGAGGAGGAGGACAGCCATCTTGGCGATTTCATCCCGGATGACGATGCGCCGGCCCCCAGCGAAATGGCATCCTTTACACTTTTAAAGGAACAGCTTATGGATGTTCTCGATACCTTGACCTCCCGAGAAGAAAAGGTGCTTCGTTTGCGTTTTGGCTTGGATGACGGTCGTCCGCGTACGCTGGAAGAGGTCGGAAAGGTATTTGATGTAACGCGTGAGCGTATTCGTCAGATTGAGGCAAAGGCCCTTCGCAAGCTTCGCCATCCCAGCCGCAGCAAGAAGCTGAAGGATTTTCTTGAATAGGTTTATTACGCCGCGGCTTCGGGAAATAGCCGCCCTTGTGCATGGAGGCGCCGCGCTTATTGATGTGGGGAGCGACCATGCGTATCTGCCTATTTATTTGGTGTTAGAAGGAAAGGCGGACAGGGCACTTTGTACAGATGTAAACGAGGGACCGCTGCGGCATAGTGTAGAGAATATTACGAGGTTTGGGCTTGCAGATAAAATCGGGATTCAAAAGGCAGACGGGCTTATCGGCGTTGACATGGGTGCGTATGACACGATTGTAATTGCCGGAATGGGCGGGATTCTGATTTCGGAAATTTTACAAAATGCAGGTCCTCTAACCGAAAAGCGCCTTATTCTGCAGCCTATGACCGCTATAGAAGAACTGCGTCGGTTTCTTCTGGCAAATGGGTTTCGGATAACAGAAGAACGGCTTGCGCGCGAGGGCGAGAAACTCTATACGGTGATTGCGGCAGAAAAGGGGCAGGATACGCCTTATACCGAGGCGGAATTTTTGCTGGGAAGAAAAAGCAAGGCGTCACCACTATATCCCATTTGGAAGGAAAGGACGCTGGCAAAACTCAGGAAGCGGCTTTGCGGTCTTATGGCGGCAAAAGAGGATTACAGCGAAGAAATAAAGCAGATTCAGAACATTTTGCAGGAGATGGAGCCATGATTACAAAGATTATAAACGGGCGTATTGTTACGGATAGGGTGGAGACGGATAAGGCGCTCTACATACGAGATGGGAAAATCTTAGATATTACTGCCGAGGGTATAGAGGCAGATGCCACGATTGATGCCGGGGGCGCATATGTAAGCCCCGGGTTTGTGGATATCCATACGCACGGTGCCGGTGGCACAGATTTTATGGATGGAACGACGGAGGATGTGCGCGTCGCACTCCGGATGCACGCAAATCATGGTACTACGGCAATTATGCCCACGGCTACCACGGCAAACCCCACCTCCTTTAGGCAAAGCATAGAAAATATCGGCGTGGTTATGCAGGAAGAGGACAAAAGCATGCCGCAGGTTTTAGGTGCGCATCTGGAAGGACCTTATTTTTCTCTGGAACAATGCGGCGCGCAGGCGCCGGAATATATTACCGACCCTATTCCGGAAGAATATAATGAATTGTTGGCAAACTATAAGGGTATTATTGCGCGCTGGAGCTTTGCCCCGGAGCGAAATGGTGCGGTAAAGTTTTGCGAAACGCTTATTAAAAATGGCGTTGTACCTTCTGTTGCGCATACGAATGCGACCTATGATGAGATTTTATCTGTTTATGAAGCGGGTTGTCGCCTAATGACGCATTTTTATTCCGGTATGTCAACGCTTACCCGAAAAGACGGCTTTCGTGTACTGGGCGCTGTGGAAACAGGATATCTCCTTGACGATATGTTTGTAGAAACGATTGCAGACGGGAAACACCTCCCGCCGGAGCTTCTCCGCCTTATTTACAAGGTGAAGACCTCTGGCTATATTTGCATGGTCACCGATTCCATGCGTGGTGCAGGAGTAGAGGGCATCCGGGAAATGATATTAGGCCCGATTGCCGACAATCGGATAGCCATTATTGAGGATGGCGTGGCAAAAATGCCGGACAGAACATGCTTTGCCGGCAGCATCGCCACCACTGACAGGCTGGTTCGTGTTATGTACAAAGAGGCCGGCGTATCCATTGCAGAGGCGGTAAAGATGATGACCGAAACGCCCGCAAAAGCGGTGGGGGCTAAGAATATCGGCGTTCTTCGCGCTGGTTATGATGCGGATATTGTTTTATTTAATGACAATATAGAAATTCAGAAAGTCTTTTTAAAAGGCAAAGAAAGGAAGATGTAAAATGGCAAAGGTTACGAAGGATACGATTATTGCAGATGTTCTTCGCATGGACCCGGGTACGGCACCGTTTTTCCTGGAAATCGGAATGCATTGTCTGGGCTGTCCTTCCGCGAGCGGCGAGAGTGTAGAGATGGCCTGTATGGTACATGGCGTAGATGCGGATGAACTGATTGCAAAGATAAACGCCTATCTGGAATCCAAATAAGCGTAAGGAGAGGCAAGGAGCGTTTTTCGTCTTCCTGCCTCTCTGTTTTTCTGATTAAAAAAATGTTACAAAAATATTTTTTTCAAAATCGTATTTACTAACAGGAAAATTCCTGTTATAATATATGAAGAATGGTAATATACAAATACTACGATTGACAAATACATGGAGGTATACGAGTTGAACCAGCTTAAAAAGAAGTCTGTTATTATTGGACTTGGCATAGTACTTATATTTACTGTCATCCTGGGCATTTCCGTAGCGCGCGCCTATAGCTCTGATACGATTTGCGGCGGTGTAGAGGCGGGCGGCGTATCTATTGCTAATCTCACGAAAGAGGAGGCAGCCGACAAGCTTTACGAAAAGCTGGGAGGTGTCACCTTTGACAAGCCTGTGCAGCTGGTACTCGGAGATGTAGAAAAGAGCGTAATCCCGGCTGATTTTTTGGCGGCATACGATTATAAAAAGACTGCCGAAAAGGCTATGCTATATGGTCATGAGGGGACTTTTGTGCAGCGGCTGGGGCAATCTGTACGCACCTTCTTTGTCAAAAAGAAAATCGATATGGAAATTACCTATGACGAAACAGCGTATGCGGACATTTTGAAGGAACTCATGAAGGGTGTAGGCGAGAAAGTGCAGGAACACACATGGGAAATTCAGGGAGACAAACTGGTCATAAAGAATGGTCACCCCGGTCTTTTGCCCGATGAAACAAGCGTTTCGGAAGCCATTTTATCCGCGATTCAAAAAGGAAAGTATGATAAAAAAATCGTATTTAAGAAGGAAAATCGGACGCCGTCTCCCATAGATGCGGATATTTTATGGGAAACCATTTGCGCCGAGGCTGCCAACGCTTCCTATTCCATCGAAAACGGCAAGGTGATTATGCAGCCCCATGCGCTTGGTATTTCCTTTAATAAGGAAACGGCCAAACAGATACTGGACGCGCATACCGCTTATGGGGAAACCTTCGAGATTCCGCTCCAAATTCAGGAACCTGAAGTTACACTTGCGGACATTGAGGCAAAGCTGTTCGCGGAGGTTATTGGTGAATATACGACCGTTTTTAAAACAAGCGATATAGGCAGAAGTAAAAATATCGCGCTGGCGAGCAATAAAATCAACGGCACCATACTGGCGCCGGGCGAGGTTTTTTCCTACAATGATGTGGTGGGCGAGCGTAGCTATAGTGAGGGCTTTCAAACAGCAAAGGTCTATGTAAACGGAGAAACGGTAGACGGCATTGGCGGCGGAATTTGTCAGGTTTCTTCTACACTTTTCAACGCCGTTGTCTTTGCCAATTTGGAAATTGTGGAACGCGTTAATCACCAGCTTACCGTTTCCTATGTGCCGCTTGGCCGCGATGCAACCGTGGATTATGGCAATATAGATTTTCGTTTCAAAAACACTACTGGCTACCCCATCAAGATTGTTGCCACGGCTGACGAAGGCAAGATGTATACAGCTATTTTTGGGTACAAGGAGGATAAAACGGAAGAGGTTTCGTTTGAAACGGTAACTATCGGACATACCGCGCCACCTGAAAAGAAGGTAGATGACCCTACGCTGCCACTCGGCGAAGAAAAAGTGGAATCGGAAGGCACCTCCGGCTATGTGGTAGACACCTATAAGGTTATTAAAAAACATGGCAGAGAAGACGAAAGGGTGTATTTGTGCCGCAGCACCTATCGCGGCAATTTACGCGTCATTCATGTAGGTACGGGTGAGGCTGTACCGTCACCTTCCCCGGACCCCTTAGAAACAGAACAGCCACCGGAGGTGGAGGTTCCTGTTGAAACCACGCCTCTGCCAACGATGGGACAACTAGACACACCTTCTGCATTAGAGACGATATTACCCTCTCTCGTAACATCGGCTCCGTCGCAAACGCCCCCGCCTGTAGAAGAGATTCCGACAGAAACACCGGATGAGACAGAGGAAATTTCTGCTCCAACCTTATAAGAATACTTCCCAAATTGTAACAGGAGGCATTTGTCGTGAAAAAAACCCTTTGCTTATTGCTACTTGTATGTGCATTGCCGATAGGTGCCAATGCGCAGATTATCGGTGCGGCATATGCTACGGATATACAAGCCTATGTGGACCATTGGCTGGTTCCTTCCTATAACATTGACGGATACACAGCCGTTTTGGTCCGTGACCTTGAAAATTTCGGGTTTACGGTGCTTTGGGATGAGGCCCAAAAAACCGTGTCCTTCTATCGCGATTTTGCCAAACCCTTGACACCGAAGGTGCCCGTATATGAAAATCGTCCCGTAGGAACGAAGTTATACGATGTTTACCAAACAGACATCCGTACATTCTTCCGCGGCACGGAAATCCCTTCCTACAACATTGGCGGCCGGACGGCGGTCAGGCTTCGGGATATTGCCATGGTGGGGGAGGCGTCCTTTGATGCAGCTCGCCGTAGCGCGAATGTGTTTTGCCGCGAGGCGGAATATTTTGAGGACGAGATAGATTATATCAAAACCATATTTTATGGCAAAATGTTGCTGCTTTCTCGCGCCGATTTGGCTCTAGAGCCCCTTGTGGCGATGGTACAGAGTGGCATTTGTGATGAACAGACGATAGCTACATACAGAACTTTTTATACGCAGATGCTTGCGGATATGGAGGCGTATAAGGCGTATAAGGAGCCGTATGGGTTTACCGAGTCCTCACAGGAGCTTTGGTGGGCCATCGTAAACATGCGATATGCGGGAGAAACGGCCCTGATTATGGCGGAGCAGGTAAGACAGGGTGCAGACATTACGGCGTCGATGGGTTATTACACGCAGTACATGAGCGACTCTCAATTACAGCGGCAAGTGGCGCTTTTTAAATTAGATGAAGAAATGCAGACGCTCACCCTGTTTTGGGGCTAAGACTTGTTAAAAGGAGGAAACTATGAATTACAGAAACGATGAGAAAATTGTCGGAAATTGGCACGGGTACTTGTTTGACGAAGGCGAATTTATGGGCAGAGAGTATATTCTGGTTCGCCCGAAGGTGGAGCCGAACGGGAAATGGGCGCTCAAAACAGAGTATTTTGATGCTTTTCCCGAAACGGAATTTGCGCTTTTGGAAAAAGGCTATCACATCGCCCATATAGACACGATAGAGAGATACTGCCCCGATAGCACAACAGAGGCACAGGCGGCTTTTGTAGATTTC
>JAZSLT010000033.1:0-5541 GCA_045535515.1 Clostridia bacterium | reverse complement strand
ACCACCAACATGGCGTGCCTTAACCTCCAGAACAGGCATAATGTTCTCCATTGCCTGCATAAATACTTCTACAGGCTCTTTACCAGTCTTTTCACGGATAATATCAAAAGCATCGTACACAATTTTCTGTGCAACACCTTTCTTTCCGTCCAGCATGATGTTATTGATGAGACGAGTTACAATCTTGTCTCCGTAAAGCGGGTCCGGCAAAACATCTCTTTTTGCAATAAAACCTCTTCTCGGCACTTTACTTCCCTCCTTCATTATAATTTATGAATTCACAGGTACTCAAAGCTTTGCTTTGTCAGCGCAACGCGAGTTTATATACGGCAGACTTTATGCTGCCGAAAAAACCGCATCGCACGCGGCAGGGTATCCTGTCCCCGCCTTCGCACTTCCGGCGGTATTACTTCTTGGGTCTCTTCGCGCCATACTTACTTCTGGACTGCTCGCGCTTTGCAACCCCTGCGGTATCGAGAGTACCTCTGATGATGTGATAACGCACACCAGGGAGGTCCTTAACTCTGCCGCCGCGAATCAGAACCACGCTGTGCTCCTGCAGGTTGTGTCCAACACCGGGAATGTAGGAAGTTACTTCAATCCCGTTGGAAAGACGCACTCTTGCAATTTTACGCAGTGCGGAGTTCGGCTTTTTCGGCGTCATGGTCTTTACCGCTGTGCATACGCCGCGCTCCTGGGGAGAATTTAAGTCTGTCATCTCTTTCTTCAGAGAGTTCAGTCCCACCAAAAGTGCCGGTGCAGTCGACTTGGTAACGCTTGTTTTTCTGCCCTTACGGACTAATTGGTTAAATGTAGGCATTCTTGCACCTCCTTGCCTTTAGATTCTATAAAAACGGCTTCGCCGCATCATAGCATGGCTATGTGGCGGTAGAGCTTCCACCGCCACAATTTTTATTTGAGAAGCACCGCGACCGCTGCACCCACATCGATGTTGCAGGCTTCGCCTAAAACCTGACAGCTTTCGCAGTATTCCACAGGCACCCCTTGTGCCTCACAGGCACTTACAAACGGCGTTGTGACATGCACATCCGCATCCATCGACACGAATGCCTTCACCACTTCCGCTTCCCGGACTGCCTTCAAAGATTGTTTAAAACCAACAATTTTTTTGTCAGTTTTTAGTTCTTCTAACATAATCTTCCTCTTGTTTTCCCTTTTTTTCAGGAAAAGAAACGCATGCAGAATGCCGAAAAAACGGCATTTTTCTCATACATTTGGTAATTATACCACAATTTTTACCGTATGTCAAGATAATTTGCATCGAATTCATCAAAGAGCTGATTGTCTGCTTTTGGCTCTACAACGACATCTCTGTATCTCGGCATACCAGTTCCTGCCGGAATCAATTTACCAATGATAACATTTTCCTTCAGGCCCTGCAATGGATCAATTTTACCCTTAATAGCGGCATCGGTCAGAACACGGGTTGTTTCCTGGAAGGATGCTGCAGAAAGGAACGAATCAGTTGCCAACGAAGCTTTGGTGATACCCAGAAGAATATCTTCGTATTCCGGCACGGCCTTTCCTTCTGCTTCGGCCTTCTTGCAAAGTTCCTCAAAGGCCAGCCTGTCTTCCAGCGCACCCATCAGGATTGTGCTGTCGCCGGATTCTTTTACACGGACCTTCTTCATCATCTGCCGTACGATAACCTCAATGTGCTTATCGGAAATATCAACACCCTGCTGACGATATACGCGCTGTACTTCCTGAATGATATACTGCTGTACCGCGGCTGCACCGCTGATGCGCAGAAGGTCATGCGGATTGAGCGAACCTTCTGTCAGGGCCGTGCCCGGCTCTACAACATCTCCCTCTGCTACCTTCAGCTTGGAGCCATAGGTAATGAGGTAAGAAGCCGAATCGCCTTTTTCATCGTCAGTAATCGTAATTTCGCGTTTTTTCTTGGTTTCGTCAATATGCACCGTACCGCCGTTTTCGGAAAGCACGGCAAGGCCTTTCGGTGTTCTGGCTTCGAAAAGCTCAACAACACGGGGCAGACCCTGTGTGATATCGCCACCGGCAACACCGCCTGTATGGAAGGTACGCATCGTAAGCTGTGTTCCCGGTTCGCCGATGGACTGCGCTGCAATAATACCAACGGCTTCGCCCACATTGACAAGATCACCGCTTGCAAGGTTTGCACCGTAGCACTTCGCGCAAACACCGATTTTTGCATGACAATGGAGAACGCTGCGGATTTCGACCGCGGTAATACCCGCTTCCTCGATTGCATGCGCCGCATTTTCGCTGATGAGCTCGCCAACCGGCGCCAGAACCTCTCCCGTCTCGGGATGTACAACATCCTTCGTAGGAACGCGGCCCAAAAGGCGTTCATGTAACGGCTCAATTACGGCGTTTCCATCCTTAATGGCAGAAACGGTAATGCCTGCTTCTGTTCCGCAATCGTCCTCACGGATAATAACATCCTGGCTAACATCAACAAGGCGTCTTGTGAGATAACCGGAGTCCGCCGTACGAATAGCGGTATCTGCAAGCCCCTTACGGGCACCATGTGTAGAAATGAAATATTCAAGAATGTTCAGACCTTCACGGAAGTTTGCACGAATCGGAACCTCAATCGTGCGGCCCTGTGTATCGGCCATAAGTCCGCGCATACCAACAAGCTGACGAATCTGGTTAATGCTACCACGAGCACCAGAATCGGCCATCATGTAAATCGGATTGTATTTATCGAGTCCCTTCATAAGAGCATCGGTTACATCCGAAACGGCACCTTCCCATGTCTTGATAACGCCATTGTATCTTTCCTCGTCGGTTAAGATACCACGACGGAACTGCGCCTCAATCTTATCTACAGCGGCTTCTGCATTTGTCAGGATATCCTTCTTCTCCTCCGGCACCTTCATATCCGATACGCTGATGGTGATAGCGCCTCTCGTGGAGTATTTATATCCCATTGCCTTGATTTTATCCAGTAAAACGGCTGTTTCCGTAATACCATGCACCTTGATACATTTATCAATTATCTTGCCAAGTGCACTCTTTCCTGCCAAAAACTCAACTTCGAGCTTTAACTGGTTTTCTTCTTTGGTACGGTCAACAAAGCCTAAATCCTGCGGAATATCCTCGTTGAAGATAATTCTGCCGACTGTGGTTTCAATCAGGCCGCGCTTTTTAACGCCGTCAATTTCCTTCTCGTTCATGACGCGAATCGGCGCATGCAGGCCGATAACCTGATGGGCATACGCAAGCTTTGCTTCCTCAAAGGAGGCGAAGGCTTTGCCGGCACCCGGTTCATCTTCCTTAACGAGCGTCAGGTAATAGCTACCCAGAACCATATCCTGTGTAGGCGTGGTAACAGGCTTACCATCCTGCGGCTTTAAGAGGTTGTTGGCGGAGAGCATTAAAAATCTCGCTTCGCTCTGTGCCTCGGGAGAAAGCGGTACATGAACGGCCATCTGGTCACCGTCGAAGTCAGCATTAAATGCCGAACAAACGAGGGGGTGCAGCTTCAGCGCACGACCTTCTACCAGCACCGGTTCAAACGCCTGAATACCCAGTCTGTGCAGGGTAGGTGCGCGGTTTAAGAGAACAGGATGCTCTCTGATAACATCTTCCAAAACATCCCAGACCTCGGGACGAACACGCTCTACCATGCGCTTTGCGCTCTTAATATTGTGCGCCATGCCGCCCATGACAAGCTTTTTCATAACGAAGGGCTTGAACAGCTCCAGCGCCATCTCCTTGGGGAGACCGCACTGATATATTTTCAGCTCCGGTCCTACTACGATAACGGAACGGCCGGAATAGTCAACACGCTTACCCAGGAGGTTCTGACGAAAACGGCCTTGTTTACCTTTCAGCATATCCGAAAGAGATTTCAGCGCACGATTGCCGGGGCCTGTTACAGGACGGCCGCGACGGCCATTATCAATCAGCGCATCCACCGCTTCCTGGAGCATTCTCTTTTCGTTTCGCACAATGATATCCGGTGCGTTCAAATCGAGAAGTCTCTTCAAACGGTTGTTTCTGTTGATAACACGGCGGTAAAGGTCATTTAAATCGGAGGTGGCAAAACGGCCGCCATCCAGCTGCACGAGCGGACGGATTTCCGGCGGGATAACGGGAATGGCCTCTAAAATCATCCATTCCGGTCGATTGCCGGACGCGCGGAATGCCTCTACAACCTCCAGACGCTTTACAAGGCGAATCTTTTTCTGGCCCTGCGCCTCTTCTACCTCGGCACGCAGCTCTTCTGTAAGCTGGTCGAGGTCAATCTCTGCAAGAAGCTCACGAATAGCCTCCGCACCCATAGCGGCACGGAATACATTGCCGTACTTTTCCTGCAGTTCTCTATATTCTTTTTCTGTTAAAATCTGTGTTTTTTCCAGTTCGTGTGCCTTGCCCGGGTCAATGACAATATACGCCGCGAAGTACAGAACCTTCTCCACCTCGCTGGGCGAAATATTGAGCATGAGGGCAAGACGGCTGGGGCTTCCCTTGAAATACCAAATATGGCTGACAGGTGCCGCAAGCTCAATATGTCCCATTCTCTCACGGCGAACCTTGGCGCGGGTTACCTCAACACCGCAGCGGTCACAAACAATGCCCTTAAAGCGGATTCTCTTGTATTTACCGCAATGACATTCCCAGTCCTTAGTCGGACCGAAAATGCGCTCGCAAAACAATCCGTCCCGCTCCGGCTTTAATGTGCGATAGTTGATTGTTTCCGGCTTCTTTACTTCTCCTCTTGACCATTCGCGGATTTTCTCCGGTGAAGCCAGTCCAATCTGTATGGCATCAAACGTATTAAACTCCAACATTTGTCGCACCGTCCCTTTCTATATTATGGCAGAAATCCTCTGCCGAAATCATCGGCTCTTTCTTTTTGGTGAATGCCCGCTTATAAATCCTCTTCGTCATCCTCGAAGTCGTCAAGGTCAACATCGAGATAGCTGTCGAGGTCATCGTCATCCTCCATGGCAGGCTCGTCGTTTCCAAGGCCCAGCGCATCCATCAAAAGCGCATCCTCGTCCACCTCGCTGTAACCGGCACGCTCAAAAGCGCCGGCTGCATCTTCCTTGCCTTCCCCGAGGTCTTCCGGCATGATATCATCCATCTCATCATCACCGGCTTCGCCGAGGTTTACCTCTTCGCCATCCTTATTGAGAACCTTTACATCCATGCTGAGACTCTGCAGTTCTTTCAAAAGAACCTTAAAGGACTCCGGAATACCCGGACTCGGTACATTTTCGCCCTTGACCACAGCCTCATAAGTCTTTACACGCCCAACCACATCGTCGGACTTGACTGTCAGGATTTCCTGCAGCGTATAGGCCGCACCGTAAGCCTCCAGCGCCCAAACTTCCATTTCACCAAAGCGCTGACCGCCAAACTGTGCTTTACCGCCCAGAGGCTGCTGGGTAACCAGAGAGTACGGGCCGGTGGAACGGGCATGGATCTTATCGTCAACCAGGTGATGCAGTTTTAAGAAGTACATATAACCAACGGTAACACGATTATCAAAGGGAAGTCCGGTGCGTCCGTCGTACAGCTGGG
>JAZSLT010000027.1:0-21196 GCA_045535515.1 Clostridia bacterium | reverse complement strand
CGTGGTTCTGGAAGTTGCCGGAGCCGACACCACCTTCGAACTGGCATGGGAGTGCGCACGTCCCAACGGAATCATTACTGTGGTCGCCCTGTACGATCAGCCGCAGATTCTACCTCTGCCCATGATGTACGGTAAGAATCTCACCTTTAAAACCGGCGGTGTGGACGGATGTGACTGCGAAGAAATTCTGAACCTGATCCGGGAGGGGAGGATCGACACGGAACCGCTGATTACCCACACATTCCCCCTGAACCGGATTGACGAAGCCTACGACCTCTTTGAAAACCGCCGCGACGGCGTCATCAAGGTCGCGGTTATCTGCTGAATCATAAAAAATGGCTGATGCACTCCCTTTGCAGGAGAGACATCAGCCGTTTCTGTATTCGGTTGATTATACGTTGAAGCGGAAGAGAACCACGTCGCCGTCGTTCATCACGTATTCTTTCCCTTCGGAACGAACCAAACCCTTTTCTTTGGCGGCGGTGTAGGTGCCGCAAGCGGTGAGATCCGCAAAGGAGACCACTTCCGCACGGATAAAGCCCCGTTCAAAATCGGAGTGGATTTTTCCGGCGGCCCCGGGAGCCTTTGTACCGCGCGTAATTGTCCAGGCACGCACTTCCTTTGGCCCTGCGGTAAGAAAGCTGATAAGACCGAGGAGCGAGTAGCTTTTTTCCACCAGACGGTCAAGACCCGAGGCGGAAAGCCCCAGTTCCTCCAAAAACATTTCCTTTTCTTCTCCTGCAAGGTCGGCAATTTCCTCTTCAATTTTCGCAGAAATTGCTAAAACCTCGGCGTGCTCCTCTTTTGCGATAGCAGAAAGCTCGTCCATATACGGATTATTTTGGAGGCCATCTTCCGCTACATTGGCCACATAAATAACCGGCTTTATGGTAAGAAGCGCGATTTCGCGCAGGATTTCCTTTTCCTCATCGCTAAACTCTATGCTGCGCGCCGGCAACCCCTTTTCGAGAGTTTCGATAATGCGCGTCAAAAGCGCCGCCTCCGCCGCGTACTTCTTCTCTCCTGTTTTTACCATCTTGGAAACGCGCTCGTGCCGCTTGGTAACCATTTCAAGGTCGGCAAAAATGAGCTCCAAATTGATAGTTTCCGTATCGCGTCTCGGGCTTACAGAGCCGTCCACATGTACAATATTGCTGTCGTCAAAGCAGCGCACCACATGGATAATAGCATCCACTTCCCGAATGTGCGAAAGGAATTTGTTGCCCAAACCTTCGCCGCGGGATGCACCCTTTACAAGCCCGGCTATATCTACAAATTCAATATAAGCAGGTGTGAGTTTTTCGGGATTGTACATCCCGGCCAGCACCTCCAGGCGCTTATCCGGAACGGAAACCACACCCACATTCGGTTCTATGGTGCAAAACGGGTAATTGGCAGCGCCGGCGCCCGCGTGGGTAATCGCATTAAAAAGCGTGCTTTTTCCTACATTTGGGAGGCCTACAATACCAAGCTTCATTCTAATCTATCTCCTTTTCGTGATGTTGTTTTTCGTCAGATGGAAAACCAAAGCAGTATGCAAAGAAGCTGCAGCAAGGGATACTGCAGCTCTTTCTTAGTTGGTATAATTATCAAAATACCCTTGTACCAAAACTACAGGCGTACCCTTGTCACCGGAGCCGCTGGTAAGGTCACAAAGAGAACCGATTAAATCTGTAAGCTGGCGCGGCGTTGTTCCCTGTGATGCCATATTGCCCACAAGATTATCCTGTTTTGCCTTTATGCTTTCCGAGATGGCCTTTTTCAGTTCTTCGCCTGACAAATCCTTAAAGTCATTATCGGCAAGATATTTCAGCTTCAGTTCGTTCGGCGTACCGACAAGACCATCGGTAAAAGCCGGAGAAACCACCGGGTCGGCAAGCTCCCAGATTTTTCCTCTCGGGTCTTTGAAAGCACCGTCACCATATACCATAACTTCCACATGCTTGCCCGTTCTCTCCAGCACATTCTTCTGGATTTCCAGAACAAGCGGCTGACATTCCTGCGGAAAGAGTTTAATCGTGTCTTCTGTCGATTTGTTAGAGCCTAAAAGGCCGTATTTTGCATTAAAGCCGCTGCCGTTTACAGGCGCGTTCAAAATATCACTAAGGCTCAGGACCACCTTGGCACCCGCTTTGGTGAGAATGCCTTTGGTGCGCTCACGCGTGTGAATATCGCAATTTATCACACAGTCCGTATATGCTAAAATGGCTTTGGGCTGATTGGCAAAAACGAATTCAACCTCTGCCCCACATTCACGAATAACATCGCCGTAATATTCCACATAGTCAATCCCGGTAAAGGGGTGCTTGTTATATCCGAATAGCTGGCGGTATTTTTCCAGAGAAAGAACATCCGAATACGGATTTACGCCTGCCGCATCCAAAAGGTCCATGCTGATAAGAGCATTCCCCACCTCGTCGGAGGGGTAGCTGAGCATAAGAACAACTTTTTTAACAGCCTTTGCAATACCTTTCAGGCAAATGGCAAATCGGTTCCGGGATAAAATCGGGAAAATAACGCCAACCGTTTCGCTGCCAAGCTTAGCCCGTACATCGGTCGCTATATCCTCTATCGAGGCATAATTCCCCTGTGCTCTTGCCACAATAGACTCCGTAATGGAGATAACATCCTTGTCGCGAATTTCAAAATTTTCAGATGCAGCCGCTTCCAGAACACTGTTCGTAACGATAGTGGCCAGATTATCTCCCTGGCGGATAATAGGGCAACGGATACCTCTGGAAACCGTGCCGACTCTTCTTTCATTATTTGTCATTTTAATCCCTTCAATCTTATGAATTTGACTTACCAAAATAGTATAGCACATTTTGCGAGGTTTTGCAATTATTTTTTTTCTGTAAAACAATAATTTTACTTTTTAGGGGATACTTTTAAAAATTCAGATACGCCTTTGCAAAATAAAAGAACCTTTTTGGCGGTTTTGCATATCATAAAGTATACGGAGGTGTACATAGAATGTGTGGTAAACGAAGAGCAATCGGGATTATCATTTTGTCCTTTTCCACGGGTGCATTGCTTGCAGCTGCCCTACCTCTGTGGATTTTGGCCATAATAGAGGCGATTATGCTTATTATTATCGGCTGGTGCTTTTTTTGCGGTGATTAAAATAGGAGGTATGCTATGAAGGTTATGATTTGGAAGGCACCCAAATTTTGGCGCGGTATCCTAAAACGCCTGTTTGGCGTAAAATAAGGCAGAAAAAGCGAGAAAGCCTTCTCGCTTTTTATCTTGGACAAATTATGATATTTTTTTCAAAAAAACTCTTGACAATCCCTCGGGCTTGTGGTATTATATATGCGTTGTGGCCCCATCGTCTAGCGGCCTAGGACGTAGCCCTCTCACGGCTAAAACAAGGGTTCGATTCCCTTTGGGGTCACCAAAACATTTTAGGTGGCGAAAAGAAGAAAGAATATAGAATAAGTTTTTGTTATTCTTTATTCTTTATTTTTTTATTCTGATATAGCAGGAAGTGATGGTATGCACGAAGGGCATCGCGAACGGTTGCGGGATAAGTACCTTGAAAACGGCATAGAGGCTTTGGCTCCCCACGAGGTGCTGGAGCTGCTTTTGTTCTACAGCCAGCCGCGCGTAAACACAAACGAAACCGCGCATCGTCTTATGGATGCCTTTCAGTCCTTCAGCGGTGTTCTGGATGCAGATATAGAGTCCTTGTGCCAGATTCAGGGCATGGGTAAAAACAGCGCGCTTCTTTTGCATCTTGTCAAGGACTGCATGAACCTTTATGGCCGAAGCAAGCAGAAGAAACGCGCAGAAATCCTCTCTGCCATGGCCGCCGGTCACTATGCTCTCCGCATGGTGGGCGACCAGACCACAGAAGGGTTCTATGTAATTTGTCTGGACCCGGACCGTCGCGTACTCTCTGCCAAGAAGGTTCTGGAAGGTTCTACCTATCGTGTTATGGTAGATATGCGGAAAGTGGTCGAGCACATTCTGGATTATAAGGCGCATGCCGTTATTTTAGTACATAATCACCCTTTTGGCCCGGTAGAACCATCGGACGAGGATATTGCGCTCACTCGGAAAATACAGGAAACCTTACGCCCACTCGGTATTTCCGCAATAGACCATATTATTGTCGGGGACGACTGCTTCCATAGCATGGCGGCCCACGCACAAATGTAGCAGGAGGCTTTTATGCATATTCCAAGCAGCAGCACATTTTGTTTTGTTGGTGACAGCATAACGGCGGCAGAAAAATTTACGCGTATCCTGGTGGATTATTTTGTTTTACACTTTCCACAGCGCCGCATTATCTTTCACAATACGGCCGTTCCCGGTCTTTCCGCGGACGACACCCTTGCAAACTGGGACGCCTTGATTACGCCCTATCGCCCCACCCATGCAACGGTTATGTTCGGCATGAACGACCTGCAGCGCGCCTTGTATGCCGACAGCGCAAAAATAACAGATGCTTTAATGCAAAAAAGAGAGGCTGCACAGACAAAATTTAGAGAAAACATGGACGAGGTTTCCCTGCGACTTTCCGGCGTGCAGCAACTTGTTATGACGCCCACACCGCACGACGAATCTCCGAAAATCCAGGGGCCGCTTTACAGCGGTTATGACGATGCGCTCGCGACCGCCGCTTCTTTTGTGTCCGGCCGGTTTTCCCCTGTTTTAGATTTGCACACCATTCTTTCGGAAATAAACGGCCGCCGCCTGGTTCCCACGATTATCGGGCCGGACCGCGTACATCCCGGCAACATCGGGCAAGCTTTAATTGCGCATTTTGTTTTGCAAGCGCTTGGCGTGGAGAATCCGCGTCTGCCGCTTTGGGACAACACGATTACTGAAGATGAGCTGGCTGTACTCAAAAAGCTCGGCGTTTTGGTGGATGATATCTCCCCGAAAAATCCGTATAGCGACATGCGGCGCGAAGCTTCCCGAAGATTAATTCTTTTTAACTATGTGGAATGGAATGTTCTTTGGGGACAAGGCGTTGCCACCCAAGACACCGAGCGCGCCGACGCCCTCCTCCGCGCCCAAATGGAAAACCCGATTGAGGAATGGAGAAAAACCTGCTATATAGATTACATGGAAAACCGAAATAAGAAGGCGGAAATACAGGAAAAGGTAAAGGATGCCATGGAAAAAATGTATTCCTGCCTGTAACAAAAAACATCCGATAATGTGGCAAAACACATCATCGGATGTTTTTTTATATTCTTTCTCCCGTTGCAAAAAAACCTTCCGTTTTTAGATTTTCGTAATCGGTCTGCCTGAGCGCTTCGTACAGCATAATGGCCACAGAATTGGAAAGATTTAAGGAGCGCGCCTGTGCAATCATGGGAATACGAATGGCCATATCAAGGCGTGACTCGATAAAATCCTCAGGAAGGCCGCGCGTTTCTTTGCCGAACACAAGAAAATCGCCATCTTGGTAAGAAATGTCGGAATGTTTTTTGGTGGCCTTTGTGCTGGCCAGAAACAGGCGTTTGTTCCCGTGTATTTCCAAAAAGGAAGAGAGATTTTCGTAATATTCCACACCCAGAAGATGCCAGTAATCCAGCCCTGCTCGCTTTAATTTTTTGTCATCAATTTCAAACCCCATAGGCTTTACGATATGTAGTTTTGCGCCCGTTGCCGCACAGGTACGAGCAATATTGCCGGTATTTTGCGGTATTTCCGGTTCCACCAAAACGATGTTAAACGCCATTTTCTATCCCCTGTTCCCTTCGTGTACTCTTGCATTAGTATAGCAGATACGCCTTCGTTTTTCAAGAAAATTTTTTATCCGGCATAAATTTGCTGCCATTTCCGGAAAACAAGAGTTAAATACTCCCAAATCGTGGGTTTTGGTTTTGGGGTAATCTCCTCCTTGGTTACAAGGCTTATCTCCCCCATTTTAACACCCTCTAAAAAAACTTCTGCCTTTCCCACCTCTGTTCCGGCCGCCAAAGGCGCCTTTACAGAGGGTGGCAGGCAAAGCTTTATCTCCGTTTTTTCACCTTTTATTACAGATAGTGCGAAATCTCCTGAAAAGCAAATCTCGACCGTATCCGCATTTCCTTCCAGCACCGAAATTTTGCCTGCCGTTTCCTTTGCCGTAATCACGCATCTGCGTTCCATATTACTAAAACCGAAGTCCAGCATTTTTATATGGTCATCCCAATCGTCCGGCGCATTTAAGGTAACAGCAATCAGCTCAATGCCATCCCGGGCAGCCGCCGATACAAGCGTGCGGCCCGAGGCTTTTGTAAATCCGGTTTTTACCCCGATTGCCCCTTCATACATAGAAAGAAGTTTATTGTGATTGGTAAGCTGCCGCCCACCTATTCGCGCGCTTTTTGCAGAAACGATTTCGCGGAATTTTGCGTTTTGGAGTGCTTTGCCTGTAATACGGGCAAGCTCAAAAGCCGTTGTGTAATGGGCAGAATCCGGCAGTCCGTTTGCGTTTTTGAATTGGGTGTTGGTGCATCCGAGTTCTTTTGCCCGCTTTGTCATTCTCTCCGCAAAGGCCCCTTCCGTCCCGGCAATATGCTCCGCAATAGCCACCGCCGCATCGTTGCCGGACGAAAGCATAAGTCCGTACAGCAAATCTTCCATGGATAGCTTTTCCCCTGCCTTTAAATACATGGAGCTTCCCTCTACGCCTGCCGCTCTCCTGCTGATAGTCACCATATCGGTTAATTCCGCCGTTTCCAGCGCCAGAAGAGCCGTCATAATTTTCGTCGTACTGGCCATAGGGAGCGTATCATTTTCGTTTTTTCCCCACACAATTTTTCCCGTGGCGTATTCTATAAGCACCGCGCTTTTTGCGGAAACCGTCGGTTCCTCTGCCCTGACCGGCATGTAAAACATGAGGAGCAGACAGGGAATAATCCATTTTTTCATCCAAACACCTCCATACACTAATATATGGCGGCATATAAAAAATATGAGAGCGCGATACACTCTCATATTTTAGTTTAGAATAAGGAAAGTTGTCCGTCGTCCTGCTCCGTTTCTTCCGAGGACGGATAATAACCGCCGGACGGAAGGTTTTTGCTTTTGTAGGCCATCGTTTCTTCGGTGGCCATTTCCATTTTCGATAAAGTGTGTCCTTTCCGCATCCGCATAACCTGTATGCCTTGCGTGCCGCGTGTGCTTTTAGGTTCTAAATCCTCGGTATGGAAAGTCAAGAGTTTTCCCGATGTACTGTGAAGGGTTACGGCAGCATTTTCAGGGATATACAAAATGTTAATCAGTTTGGAGGCGCCGCTATAGGCGTTCGTCAGCTTTTTGCGGTTAAGCTTTGTCGCATAGCTTTGCATTTCTGTTTTGGCAACCTTACCGTTTTCAAAGCCGAATAACATATAACCGGTATACTTATCGGTCGGCACGGCATAAACGATGCGTTCATCGCCCTCCAGACCCAGAATATTCGGCAAAAATTCACCAAGCGCGCTGGCCTTGCAGTCGTTTACATCCGACAGGCGCATCTTGTATACATTTTGTTGACTGCTGAACAGGAGAACATCCCAGCGGTTAGAAGCCTCAAACTCCGCCACAATCTCGTCATCTTCCTTCAGCTTTTGCTCTGCGGCCGAGCGGAGAGATACAAGAGAGATTTTCTTCAGATAGTTTTCACGGGTGAAAAAGATTTTCAGATTATAATCCTCTACCTCTTCTATCTGCGGTATTTTCTGCACATTTTCATCGGAAATGATTTCTGTTTTTCTGTCTTTTCCAAACTTTTTGGCCGTTTCCTTCAAAGAGGCGATAATCAGCTTTTTAATTTCACTATCGCTCGAAAGAATACGCGTAAGTTCCTCAATTTCCTGTGCCAGCGCATCTGTTTCTGCTGTTCTTTTCAAAATGTACTGCTTGTTTAAATTACGCAGCTTAATTTCGGCTACAAATTCGGCTTGCACCTTGTCAATGGAAAAGCCTTCCATCAGGTTCGGTACTACCATATCGTCAGACTCGGTTTCCCGGACGATACGGATTGCCTTATCAATATCCAGAAGAATTTTCTTTAGACCAAGCAAAAGATGCAGCTTGTCCTTCTTGTTCTTAATGTCAAATGCAAGGCGTCGGCAAATACAGTTCTTTCTGAACTTCGTCCATTCCTTCAAAATTTCGCGAACGCCCATAACGCGCGGCTGACCGTCTATCAGAATGTTGAAATTACAGCTAAAAGTGTCCTCCAGCGTTGTCATCTTGTAAAGACGCATCATCAGCTTATCCGGGTCGGTACCTTTCTTAAGGTCAATGGTGAGCTTCAGGCCGCCGAGGTCGGTTTCGTCACGAATATCCGAAATTTCGCGGATTTTATTGCTTTTTATCAGCTCCACCACTTTATCAATGATCACTTCCGTAGCGGTGGTGTACGGAATTTCGTAGATTTCTATACAGTTATTCTTCTTGTCATAGGTGTATTTTGCACGAAGACGGAAGCTGCCGCGACCGCTTTCGTAAATGCGGTCCATTTCCTCTTCGTTTAAAATCAGGGATGCCCCGGTAGAAAAGTCCGGCGCCGGCATTTCCGTCTTAAAATCTGCCTTTTCGTTTTTAATGAGAGCAATCGTGGCGTTACAAAGCTCTCTTAAATTAAAGCTGCAAATATTACTGGCCATGCCGACAGCTATACCTTGATTGGGATTTACTAAAATGGTGGGAAAAGTGACCGGCAAAAGCACAGGCTCCTTCATGGTGCCATCGTAATTGTCTATAAAGTCCACCGTATTCTTGTCAATTTCGCCGAAAAGTTCACTACAGATAGAATCCAGCTTTGCCTCGGTATATCGTGGCGCGGCGTATGCCATATCGCGGCTGAATTGCTTACCGAAATTTCCCTTGGAATCTACAAAAGGATGCAGGAGTGCCTCGTTTCCGGATGTAAGACGCACCATCGTTTCGTAAATAGCCGCATCGCCATGCGGATTGAGCTTCATGGTTTGTCCTACGATATTGGCGGACTTTGTGCGATTTCCGGAAAGAAGACCCATTTTATACATCGTATACAAAAGCTTTCTGTGCGAGGGTTTAAAGCCGTCAATTTCCGGAATGGCACGGGAAATAATAACGCTCATCGCATACGGCATATAATTTTGTTCCAGCGTCTTGGTAATTTGTTGTTCAATCGGCGGATTATTCATCCTTATTCCTCCGTTCCAAAAGTCTCCCTAAGCCACACTTCACAGTCCAGCGTCCAACGGCAGGTTTGCGGAATGTGTCTGGCAAGATTCTGGCCGTGACCACCGTTGGGATAAACATGGAGTGCGAACGGCACGCGCTTTGCGCGAAGAGCGATAGCTGTTTCCAGAGCGTTTTCCACGGCGACAGACTTATCCTCTACTGTATGCCAGATGAACATGGGAGGCGTATCTTCTGTTATGTTCGTTACTGTAGAAAATTTGTGCAGCATTTCGAGATTTACCTCATCGCCTAAAAAGTTGTTTGCCGAATGCATGCTGGGGAAACGCTCGAAGGACGCCACAGCGTAGCAAAGCACCGCAAGGTCGGGTCGGGAGGACATCTTGTCAACCGGGTCGTTTTCTCGAAGCTCAGCCTCAGGATACAAAACGGATGTCATATAGGCAAGGTGCCCACCGGCGGAAAAACCGAGAACGCCCACTTTATCCGGGTCTATCCCCCACTCGGCCGCACGATAGCGGACAAGACGGATACTACGGAAAGCATCTGCTAAAATAGCCTTATAGTTGTAAGGTGTTAAACGATACTCAACTACGAAGGCATTGAAACCAATCTCATTTAGCCACTGGGCCACGGGTTCGCCCTCATGACCGGCGCGATGATGATATCCACCTCCGGGGAAAACCAGAACGCACGGGTGGATTTTTCCGTCATTGAGCAAATACGGAACAATCGCCGGCTCCTCCTGGCCTATTTCCGGTTGAAAATAAGGGGCATCCGATTCCCAAAGCTTAAATTTCTCCATGTTTTTCTCCTCCTAATAATTTCTTTAAAAGCCGAAACACAGAACATACTGTTTTCTGCCGAATCTGCTGTCTGTTTCCCTCTAACCGAAGAGCGTATGAACAAGTTTTTTCTTTTGTAGATATCGCAACATAAACAAGTCCCACCGGTTTTTTAGCCGTTCCCCCGCCGGGGCCAGCAATCCCGGTCGTGCTGATGCCAAAATCACTTCCCGACCGCACTCGTATACATTCCGCCATTTCACGCGCCGTTTCATGGCTAACGGCGCCAAACTGCCGGAGCGTTTCTTCTTTTACGCCAAGCCGGATTTTAGCTTCGTTTGCATAGGTTACGGCACCTTCCAGATACGAAGCGGAAACGCCCGGATAATCCGTAAACGCCGCCCCTAAAAGTCCGCCCGTGCAAGACTCCGCCGTAGATACGGTTTTCCCGCTTTTGAGTAAAATGGCAATTACCTTATCTCTCTCACACATCTATAAACACCGTTTCCTCAATGGCCTTCTTGATAAGCCCCTCTGTATCTATCAGCGCTTCCGAGGCTAATATTTTATCCAGCCTTGGCTTGGTTGTGGGATGCTTTGGCACAAAAATCGTGCAGCAATCTTCATAAGGCAAAATGGATGTTTCATAGCTGCCGATTTTACGGGCTATTGAAATAATATCCTCCTTGTCCATACCAATAAGCGGACGGAAGCAAGGCATGGTGGCACAAGCATCCGTAACGCCGATGGCTTCCAGCGTCTGGCTGGCCACTTGTCCGAGGCTCTCCCCCGTCACCACCGCGCCGGCATGGCTGTTTTTTGCAATTTCGCAAGCAATGCGCATCATCATGCGGCGCATTAAAATAGTCAAATGCTCCGCCGGGCATTTTGCCTTCATCTGGAGCTGCTGCTCGGTGAAAGGAACAATATGCACACGCATACCGCCCGTATATCGTGACAAAATTCTGGCAAGGTCCAAAACCTTTTCCTTTGCTTTTTCGCTTGTGAAGGGTGGCGAAAAGAAATGCACCGCATCCATACAGGTTCCTCTTTTGGCCATCATATATCCGGCCACGGGACTGTCAATGCCGCCGGAAAGAAGAAGCATTACCTTCCCTGCCGTTCCGGTTGGCATACCGCCGGGACCGCGCTGCTTGTCGGCATATACATAGGCACCTGCCTCCCGGATTTCAACATTAACGCAAATCTCAGGGTTTCGCACATCCACCCCCAGGTGCGGATGGGCCTCTAAAATTCTACTACCAATTTCTGCGCTGATTTCCGGAGAACGCATGGGATATGTTTTGTCCGCTCGTTTCGTTTCTACCTTGAAGGTTTTGGCCGAAGAGAGCGAAACATAGGAGAGCACCGTACGCCCTATACTGTCCAAATCCTTTTCACAAACGGCAGCGCGGATAACATACACTACCCCAAATACGCGCATGATTTTTTGCACAATTTCCTCTACATCCGCTTCTTCTGCTGGTTCGGCATATATGGTCGCGCGGGATTTGTATACATGCGCATCGTTCCCGACAGCAATACGGATATTATGCACCAATTTATCTTCGAAAATATGTCGGTTTAAGCCTTTTAAAATAATTTCACCGTATTTGATTAATATAATCTCTTTCATTATTTTCTCCTTGTCCCCAGCGCGGTTTGCAGCATCGGTATAGTTTCCTTTAATACGCGAATGGTTTGCCGGATTTCCTCCTCGGTGTTTTCATCCGACAAACTGAACCGCACACCGCTATCCGGCGCCGGCACACCCATACTGCGAAGTACATAGCTCTTTTCCGCACGGGCACCGGCACAAGCCGAGCCGCCCGATACACATATTCCTGCAGCCGACAACGCGTTTGTAACTACTTCTGCCGGAATAGCACCAAAAGAAACATTTAAAATATGCGGTAATCTTTCAGAAGGACTGTTGATATATACATCCTCTATTTCCAGTATGCCGTGCAAAAGCATTTCGGAAAGTTCTGCCACCTTCTCTATGTCATGTTTTTCTTCGCAGGCCGCGGCCATAGCCGCTATTGCCGGTAAATTTTCCGTTCCCGGAAATACATTTCGTTCCTGTCCGCCGCCGTATACCAAAGGGGATAAAGTAACACCTTTTCGGACATACAGGGCACCTGCGCCGCGAAGGCCATGAATTTTATGCGCACTCACACTTACAAGGTCTGCCCCCCATACCTCGGGACGCACAGGGAGTTTCCCAAAGGACTGCACACAATCCGTATGTAAAAGTGCCTCGGGGCATATTTGCTTCATGTGCTCTTTTATCTTTTCCACGGGCAAAATGGCACCGGTTTCATTGTTGACATGCATCACGCTGACAAGCACGGTGTCCGGCGTCAACGCTTCTCTGACAGCCTTCTCGGAGACCACGCCGTCTAATTCGGGCTTTACAAACACAACGCGCATTCCCTTTTGGGCCAGCATAAGGCAAATGTTACGAACAGCCGGATGCTCAATCTCCGTCGTTACAATCGTTCCGCCTCTTTTGAGATTAACGGCTCCCTGCACCGCAAGATTATCCGCCATCGTGCCACCTGTGGTAAACACAATGTTTTCTGCCTGTGCGTGCAGACTTTGCGCTACTTTCGCCCGCGCTTTTTTCAAAATAAGCGCCGCCTCCGCCCCCAGGCCGTGTACGGATGAAGGGTTCCCGTAATTCGTTTGTGCAACCGACAAAAAGGCCTTGATTGCTCTTTCGCTCGGCCTTGTGGTTGCGCTGTTATCGAGATATATCATGTGTTTTCCTCTACTGCCTCTAAATTATATATTTTATTTTATCCCAAAGTTTTTGGTTTGTCAAGGATATCTTGCCGGGCCGGCTTTATGTCAAATTTATATATGGCGATTAAGATGGAAAGGAGCGACAAGGAGTCGGATATCATGCCTTCCCATCCCCCTACAAAGCAGTTATACAAAATCCAGAATACACAGGACGGAAGTGTAATAAGGCGCAAATATTTTTCGTTCTTCATCCCGTAGGATACCGTGGTCAGAAGCTTGGCAATCATCGGTAGCAGACTTATCGCCCCTGCCCAGGAGTATAGCCCCAGTATAATAACAAACGCCGAAAAAGCCAATATTACAAAAACGGTCGAGCGGTTTTTCTGTACAAGCTTATAAAAAAGAAAGTTTCTGGCGCCTGATATCAAATCAAGCCACGCGCCTGTATAAGCGCCCAGAAGAAAGTATTGCACGGCAAATGAAACCTCGGATACCATCTTGCATAAGACTATATTTCTATGTTTTTTAAATTGAAACGGAATAACAGCTAAAACAAGGCCTATTATTCCAAAAAACCGAATTAGTAACTGCATGTCTTTCTCCTTTGTTTTTATCTAAAATATTATATACCATTTATTCACCGTTGTCAACAACGAAAGGCGGCATAATGGCACACTTTGCGAAAAATATTTGCTTTTTGTATTGACAAAAGAGTCCGAAAATGGAATAATAATGTATAGCAAAAGAAAGGAGATGCGCATGTACGACATTATTATTATCGGAGCCGGTCCGGCAGGGCTTTCGGCGGCCATGTATGCCGGGCGCGCGGGTGCAAGTGTTCTGGTTTTAGAGCGTATGGTCCCCGGCGGGCAGCTTTCTACGATTGATAAAATTGAAAATTACCCACCACTCCCTTCCATTTCCGGCCCTGCGCTTGCCATGCAGTTTCTGGAGACGGCCTCGGCCTTTGGTGCAGAAATCCGCTATGAAGACGCCGTAAAACTGACCTTCGGAAACACAAAAACAGTCGAAACGGCACTCGGAAATCAGTATGCGTGCAAGGCTATTATTCTGGCTACCGGTGCAGAGCCGAAAACCTTAGGCCTTGCAAATGAGGACAAGCTTCGCGGACGAGGCGTATCCTACTGTGCCACCTGCGATGGCGCCTTATTTAAGGGAAAATCGGTTGCGATTGTGGGTAATTCTGCTCATGCGGCGGAAGAGGCAGCCTTTTTGGCAAAGCACGCCCAAACGGTTTATATGCTTTGCCCTAAAACAAAACCCGCCTCCCTCCCACCGGCAGAAAACATACAGGTATTTGAAAACGCAAAAGTCCTTTCTTTACAGGAGGAAGAAGGGTTTTTGGCAGGGATTTCATACCAAAGCGCAGAAAAAGAGGAAAAGACACTTTCGGTGCGCGGCCTCTTTGTTGCCATGGGTAACATGCCGGCCAACCGTCTTTGTACCTCCCTTTCGCTTTCCCCTACCGGTCATATACCTACGGATGCGGAAATGGGAACGGAAGTACCGGGAGTATTTGTTGCCGGAGATATCCGTGAAAAAAAGCTGCGGCAAATTGTGACAGCCGCCTCCGATGGGGCAACAGCCGCCGTCAGCGCGCTTCGTTATTTAAAACAACAAGAGAAAGGATGAAAAAAATGAAAAAACTGTTTATTGCACAAGGTGCCGCTATAGCGGGTGATGTTACGATGGGAAACAATGTCTCCGTTTGGTATAATGCCGTAATTCGGGGAGATATGGCACCTATAGAAATCGGAGACAATACAAACATACAGGAATGTTCAGTTTTACATGTGTCTGAGGGCATGCCTCTCATTTTAGGAAGTGGCGTCACCGTTGGACATGGCGCTATTTTGCACAGCTGCAAGATAGGAGATAATTCCTTAATCGGTATGGGTGCTATTGTACTGGATGGAGCAAAAATCGGAAGGGATTGTCTTATTGCCGCCGGCGCGCTTGTTACGGGCGGCATAGAAATTCCGGACGGAAGCCTTGTTCTTGGCAGTCCTGCCAAATTAAAACGCGCCATGACGGAGGCGGAGATAGAAGCAAACCGCAAAAATGCCGAGGAATATGTACACCTGATGGAAAAAGAGCTTGCTTTGTAGACGCTACACGAAATAACTACAGATGAAAAGGAACCAAAGCTTATGGTGGTTCCTTTTCGTGTTTTTTCGTAAATATTCTTTCCTGAAAAGTCTTGTAATTTTATGTGCTTTATGATATAATAACTTAATATTATATATCCAACTGGAAAGGAAGGGTAATTTTGGGTATTATACAGAAATTGTTTGGGGACTACAGCGCGAGAGAGCTTAAGCGCATCCGTCCTCTGGTCGATAAAGTTTTAGCCTTGGAAGAAGAATTCCGCGTACTTTCTGACGCACAGCTTACCGGAAAAACGGCGGAATTTAAAAGCCGTCTTGCCAGCGGCGAAACGCTGGACTCCCTTTTACCGGAAGCCTTTGCCACCGTACGGGAAGCGGCCGACCGCGTTTTGGGAATGCGCCACTACCCTGTACAAATCATCGGCGGCATTGTCCTGCATCAGGGCCGAATTGCGGAAATGCGTACCGGCGAGGGAAAAACGCTGGTAGCTACTTTGCCTGCCTATTTAAATGCGCTTACGGGAGAAGGCGTGCATATTGTTACGGTTAATGATTATCTGGCAAAACGCGACAGCGAGTGGATGGGGAAAATTTATCGTTTTCTGGGTTTGACGGTTGGTCTGGTTGTTCCCCAGATGGAAACACAGGACAAGCAAAAGGCGTATGCCGCCGATATTACCTACGGCACGAACAACGAGATGGGCTTTGACTATCTTCGTGATAATATGGTTATTTACAAGGAACATATGGTACAGCGGGGGCATGCCTTTGCGATTGTTGACGAGGTGGACTCTATTTTGGTGGACGAAGCCCGTACGCCCCTTATCATCAGCGGCGCAGGCGACAAATCGACCGACCTTTATGAGCGCGCCAATACCTTTGTCAGAAATTTGCGTTGCACGCGCATTACGGAAACGGATACGAAGTCTTTAGATGAAGACCCGAATGCAGATTATATTGTGGATGAAAAGGCGAAAACGGCCACACTCACCGCCCGCGGCACACAGCGTGCCGAACAGTTCTTCGGGCTTGAAAATCTGGCGGACCCCGAAAATATGACGATATCCCATCACATCAACCAGGCGCTCAAAGCGCACGGCACGATGTTTCGCGATAAGGAATATGTCGTAAAAGACGGTGAAGTTCTGATTGTAGATGAATTTACAGGGCGCATTATGGTTGGCCGCCGATACAGCGATGGATTACATCAGGCGATTGAAGCGAAGGAAGGCGTAAAGGTAGAACGGGAAAACAAAACGCTTGCCACCATTACCTTCCAGAATTATTTTCGTCTTTATGCAAAGCTTTCCGGCATGACAGGAACGGCCAAAACTGAGGAAACAGAATTCCAGACCATATACCGGCTGGATGTTGTGGAAATACCGACAAACCGCACACTTGCACGCCAGGATTTGCCGGACCGCGTTTATAAGAATGAACAGGCAAAGTTTGCGGCGGTAGTAAACCAGATTGAAGAGCTGCACAAAACCGGGCAGCCGGTTTTGGTCGGCACCATTACCATAGAAAACTCCGAGCGGTTAAGCGCCATGCTTCGCCGCCGTGGCATTGCGCACGAAGTATTAAACGCCAAATATCACACCCGCGAGGCGCAAATCATTGCGCAGGCCGGTAAACGCGGCGCGGTGACGATTGCGACTAATATGGCAGGCCGCGGAACCGACATTATGCTGGGCGGTAATGCAGAGTTTCTCGCAAAGAACGATATGGCCAAAATGGGGATTGAAGAACGGCTAATTAATGAGGCAACCGGCTTTGCCGAAACTACGGATGAAGAAATCCTGCAGGCAAGGCGCACCTATAAGGAGCTTTATGACAAGCACAAGGCGGTTGTGGATGCAGAGCATGAAGAAGTTGTGGCGCTGGGCGGTCTTTATATTATCGGCACGGAGCGGCATGAATCCCGCCGTATTGACAATCAGCTCCGCGGCCGAAGCGGCCGACAGGGCGACCCCGGCTCTTCCTGTTTCTTCATTTCTCTGGAGGACGATTTAATGCGCCGCTTTGGCTCTGACCGTATATTGGGCGTTGTCAATGCGCTTGGCCTTCGGGATGACGAGCCTATTGAGCATAACATGCTGTCGAAGGCAATAGAAAATGCGCAGCAAAAGGTGGAGGGTAACAACTTCCAGGTTCGTCGGACCGTTTTGCAGTACGACGATGTTATGAACATCCAGCGCGAAAAAATTTATGCCCAGCGGCAGGATGTTTTGCAGGGCGCGGATGTCCATAAAACCATCCTGAAAATGGTAGACAGCATCATCCATAACATGATGGATATCTATGTTTCCGAGTCGGTTGACCCCGACGAATGGAATTGGGCCGGCCTTTGCGAGTTCTTCGGTTCCATATTTGCCCCCGTTTCCTTTACGGAGGAGCAAAAGAAGACGATGGAACGCCAGGAGCTGGAAAACGCCCTCCTCTCCCTCGCGCACGAGCTGTACAGCGCTAAAGAACAGGCGCTTGGCGAAGAGGCCATGCGCGAGCTGGAGCGTGTTGTACTTCTGCATGCCGTAGACGCGCGCTGGATGGCACATATTGACGATATGGACCAGCTCCGTCAGGGTGTTGCCCTTCGTGCCTATGGCCAGCATGACCCGATTGTGGAGTACAAAACGATTGGGTTTGACATGTTTGAAGAAATGATACAAAGCATACGCGAGGATACGGTGCGCGTTGTTTTGCACGCGACCCTTACCAAACCGCCTGTTCGCCGTAGCGCTGCAGAGCCGCAGATGATGGCACAAAGCAGTAGTGAACCGGGTGCTCGCACCGTAAAGAAGGATGCAAAAATAGGGAGAAATGACCCTTGCCCTTGCGGAAGCGGGAAAAAGTATAAGAAATGTTGCGGACAATAAAGAAGAGGTGAAACGAAATGCTGGAATACGAGCAATACCGGCTGGACCTTGCAGCCATGGAGAGCGAAGTGTTGGACCTGTGCGAGGCATTAGGTCTGGAACGCGACCGGGAGAAGCTGAAAGAACTGGAGACACAATCTTCCGAGCCGGGGTTTTATGATGATATGGAGGCCTCCCAAAAGATTCTTCAGAAAATAAAAGGCCTTAACACAAAAATAAATGCGTATGAAGCCTTATATTCTTCCTGGGAGGATGCGGTAACCTTAGTGGACCTTGCTATCAGCGAAGAGGACGATACGCTTCTGGAGGAAATCAGTTCCTCTTACCGCGCGCTCCGGCAGACGCTGGATAGCATGCGGCTCGACGCGCTGCTAAGCGGTCCGTATGATAAAAACAATGCTATCCTTACCCTCCACGCCGGCGCCGGCGGAACCGAGGCGCAGGATTGGGCAGAGATGCTCCTTCGTATGTATCAGCGATTTGCAGAAAGACGCGGATT
Source organism: Clostridia bacterium (assembly GCA_045535515.1). Lineage (GTDB taxonomy): Bacteria > Bacillota > Clostridia > UMGS1883 > UMGS1540 > SIG447. The sequence continues at coordinate 3,042 of JAZSLT010000027.1, read as the reverse complement.
TTCTGTTCGTGTTCTGGATTTTCTTTCCGGCGATGAGGCAGGCATTAAAAGCGCAACCATCCTGATTGAAGGCATGAACGCTTACGGCTATTTGAAGTGCGAAAAGGGTGTACATCGTTTAGTTCGCATCTCCCCCTTCGATGCCTCCGGACGGCGCCACACTTCCTTTGCTTCTTTAGAGGTTATGCCGGAAATTGACGATGATATTGATGTGCAAATCAATCCCGATGATATTCGTGTAGACACCTTCCGTTCCAGCGGTGCAGGCGGTCAGCACATTAATAAGACCGATTCTGCTATCCGTATCACGCATATTCCCACCGGCGTTGTGGTAGCCTGCCAGAATGAACGCTCGCAGCACCAAAACCGCGAAACGGCTATGAAGATGCTGAAATCCAAGCTTATTGAAATTGCAGAACGCGAGCAAAAAGAGAAAATCGAAGACATTAAAGGCGTACAAAAGGAAATTGCATGGGGCAGCCAGATTCGTTCCTATGTATTTCATCCTTACAGCATGGCCAAGGACCATCGCACAAACTTTGAAATTGGTAACATTGGTTCCGTCATGGATGGGGATATTGACGATTTTATAAACGCCTATCTCAAGGCGGCAAACTTAGGGGAACTGAATTTAAAATAAAGTACATTTTCAAGGTCTTTACCTTGATAAAATAAAAAAATTATGGAGGTACTACAATGAAAAAGAAACTTTTGGCAATCTCTCTGGCAACCCTTTTACTCCTTTCCACAGTGCTGGTAAGCGCTGAACCTGCGGCGGAAATAGCCCCTTGCTTTCCGGCTGCTTACACATCGATAGGACAGACGCCGGACTATGCCGCTCCCATTTCCCGCGCTTCCTTTGCCATGCTGACTTTTGAGGCTTTTCGCAACATAAATAACGGCACCTTCCCGCAGATGGAAGCGAAAAATATCTTTACGGATATCGGCGATGCACCGGAAGATATGTTTGTAGTTATGTTATACGGACTGGGTGTGGTAAACGGTGTCAGTGAAAATTCCTTTGCCCCGCGCAAGAACATTACGCGTCAGGAAGCCTGCACAATGCTGACCCGTGCAAAGCTGCGCCAGAACCCCGACCTTAAAGCCGACATTTCAAGCGCCGTATCCGATACGCTTGCACTGGAGGGCGGTGCCGCGGTAGCCGATTGGGCCAAGGAAAGTGTGGCCTTCCTGTACGCCGCCGGTATTCTCCCCTTAAAGGATGGCAGCCTCGCGCCTACCGCTGAGCTGACCGTAGAAGAAGCGATGCTTCTTTGCAGCGCCTTTATCGGTGCGTAAACCACCCCACACAGTAAAGGAGATTTATATGTATTATCTTGCAGTAGACATTGGTGCATCCAGCGGCCGTCATATATTGGGCTGCGTGGAAAACGGAAAAATTGTTATCGAAGAAGTTTATCGGTTTAAAAATGGCAATGTAAAACGAAATGGCCACCTATGTTGGGAAGTGGACCGCTTATTTTCCGAGATTTGCGCCGGCATGAAAAAATGTGCAGAGCTTGGGAAAAAGCCGAGCTATATGGGCATTGATTGCTTTGGTGTTGACTTCGTTTTGCTGGATAAGGATAATGCTATCCTCGGCGATACGGTTGCATACAGAGATAGCCGTACAGATGGTATGCCGGAGGCTGTTTCCGAAATCATCCCAGAAGAAACCTTGTATGCGCGTACAGGCGTGCAGACGCAGTGCTATAACTCTATTTATCAGCTCTATAGCATCAGCCGCACAAGCGATGCCTTGTCGAAAGCGGAGCGGTATCTGCACCTTGCCGAATATTTTAATTTTCTTTTGACAGGTGTGCAGAAAAACGAGTTTACCGTTTCCTCCACCACCCAGCTTTTAAACGCGGAAACGAAGGATTTTGACAAAGAGCTTATAAAGGCGCTCCAATTCCCCGAAAAAATCTTCGCAAAGCCAGAAATGCCGGGAACGGTTGTCGGAAAGCTCTCCCCTGCTGTAATGGAAGCAACGGGCCTGGATTGTACAGTTCTTCTGGCGCCGGCGCATGATACCGCCTCTGCCATTATGGCCGTACCTACCACAGAGCCTTGCCTCTATATCAGCAGCGGCACCTGGTCTTTGATGGGTACGCTTCTGCCGCAAATGAACGGCAGCGCCGAAGGCAGAAAGGCCGGTCTTACCAACGAAGGCGCGCATGACGGTCAAATCCGGTATCTGAAAAACATCACAGGACTTTGGCTTATTCAATCCATTAAAAAAGAGCTGCAGGATGCCTATTCCTTCTCCCAGCTTTGCGATATGGCGATGGCCTCCTCCTACGAAGGCATGATAGATGTAAATGACGACAGATTCCTGGCTCCTGAAAGCATGATAGAGACTATAAATGGCTATCTTGTGGAAAAAGGAAATCCGGCGCCCGGCTCAATCGGAGATACTTTGCGTTGCGTGTACCATAGTCTTGCAAAGAGCTATAGCGAAACGGCGCAAGAAATCGAGGCCATTACCGGCAATACTTACGATTCCATTTACATTATCGGCGGTGGTTCTCAGGATAAATATTTAAATCAGTTGACGGCAGAATACACCGGAAAGACGGTTTATGCCGGTCCTACGGAAGCTACGGCTATCGGAAATATTCTGTGCCAGATGCTGAAGGCCGGCGAATATGCCGATTTAACAGAGGCTAAGAGAGCTGTGGCCACATCCTTTGACACACAAAAACTTTAATACAGAGAAAAAGCTTGCGCGAAAACAGACCGCGCAAGCTTTTTTGTAAACAAAAACACCATAAACCGCTTTTTTGGTTTATGGTGTTTTCTATTTGTTTCTTATTTTACCATGCCGGCTACTTCACTGGCAAAATCGTCAACCTTCTTTTCAAGGCCTTCGCCCTTTTCAAAGCGGACATACTTTGCTAATGCAACGCCGTTTGCTTCCAGATACTTGCCAACGCTTACGCTGTCGTCCTTTACAAAGGCCTGCTGCAGTAAGCAATTCTGTTCAAAGAACTTGTTGATTTTACCGCCAACCATCTTTTCAATGATGTTGTCCGGCTTGTT
>JAZSLT010000029.1:0-13381 GCA_045535515.1 Clostridia bacterium | reverse complement strand
AGTAAAGCTGTTATCCCAAAACCAAAAAGGCTTAATATAAGCACTGTTTTGAAAAGCTCAAACATAGTATCACTCCAATTCAAACATTTTTTTCAAATCCGACATATCCTCATTTGAAAGTTTTTTGTTTTCATAGAGTGCAGCAACAAGATTTTTAACAGAGCCTCTATAAATTTTTGATAAGAAATTTTCCGTTTCGCTTAAATCGTATTCGCTTTGTTTCAGCAAAGGGTAGTACAAGTTGGTTTTGCCTTTTTTATCACAGGCAATAACTTCTTTTTTAAGAAGCCTTTGCAAAAAGGTTGATACGGTAGAAGCTGTCCAATCGTTTCCGTCAAGCTCTTTTACAACATCTGCAACGGTCATTTGTTTTTCCGATTTCCAGAGTATTCGCATAATTGCGTATTCAGAGTCGGTAATTGTTTGTTTTGCATTTGACATTTTATTGTCCCCCTTATGTAGCATAGGATCGTTTATGGTGTAATTACACTTGTAGCTACACCATAAGTATAACAGGTGTAGCTACACTTGTCAAGATGTTTTTATAAATTTTATTTTAAGAGCTAATACAAGCAGTACCCCTGCACCAAAGCGCGCAGAGAACCTAATTACTATTTAAAATGACTTTTCTTGCTTTGTAAAAAAAGGAGTATTACCGATTGGGTTATACTCCTTAAACATTTTTATTCAGATTCCGAAGCAACTCACAAGCCACTTAGCACTATTCCTTTACTCCCACTCAATCGTCCCAACCGGTTTCGGCGTAAGGTCTAAAAGAACGCGGTTAATGCCTTCGACCTCGGCGGTGATGCGGTTTGTGATAGTATGCAGCACCGAATAAGGGATTTCTTCGATGGTGGCGGCCATGGCGTCTTTGGTGTTAACGGCACGGATAATGGCCGGCCATCCCTCGTATCTCTTATCGTTTCTCACGCCGACCGAAGTAAAATCCGGAACGGCGATGAAGTACTGCCAGACAGTTTTGGCAAGGCCGCACTTGTCAAATTCCTCTCTCAAAATAGCGTCTGCCTCGCGGAGAGCCTCCAGTCTGTCACGCGTGATGGCACCGAGACAACGAACGCCAAGGCCGGGGCCGGGGAAGGGCTGGCGGTCCACCATTTCGGCAGGAAGGCCCAAGGCTTTTCCGACGACGCGAACCTCGTCTTTATAAAGGAGCTTAATCGGCTCTACCAGTTCAAACTGCATATCCTCCGGAAGTCCGCCGACATTGTGGTGCGCCTTTACGCCGTCGCTCTCCAGAATGTCCGGATAAATAGTGCCTTGTGCCAGAAACTGAATATCGTCAAGCTTTCTGGCCTCTTCATCAAAGACCACAATAAACTCGTTGCCGATAATTTTGCGCTTTTCTTCCGGCGCGGAAACGCCCTCGAGCTTTTTCAGGAAACGCTCGGTAGCATCAATATATATAAGATTTGCGTCCAGCTGGTTTTGGAAAACCTCTATAACCTGTTCGCTTTCTCCCTTGCGCATAAGACCATGGTTTACATGCACGCAAACGAGCTGCTTGCCGATTACGCGGTTTAAAAGGGCGGCTACCACCGAGGAGTCCACACCGCCGGAAAGAGCTAAAAGCACTTTTTTATCGCCAACCTGTGCGCGGATGGCCTCGCTTTCCTTTTCGATAAAAGCCTCTGCTAGCGCAGGGGTGGTTATACGCTCCATAGAATCCGGTCTTTTGTTGTTCATTTCTTTCGCATCCTCTCTGCAAAATTGAATAAAGAAATTATACCACATTTCCCGTCAAATAGCAAGATTTTTTTTCGCGGTTTTCTCTTTTTTCCGACGGATGACAGATTTTTGGGCAGATGGGGTATACTGGAGTATAGAAACACGAGGGGGGATGGCAACATGCAAGGCAGAAAATACATGGGAATTGTTGGCGGTTCTCTGCTTCTGGCAATAGGACTGGATGTTTTTTTGGTGCCTGCGCGTATTGCGCCGGGCGGTATCAGCACGATAGGAACGGTGCTTTTTTATCTTTTCCGCGTTCCGCTTTCGGTGACAACGCTTGTCCTCAATGCCGTTCTTTTTCTTCTGGGCTATAAGTTTTTGGAAAAAAGCATCCTTCTTAAAACGGTGCTCGGCATTCTTTTTTCTGCTTTTTTTCTGGAGGTCGTGTCGATTTTGCCCGTCTATACAGAGGATGCACTTTTGGCAACTCTTGCAGGGGGCCTTTGCGCAGGCGTTGGCATCGGCCTTGCCGTAAGAGAAGAGGCTTCGACCGGCGGCAGCGATTTTCTGGCCATTATGCTGCAGCGATTTTTTCCGCACATCTCGGTTTCGGTATGGATGCTTCTGATAGATACCCTGATTATTCTGTCTGCCGGTCTTGTATTCGGTAGTCTTACGACAGTTCTGTATTCGGCACTCGCTCTTTTCGTTTCCATGAAGGCCACCGATTTCGTACTGTCCTTCGGCGACAGAGCAAAATCGGTTTACATCCTGTCCGCCCGTACAGAGGAGATGGCGAAGGCCTTGCAAGAGAGCCTGGGAAGGGGCATAACCGGCATATACAGCAGAGGCATGTACGCGGCCAAAAACGGCTGGATGCTTCTGTGCGTGGTCAGCCCCAAGGAGCTGCCGCGCCTTGTACATCTCGTCCGCGAAATGGATAGTGGGGCCTTTATGATAGTTTCGGAGGCGCGCGAGGTGCTGGGCGAAGGGTTTAAAACCGCCACCGTGTATGATAAGATGCACTATAAAAATAAAGACAAATAGAGGCCTGTTCCCAAAATGGAAAGAATTTAATTTTTTTGTGCCGGTAAGTTGCTTTTTTCTTATTCTTATGATATAATAGCTACATTAAATTTGAAATTCCGGGTGTATATTCCGGAAAAATTTGGAGGAACAAGAGATGAGAGACGAAACAAAATGCTTGCACGCCGGGTATACGCCGAAAAATTCGGAGCCGAGAGTGGTGCCGATTGTGCAGAGCACAACCTATGTATATGATTCCACCGCGGATGTGGCGGCGGTGTTTGATGACCCTACACTTTCGCTGATTTATTCCCGCTTCGCGAACCCTACCGTCATGGCGGTAGAAGAAAAAATCGCCGCGCTGGAGGGTGGCGTGGGCGCGATGTGCACCTCTTCCGGTCAGGCGGCATCCCTTCTCTCTATTTTAAATCTTTGCAGCGCAGGGGATAGCTTTATCAGCCTTTCCGAGGTGTATGGCGGTACAGTAAACCTCTTTGCGGTTACCTTAAAAAGAATGGGTATTGAGTGTATTTTCGTGGATAAGAACGCGACGGATGAAGAGCTGGATAAGGCCTTTAAGGAAAATACAAAGGCTGTGTTCGGCGAAACGATTGCCAACCCCGCCCTTTCCGTTTTGGACATCGAGCGCTTTGCAAACTTTGCGCATAAGCACGGTGTGCCGCTGATTGTGGATAACACCTTTGCAACGCCGATTCTTTGTAAGCCTATTGATTTCGGGGCCGATATTGTTATTCATTCCACCTCTAAATATATGGACGGACACGCGGTACAGGTAGGCGGTGTTATTGTAGATAGCGGCAAGTTTGATTGGACAAACGGGAAATTCCCCGATTTTACAGAGCCGGATGAATCGTATCACGGCATTTCCTACACGAAGGATTACGGAAAAATGGCATTCATCTTAAAAGCCAGAATGCAGCTGATGCGCGATTTTGGTGTATATCCGGCCGCACACTCCGCCTTCTTATTGAACCTCGGTCTGGAAACGCTGGCGGTCCGTATGCACAAATATTGCGAGAATGCCATGATTGTAGCAAAGCACCTGCAGAAGTCCGACAAAATTGAGAGCATTACCTATCCGGGTCTGGAGGGTGATGCCGGCTATGAACTCGGCAAGAAATACTTAAAAGGCTGTAGCGGTGTCATTTCCATTGTCATCCGCGGCGGCAGAGAGGCGGCCATGCGCTTTATGGATAGCCTCGAGCTTGCCTCCAACGAAGTGCATGTGGCGGATATCCGCACCTGCGTTTTGCATCCGGCCAGCGAAACCCATCGTCAGCTTACGGATGAGCAGCTGGTGGCGGCCGGTATTGACGGCGGAATGGTTCGTTTTTCTGTCGGTCTTGAAAATGTGCAGGATATTCTGGACGATATTGATAAAGCACTTGCAGCCATCTAAAAAAAGGGGAGACATCCGAAAGATGTCTCTCTTCTTGTTCAAAATGGAGAACAGAAGGGAGGATTTTTTTGAAGCTCGTAGACTTAGAAATCGGACAAAGTGCGGTTATTACTGAGGTAGGCGGCGAAGGAAGACTCCGGCAGCACTTTTTAGATATGGGCGTACTGCCGGGCGCGCGGCTGAAGCTCTTGCAATACGCGCCGATGGGCGACCCGATGGAGCTGGAAATTCACGGATACATACTTACGCTTCGCCTTGCGGATGCGGCGAAAATAAGCGTTCTGCCCGTTGAGGCAGAGGAAAAGAAGGAAACCACCGCCCCTTTTCAGGGAAGAGCGCTGCATCCGGGGTTTGGCGAAAGCGGCAAGTACCATGTGAAAGCGGACGAAAACCCGCTTCCGAAGGGGACAATGCTTTCTTTTGCGCTGGCCGGAAACCAGAATTGCGGCAAAACGACCTTATTTAATCAGCTTACCGGCGCAAACCAGCATGTCGGCAATTTTCCGGGCGTAACGGTGGACCGGAAAAGCGGTGCGATACGCGGCGAGGCGGATACGCTGGTGACCGACCTGCCCGGCATTTATTCGCTTTCCCCCTTCAGCAGCGAGGAGCTGGTGTCGCGGGATTTCATCCTGCAGGAAAAACCGAAGGGTATTATAAATATTGTAGACGCCACCAACATCGAGCGTAATCTGTACCTGACCATGCAGCTGATGGAGCTGGATGTACCGATGGTGTTGGCGCTGAATATGATGGATGAGGTGCGCGGCAACGGCGGCGCCGTGCATATAAACGAAATGGAAGAGCTTTTGGGTATTCCTGTTGTTCCCATTTCCGCCAGCCGGAATGAAGGCGTTGAGGAGCTTGTGCGCCATGCCGTGCATGTTGCCCGCTATCAGGAGCGGCCGGGCAGAACGGATTTTTGCGAAAAGGATAAAAACGGGGGCGCGGTGCATCGCTGCTTGCACAGCATTATGCACCTGATTGAGGACCATGCAAGAGAAGCCGGCATACCGGTTCGGTTTGCGGCCAGCAAGCTGGCGGAAGGGGATACGCTCGTTATGGACGCGCTGGGGCTTTCGCAAAATGAGAAGGAAACCATTGAGCATATTATATGCCAGATGGAGGAGGAGAGAGGGCTTGACCGTGCGGCCGCTATTGCGGACATGCGGTTTTCCTTCATTTCCCGCCTGTGCGAAAAAACGGTAGTGCGGATGGGCGAAAGCCGTGAGCATAAAAGAAGCCGGCAAATAGACAAAATTCTCACCGGAAAATATACGGCTATACCGACCTTCGTGGCGATTATGGCGCTTGTATTCTGGCTCACCTTCAGCGTGATAGGTGCCTTTTTGCAGGGCGTTTTGGAATCGGGGATTGAAGCGGTGGCGGCTTTTCTGGATACGGTACTGCAAAATGCAAGGGTCAACCCCTTTCTCCATTCCCTTGTGATGGACGGCATTTTTGGCGGCGTGGGGAGCGTAATCAGCTTTATCCCCATCATTTTGGTCTTGTTTTTCTTTTTGTCCCTTTTGGAGGACAGCGGTTATATGGCACGCGTAGCCTTCGTCATGGATAAACTGCTGCGAAAAATCGGCCTTTCCGGCAGGAGCATCGTTCCCATGCTGATTGGCTTTGGTTGTACGGTGCCGGGCGTTATGGCAAGCCGTACCCTGCCGTCCGCGCGTGACAGAAAGCTTACGGTGCTGCTGACACCGTTTATGAGCTGTACGGCAAAGCTCCCCATCTACGCGTTTTTCACGGCGGCCTTTTTCCCGGCGCATCGGGCGCTTATTATGGTCGGTCTGTATCTTCTGGGCATCGCGGTCGGGGTGCTGACGGCCTATATTTCCAAAGGAACCGCCTTCAAAGGCGAGGCCGTTCCGTTTGTGATGGAGCTGCCGAATTATCGTATGCCGGGCATTAAAAATGTTGCCCTTCTTCTTTGGGATAAGGCACGGGACTTTTTGCAAAGAGCCTTTACGGTCATTTTTCTCGCATCTATTGTCGTCTGGTTCCTGCAGAGCTTTGACTTTGGGCTGAATATTGTGGAAAACGCCAGGGACAGTATGCTCGCCAAAATTTCGGGACTTGCCGCGCCACTGTTTACGCCGCTTGGCTTTGGGGATTGGCGGATTGTGACGGCGCTGGTGGCCGGATTTATGGCAAAGGAAAGCGTCGTTTCCACCCTGACAGTGCTCACCGGCGAGGCCGGCGGATTGTTTTCGATTTTGACACCTATGTCTGCCGCGGCGTTACTTGTTTTTTGCCTTTTATACACGCCTTGTGTGGCAGCTGTTGCCGTTATCCGGCGGGAGCTGGGCGGGAAATGGGCGGCCGGTATCGTGCTCTTCCAATGCGCCGTGGCATGGCTTTGTGCGCTTTTAGTGCGGGGAATATGGATTGCTGTAAATCTTCTATAAGAGTAAAAAGTAAAAAGGCTGTTTTTTTAAGCAGCCTTTTTTGTATGCACAAAAACATTGTCGAAAAAGAAAGAAAAGGGGTAACCTTTCGGGCGAGGAGGCGCATATAGTATAGGGAGGTGCTTTTTAAAATATGCGCCTTGGATAGGAGAAAAGTGATGGTGATTGGCGTACGGTCTATGACAGATGCAATAAGACTTAAAAACCTGCTGACAGGAAAGGGAATTCGGGCCGCTATTGTACAAACCGCGGGAGAGAAACTGCGAGGGGGTTGTGCGTATGCTGTCGAGGTGCCGTCGGCAGCGCTTGGGGAGGCGGAGCGCATGGCCGCAGGAGCCGGCATTATGCTTTTGGGCGTCAGAAGGAGTGAGGGCGGTTGATATATCTGGATAATGGGGCCACCTCCTTCCCGAAACCGCCGGCCGTCTCGCGGGAAGCGGAAAGATGCCTTTTGTACTATGCGGCGAATGCAGGGCGAGGAGCACATCGGATGAGCGTTACCGCCGCAGAGAAAATATGGGAAACACGGGAGAGGCTTGCCGCGCTGTTTCATGTAAAGACGCCCGAGCGGATTGCGTTTACCCAAAACTGCACAGAAGCAATTAATATAGGACTCAAAGGTATTTTGCGCGGCGGCGACGACCTTTTGATTTCCGAAATGGAGCATAACAGCGTATATCGCCCCGGCCTCGCCCTTTCCGGGAGGGGCGTGAAAACGCTGATGATACGATGCGATGAAGAGGGAGTAGTGTCACCGGCATCGGTGCTTCGCGAGATTACCCCCCGAACACGCATGATATGCCTGCAGCACGCCTCCAATGTCGGCGGCGGCATTAACCCTATACGGGAAATCGGCCGAATAGCGCGGGAGAGAAACATTATCTTCATGGTGGATGCGGCGCAGACAGCCGGCACCGTGCCGATTGATGTGGAGGCCGACTGCATTGACCTTCTGGCTTTCCCCGGCCACAAGGGACTTTTGGGACCGCAGGGGACAGGAGGCCTGTATGTCCGCGAAGGGATTTCCATAAAACCCCTTCGTGAGGGCGGAACAGGCAGCGCTTCGGAAAGCGCCGATATGCCGGAGTTTTTGCCGGACAGGCTTGAGGGCGGAACGGTGAACCTGCCGGGGATTGCAGGGCTTTCGGAAGGCGTGCGTTTTATACTGGAAAAAGGGGTGGAAAAAATCGGGAGCCATGAAAGGCGGCTTTGCGAACATTTTATGCACCGTATTTCCGACATTCCGGAACTTCGGATTTTAGGCCCCGTAAACGGCGAAAGCCGCGTCGGTCTGGTTTCCGTTGTGGCAAAAGGGAAAAATGCGGCGGAAATTGCCGATGCCTTAGATAAAAAATACGGGATTGCCGTTCGGGCAGGCCTGCATTGTGCACCGCTGGCGGCCGCGCACTTTGGTATTTTATCGGAAGGAAGCGTGCGATTTTCACCAGGTATATTCAATTCCATCGAGGAAATGGAATATGCGGCGCGCGCCCTTGGGGAGATTTTACACACATAGTATAAAATCATAAAAGTACGCATATAGTTACTGTGTATGCGTACTTTTATGACCATGGAGGCAGTTATGCGAATTTATGATTTTCGGCAAAAAGAGGTTATCAACCTGGCAGACGGCGCCAGGCTTGGCTATGTGTTTGATGCGGAGATTGACAAAGAGAACGGGACAATAAAGGCGCTTATCATTCCGGGGCAAGGGAAGGTGCTGGGCCTTTTCGGCAAGGATAACGAATATGTCATTCCGTGGGAGAAAATTCAAAAAATCGGCGATGATATTGTACTTATCAATATGTGATACATAAAAAAGACCGCTTTACGCGGTCTTTTCAAAACGGATAAAATACCATTTAAAATATTTTTGCTTTTTCAAAAACATGGACAAGGATTAAACCTAAAATAAGACCGGCCACGCCTTGGATTACATTTGCCGGGATGTTGACAGCCGACGGTACAAAGCCGTACATAAACCCTTCAAATACGAAGTATCCGACAACCATTTCCATTTCTGCCAGTGCTGCGCCAATAATTTTTGCAGGCGTACTGCCGAACTTATTATGTATACCCCGAAAGCTGAAATGCGCGATAATGGCCATAAGACCTTTAATCAGAAAGGTGGCAGGCGCATACAAAACATAGCCGGAGAAGATATCGGCCAAAGCGGAGCCGATACCGGCGGCCGCAAAGCCGTATAGAGGGGACAGAAGCCATCCCGAGAGGAGCACAACGCAGTCACCAAGATTTAAGTACCCTTTCAGCGGTGACGGAATTTTGATAATCATTGTCGCCGTACAGCAAAGCGCCGCGAGCATGGCGGCCGTTACAATCTTTTTTACATCTGTTTTCATTTTTAATCCTCCTTGCGATGAGTTTAGTTTATTATATAACAAATGGGAGCATATTGCAATTCCTTTTGCAGATATTTTTCAGTTATTATGTTTTAAAGCGAAGTTGTGCATCATGGGACCCGGTCCAGCGCCCAAATCAAGACCGGCGCTGAGTGCGGCCGCAACATACGCCTTTGCTTTTTTCACCGCATCGGCAAGGCAAAGCCCCATGGCAAGGTTTGCGGCTATGGCAGAAGAAAGCGTGCATCCCGTTCCGTGTGTGTTCGGATTATCCACTCTCTTGCCCGTAAACCATAAAGGCTTGCCCTTTTCATACAAAAGGTCGTCTGCATCGTTTTTGCTATGGCCACCCTTGAGGAGTATACTGCACCCGTAGTTTTTCTCCATGAACGCCGCCGCCTGCAGCATATCCGTCTTGTTGTTAATTTTCATATCCGATAAAATCTCGGCCTCGGGGATATTCGGTGTCACAATCGTCGCCATCGGCAGAAGCTTTGTGGCGAGCGCTTGGATGGCATCTTTCTTTATAAGAGCGGAACCGCTTGTCGATACCATTACGGGGTCTACCACAATGTTTCTGGCGCCGTGAAACGAGAGCCTGTCGGCGATAACCTCTATAAGTTCGCCGGAGGAGACCATCCCGATTTTTACGCTATCGGGGAATATATCTTCAAATATGGCATCCAGTTGTTCTTTTAAAAATGCAGGTGTCGAATCTAAAATGGCCCTTACCCCAAGGGTGTTTTGTGCCGTTAGTGCCGTAATTACACTCATAGCATAAACCCTGTGCATTGTCATAGTTTTAATATCCGCCTGAATACCTGCACCGCCGCTTGCATCACTGCCGGCAATCGTTAAAGCTGTTTTCATTTTTACCATAATCCAAGCTCCTTCATTCTTTCTTTAAGCTGAGCAGTTGCTTGCCTTGGGCTTTCTGCTTTCATAATCGCAGAGACTATGCAAATCCCGGCAATCGGTATTCCTTTCAAAACATTCATGTTTTCTTTGTTAAGTCCTCCGATGGCATTTACGGGAATTGGTACAGCTTTACAAATATCATGCAATGTTTCGATAGGTGTAAGAACCGTTTTTACCTTTGTGGTTGTCGGATAAATGGCGCCAACGCCGAGATAGTCCGCGCCTTGCCCGTAAGCCTCTATTGCCCAAGGGACCGTTTTCGCCGTGGCACCCACAATTTTATCTTTGCCCATAAGGTTTCTGGCAACGCAGACGGGCATATCGTTTGCCCCCACATGCACGCCCTCTGCGTCTATGGCAAGCGCAACATCCACTCTGTCGTCAATAATAAGCGGAACATGATATTTTTTCGTAATGCTGTGCACCTTTTCGGCAAGCTCTATATATTCCCTTGTGGTTTTTTCTTTTTCACGAAGTTGCAGGATAGTTGCACCGCCTTTTAGGGCCTCTTCCACACGATGCAGGAATTCTTCTTCCGAAAATCCTGTGCTGTCCGTTATGAAATATAATCTTGTATCTAATTGCTTCATTTCATCTTATCCTCCATTTTTACTTTGTTAATAGAACCCACTACAACACAAATGAGCAATGTTATAACCACATCAAGCAAGGTGCTTCCAATGGCAATATCAACATGCATTAAAAGTCTGTAAATAACAAATCCAACAGACCATATAATAATATTTTTGAAATTAAATTTTTGATGCTGATAATTGTTCTTTAAGATATAAAAATCAGCGATTTGAATAGCTATCATGGGGGCAAACACCGAGCCTATAAAATATAAAAAATCTGTTATATCTGTTATAGGAAAAAATATTGCACTGACAGTACCAACCACAGAAACAATAACCGCCAACCATTTACCATTCACCTTTTTGGTTATGGCTTCACCTGAAATCCCGGCCGAATAGGCGTCAAGGAATGTTGTCGTAACAGTTGAGAAAATAATTATAACAAGACCCGAGATGCCAAGACCGGCTTTCACCATGATTTGTGTTATATCACTTTCGGCGGTAAATATAGCGGCTCCCATACCAATTATATACATAAAGCAACTAACTACTCCGTATATAATGGAGCTGACAGCTGTTGCCCCGGCAGGTTTTTCGGCTTCTCGTGTATAGTCGCTGATAAGAGGTAACCAGGAAAGGGGCATGGCAACAGATAATTCGACGGCTGCGCCAAAGGTTATAATATTACCCTCAATGTTCTGCACGGTTTCTTTCCCAAAAATAATAAAACTAAGTACAATAGTGAGAACAAATAGAGCAAACATGGCAACAGTATTTATTACACCAAGATTCTTTATTCCGATTATGACCCATAAGGTGATGAGAGCGCCTATCACAATACACCAAATCCAACTGCCGATGTTAAATATGGCATTTGCCGCAAGAGAGCCATCATAAATCATAATAGCTGTCCAGCCCACAAGTTGAACTATATTGACTATTGCGAAGAACAATGCTCCTTTATAACCAAAACTCGATTTCGCAGTTTCCATGGAGCTTTTTCTGGTTTTGCCTCCCATAAGTCCGGCAAGAAAAAGCATCACACAGCCAATAATATGACCAAGTAATATTGCCAGAAACCCTTTTGTAAAACCTAATGGCGCAAAATATGTTCCCGTCATAATTTCTGCAATAGAAACTGCGGCACCAAACCATATAAGGCCATTTTCGAAAACGGATGTTCTTTTTTCTTTCATTCTATACACCTCACATATATAAATAATCATTAAGCACAGGTTGCAAGCCCTCGCCTTCCATGTCTTTATACATTTTATCCAGACTGCGGTTATCATCAATTTCAAACTGTTCGTCGCCTTGTGCGTTATCCGTTTCCTTGCCTGTGTACTTGCTTTCGTGGTCCCCGATGCCTGTAGAAACACCAGCCGATACCTTGGTTGCGGCAATCTTCACAATACCGTTTCTAAAGCTTGCACTTTCACGGGAGGATACGGTAATGCCGACAAAGGGCAAAAATATTCTGTATGCACAAATTATCTGGCAAAGCTCCGTTTCGTGAACATTCATAGGACTTATTTTATCGTTATGGATAATGGGCCTGAGCCTTGGGCAGGAAAGCGACATTTCTGCATGTGGATACTTTCTTTGCAGATAGTACGCATGAAGTGCGCTTGCCAAAGCGTCCTTTCGGAAATCAGAAAGGCCTAAAAGTGCGGAAAAGGCTACGCCTCGCATGCCGCCCATGAGTGCTCGTTCCTGGGCATCAAAGCGGTACGGCCACACCCTTTTATGCCCGAGGAGATGAAGCTTTTCGTACTTTTCCGTATCATAAGTTTCTTGAAATACGGTTACATAATCCGCCCCGCATTCGTGAAGATACTTATATTCATCTGTATTTACGGGATAAATTTCAAGACCGACCATACGGAAATATTGTCGGGCAAGGCGGCAAGCCTCGCCGATGTAATGTATATCGCTTTGTGTGTGGCTTTCGCCGGTAAGGATTAAAATTTCCTCCATTCCGCTTTCCGATATAACCTTCATTTCCTTTTCTATCTGTTCCATAGAAAGCTTCATGCGCCTAATTGGATTATAGCAGTTAAAGCCACAATACACACAGTAATTTTCGCAGTAATTGGCGATGTAAAGCGGCGTGAAAAGATACACAGTATTCCCGAAGTGTTTGCTTGTTTCGAGCCTTGCTTTTTCCGCCATCTCTTCTAAAAAGCTTGCGGCTGCCGGTGATAAAAGTGCCTTGAAATCTTCCATCGTGCATGTATCGTGCCGGAGGGCCGCTTTTACATCCTTTGCCGTATATTTTGCGTAATCAAAGGAAGTGATTTGCTCCATTACTTTCTGGCAAACATCAGACGCAATAATTTCCATCCCCGGCAGATATTCCATGTGATTCGTTCGGGAGGAAGGATTATTCTCTATTTCGTGTTTCTTTCGGAGCGCATCGGGAGATAAATGCTCTGCATCTACAAAAAATTGGTTTTCCATTTTCGTCACTCCTTAATCATGCAAAAATCCGGTTAAAGGGTCTGAAGGGGATGCACCTCTTGTAAGCACTCTGCCAAGACCGGAAAGGTATGCTTTTCTGCCGGCTTCAATAGCATTTTTGAAAGCGGATGCCATGAGCGGCAGATTTCCGGCAGTAGCGAGTGCCGTATTTGCCATAATGGCTGCAGCCCCCATTTCCATCGCTTCGCAGGCCTGAGATGGTTTACCGATACCTGCATCAACGATAATCGGCAAATCAATTTCGTCAATCAGTATTTGGATGAACTCTTTTGTTGCAAGGCCTTTGTTAGAGCCTATAGGTGATGCAAGGGGCATAACGCTTGCGGCGCCGGCATTCACCAAGTCACGGGCAACGTTTAAATCGGGATACATATATGGCATAACAACAAATCCCTCATTTGCAAGAATTTCCGTTGCCTTAATTGTTTCGCTGTTGTCAGGAAGCAGATACTTTGAATCACGCATAATTTCGATTTTTACAAAATTACC
>JAZSLT010000025.1:0-48626 GCA_045535515.1 Clostridia bacterium | reverse complement strand
CGGTTGGCTAGACCTGCCTCAATTATATCAAAGGAGGATATTTTTTACTACGCATAGCTAAAGCTTTTTTATCCCACCAGCATTGCTGGTGGTTGTCGTTACACAAAACTAACGCCACGGAAGTTTTCTTTCCGTGGCGTTTTCTTATTTCCCGAAGGTGTCCTTGGCAAATGCGGCAATATCTTCGTAAATGTAGGTCGGCTTTTCCTTGGCCTTTTCGGCATCCTCCCGCGTTCCCTCGCCGGAGAGCACCAAAACGGCATCCATGCCGGCGCGTATGCCGCAGGCGATATCGGTATAAATTCTGTCGCCCAAAACAATGCTCTGCTCTCTTGTAAAGCCTGTTTTCTCCATCGCGAGGAGCGGCATGGCCGGCTCCGGCTTCCCCAAAACAAGCGGACGGCGCCCCGTGGCAAAATAGAGCATCTCGCATACCGCGCCGCAATCCGGCACAGAGCCGTATGTGGTGGGACATACATAGTCCGGATGGCTCGCCACATAGTCAATCCCCCGTCCCAGCAAAATGCAGGCGTCCTCCAGCTTCTTAAAAGTCAGCTCCGTATCAAAGCCGAGGCAAAGGCAATCTATATCCTCCGAAAGTGTATCGCAAACAGGGAGGGAAGCGGCGCGCAGCTGCTTTTTAAAAGACTCGGTGCCAAACACATAGATTTTTTTATACCTCTTTCTCTGCAGGTGTATCGCCGTTACATGCACGCTCGTTACATAGTCCTCTTCTGTCGTGGTAATGCCGAGACCTTTCATCTTCTCAATATAGGCCTCCACGCCCTTGGAGGAATTATTCGTCATAAATATATACCGGCCGCCGCGCCTTTTTACATTCTCTAAAAATTCCATTACCCCCGGAAATAGTTGCTTGTCTAAATAAATGGTGCCGTCCATATCCAGAAGAAACAGCATCTTCTCTTTTAATTTCTGCATCTTAGTTTTCCTCCTGCCACCAGAATTCTTTTTTGCCGATAGAAACGGCCATCGCCCCATGCTCTATTGCCGTTTCTATTTCCGCCCGGCTATCAATAAGGCCGCCGGCAATCAAGGGAATTTCCGTTTCCCCGCGAAGCCGCGTGATGACCTTCGGCAAAACGCCCGGCATAATTTCCATCATATCAGGGCGTGTGGCTTTAATCGTTTCTAAGGTAGTATCTATCGAGTGGGAATCCATGATAAAAAACCGCTGCACCGTGTAAAGGCCGACTTCCTTTGCCATTTTTATCATAGCGGAGCGCGTAGATATAATCCCGTCTATATGGAGATTTTTGGCAAGTTTGAGTCCCATTTTATCCTTGCCTATGCCCTCGGCAAGGTCCATGTGGATAAAAAGCCTTTTTCCGCGCGCATGCGCCCTTTCTACCACGCTACCTAAAGTGAAAACGCCGGGCGCTAAGAAGAAAACGGTATCCACGGGCGACTCCAGAGCTTCCAGAACTTCCTTTTCTGTTCGTACTGCGGCAATTACTTTGCCTATCATCTGCTTTTCCCCTCTCCGTCTTTTATATATTGCGGGTGGCTACAATGTTCGCGCCAAACACATTCCGGCACAGAATATCGCCGATTTTCACCGGCGCCTTCGCCTCTATGCTATGAATTTGCGCCATACAGGCAAAAATTTTATCCTTAGGGATGGGGCGGTCGGTTTTCACGGGGAGCATCTCCCCGCCGCATCGCACCGTGGCCGTAACCGTTCGCACAGGGCTTGTGCATTCTGCTTTGGCATACGCCGCGCCGCGCGGACAGGTGTTGCCGCTGACAGTAAATTCTTCCCCTTCCCATGTAGCGGTGAGGCTGCACCCTATAGGGCATATAATACAAGTAAGCTCTCGTTTCATTTACGCTTCCTCCAGCACAAAGCTAAGTTCGCCGTCCTCCGGCAGTACATCGCCCGAAATACAGATGCTTTCCATTTCGCCCGGCGCCATTTTCGCCTTCTTTTTGGTAAATATCCGTTTTTCGCCCTGATACACCGAAACCGATGCGCCGCGGTACACCGCCGAAACGCGGAAATAAATGGTGGTATCCTCTCGTTTTGTTATGCGCTGGGGAACGGTGTAACGGATTTTGCCGTCCGTACGAATGGAAACGGCGATATCTGCCCCTTCCTCGCCGCGAAGATACGCCGCCGCGCTCTTACCCGCAAGCCGCGCCTCTTCGGAAACGAAATCCACAAGGTCGTGCACATGCAGCGCATTTCCGCAGGCGAAAATGCCTTCTATGGTCGTTTCTCTGTTGCCGGAAACGACGGCACCGCCGGTAACGGGGTCCATACGCACCCCCGCGCCTTGCGCCAGCTCATTTTCCGGAATAAGACCGACGGAAAGAAGGAGCGTATCGCAGGCAATATATTCTTCCGTCCCCGGCACCGGCCTTCTTTTTTCATCCACCTTGGCAATCGTAACGCCCGAAAGTCGCTCTTTTCCATGTATTTCGACTACAGTGTGGGAAAGCTTCAGCGGTATGTCAAAATCCTCCAGACATTGTACAATGTTTCGTGCAAGTCCGCCGGAATACGGCATAATCTCGCATACGGCGCGTACCTTTGCCCCCTCGAGGCTCATGCGCCGCGCCATAATCAGCCCGATATCGCCGGAGCCTAAAATGACAACCTCTTTTCCTATGGCATACCCTTTACAGTTCATAAGTTTCTGTGCCGTTCCGGCGCTGAACACCCCTGCCGGGCGTGTGCCGGGAGTGGAGAGCGCGCCGCGCGGTCTCTCGCGGCAACCCATCGCCAGTATAATAGCGCCGGCCTCTATGGTAAATATACCCTCCGCCTCGTTCGTAGCGGTGATTTTCTTATCCGGTGTTATGGAAAGCACCATCGTTTGTGTCTTATATTCTATCTTATTTTCCACCACTTTGTCAATATATCGGGCCGCATATTCCGGCCCGGTGAGTTCCTCGCCAAAGGTGTGCAGACCAAACCCATTGTGAATACATTGGCCGAGGATACCGCCGAGGGTGTTATCGCGCTCTAAAATCAGAATATCGCGCACGCCCTTTTCGTAAGCACCCAACGCCGCCGCCATGCCGGCCGGTCCGCCGCCGATAATCACTAAATCCCGTTTCATTTTCTTCCTCCCCGTAAGACAAACGAGCCCTTGCCGCTTTTCGTAACCTCCTCGGCGCGTATACCCCGCTCCCGTGCAATCAGCTCCAGAATATGCGGCATGCAAAAGCCACCCTGACACCGCCCCATCTGTGCGCGTGTTCTGCGCTTTACGCCGTCTAAATCGCGCGCCACCGGATTTTGCCGGAGCGCCTCCAGAATTTCGCCTTCCGTAATGCCTTCACAACGGCAGACAATTTTGCCGTACGCAGGGTTCTCCCGGATAACGGCGTTTTTTTCTTCTATCGTCATGTTGCGAAATGCGTGCGCGCTTTTCCTGTACGGCGAATAGTCCGGATTTTCCCGAAGCTCCAGTCCCTTCTCCACGAGTTTTTCCACCAGATACTCGGCAATCGCCGGCGCGGCCGAAAGACCGGGGGATTCAATGCCGGCCGCATGCAGAACGCCGCTTTCCCCAAACCGGAGAATAAAATCGCCCTCGTTTCCCACCGCACGCAGGCCGCAAAAGGAGGTTATCACCTTGCCGAAGGGAATGCCGCGCACCATCTCTCCTGCCTCCTCGCGCACCTTTTTTGTGCCTTTTTCGCTGACGCGTGTATCCTCTTTATCCTCGCAATCTTCCGCCGTTGGCCCTAAAAGAAGGTTCCCGTCCACGGTGGGAGAAACTAAAATACCTTTTCCCATTTTGCCGCGTGCTTTGAATATGGTGCTTTTTGTAAGTCCGCCTGCCGTCTTGTCCAAAAGCAGATATTCGCCCCTTCGCGGACGGATACGAATGTCCGTATCCCCTGCCATTTTTGCTATAGAATCGGCAAAGCAGCCGGCTGCATTGATGACAAAGGCCGCCTCCACCACTTCGTTTTTGCTATGTACCCGAAAGCCTTTTTCTGTTTTTTCTATTCTTTCTACGGCGAAATCCCGTCGCAGCTCCGCGCCGTTATCCATCGCGTTTCCTATTGCTGCTATTCCCAGCTGGTAAGGACAGGTGATGGCACCTGTGGGCGCATACAGGGCACCGATTGCCTTATCCGAAACGGCCGGCTCCAGGGAAAGAAGCTCCTCCCTCTCTATCAGCCGTAGTCCCTCCACCCCGTTTTTTATGCCGCGGCGAAGTAAGGTTTCGAGTGTTTCCCTGTCCTCTTCCGTCATCCCCAAAACAAGAGAGCCGTTTCGCCTGTAGGGTACGCCGAGTTCGCTTGTTACCCATTCCATCATCCGGCTTCCCAGAACATTCATGCGCGCCTTCAGCGTTCCTTCCTTCGCATCAAAGCCGGCATGCACAATGGCGGAATTTGCGCGCGTGGCTCCCATGGCCACATCCGCCTCCTTTTCCAGTATGCAGATTTTCAGCTTGTAACGCGAGAGAGCCCGCGCCGTCATAGCGCCCGTAATGCCTGCCCCGATAATGACTACATCGTACATTTTTCCCTCCTAAAATACAAAAAGACGCACCAAAACAGTCCTATAGGACTATTTTGACGCGTCTCCAATTCGCTGCATCTAAAAATAGTATATCGATTTCCCCCGCATTTGTCAAGGGGTTTTTTTGTTTTCTTTCGCCTTGTACCGTAAAACGGCTTCTTGCACATCCGAAAGCATATACAAAGAACCAAAAGCTATAATAACCTCCGGTTCTTCGGCGTACGCCCTCTCCACCGCACACAGCATGCTTTTTGCGGCCGACACCTTTTTATGGTACGGCAGCGCCGCCTCTTTCAGTTCCTCTGCCGAAAGCGTGCGCGGCGAGGGAACGGATACGCAAATCACGCTTTCCGCAAGGCTAGCCGTTTTTTCCATAGCCTTCTTATATTCCTTGTCGGCAAGCATGCCGGTAATAAATACGATTTTTTTGCCGGAAAACAGCTTTTTTACCGTATGACAAAGCGCAGCGATACCATCGTCGTTATGCGCGCCGTCCAGAATAAAAAGCGGATTTTCCGAAATCGTTTCCAGCCTTCCCCTGTGCCGGACAGCCGTCAACCCTTCGCGCACCGCACTTTCGGGAACCGGTATGCCTTTTTTGCGTAGCACCTCTATAATTTGGAGCGTTACGCAGGCATTTTTGGCCATGTGTTCGCCGGCCAGCGGCAGGAATAGCTCCGCGCAGCCTGCCGCCGAAAAGGTAATGCCCCGATGGGTGCTTTCGGTCACACGCGGCAGGGGTGCTACATACATTTCGCAATGCTTTTCGCGGCATTTCTCCTCGATTACGCGCAGAGCCTCCTCTGGCTGCTGGCCGTAAATGACCGCCGGCACGCCTTCCTTTAAAATACCACATTTTTCCGCGGCAATTTCCGAAAGGCTTTCCCCGAGGTACTCCATGTGGTCATAGCCGATGGCGCAAATGGCGGTGCAAATGGGGTTTTCAATGACATTGGTCGCATCCAGACGACCGCCAAGGCCTACCTCCAGCGCCACATACTCGCATTTTGCCTCGGCAAAGCACAAAAGTCCTACGACCGTTACAATCTCAAACTCTGTCGGATGCGCAAGCCCGTCACGCACCATCTCCGCACACGCCTTTTTTACGAGAAGGGTGTTTTTGGCAAGCATCGCATCGGAAACCTCTTCCCCGTCAATCTGAATCCGCTCATTGAAGCGATACACAAAAGGAGAAGTATAGGCGCCCACCCGATAGCCTGCCGCCCGCAGTACGGCGGCAAGGGAAGTGCTTACCGTTCCTTTGCCGTTCGTGCCGGCAACATGGATAAAGGAAAGCTTATCCTGCGGACGGCCGAGCCTTGTAAGAAGCTCGCGGATGTTGGCAAGGCCGAGCTTGGAGCCAAGCTTTGCCGCGCCGTGCACAAAGGCCAGCGCGTCTTCATAGCTGAAATTATTTGAATGCTTCAATGCTCGCCAACACCTTTTCCAACATTTCCTCGTATTTTGCCTGTTTTGCTTTTTCCTCGTCCACGAGCTTCTCGGGTGCCTTGGCCAAAAAGCCGGGGTTTGACAGCTTTCCGCTCGTGCGGCGGATTTCGTTTTCTAAATTAGCCTTTTCCTTTTCAAGGCGTGCCAGTTCCTTTTCCTTATCAATCAGCTCATCGGTAGGCATAAACAGCATGGCGCTGTCAACGACAACCGTAAGCGCCTTTTCGCAGTCAGCATCCTTTTCTTTCTTAATAATGACCTGCGAGGCACCTGCCAGCTTTTTGAAAAACTCCTCGCTGCCGGCAAAAAGGTCGGCCTTCTCGGTTACCACAAAGAGGCTGGCGCGCTTTGACGGCGGAATCTGCATTTCGGCTCTGGCATTTCGGATACCGCGGATGGCATCGCAGATAATCTCCATCTCCGCCTCTTCCTTCGGGAAGGAAAGCGCCTCGTTATACGCCGGCCACGCAGAAATCATAATACTGTCGTCCTCTACCGGCAGAGCAGAATAGATTTCGTCTGTTACAAAGGGCATAAAGGGATGCAGAAGCTTTAAGACGCCGGACAAAACATAGCAAAGCGTGTTTTGTGCATCGCGCCGTGTGGGGCACTCGGCATCATAAAGACGCGGCTTTGTAAGCTCAATATACCAGTCACAATACACATCCCATATAAAATCGTACACCTTGCCGAGCGCAATACCGATTTCATAATTTTCAAGATTATCCGTAACTTCCTTGACAAGGGTATTGTACTTCGACAAAATCCACTTATCTTCCATCTGCGGATTTTCGGGAAGAGCCACCTTGTCAATATCTAAATTCATCATCACAAAGCGCGCCGCATTCCAGAGCTTGTTGGCGAAGTTGCGGCTGGCTTCTACGCGTTCCATATAAAAACGCATATCGTTACCGGGGGAGTTGCCGGTAGCCAGCGTAAAGCGAAGGGCGTCCGCGCCGTACTCCTCAATAACCTCCAAGGGGTCAATGCCGTTTCCTAAGGATTTGGACATTTTTCTGCCCTGCGAGTCGCGTACAAGACCGTGCAGGAATACATGCTTAAACGGCTCCTTGCCCATATGCTCCATGCCGGAGAAAATCATACGCGCTACCCAGAAGAAGATAATATCGTAGCCGGTTACGAGAACACTTGTGGGGTAGTAATACTGAAGGTCCTCCGTCTTATCCGGCCAGCCGAGCGTGGAGAAGGGCCAGAGGGCAGAGCTGAACCATGTGTCAAGCACATCGTCCTCCTGTCGCATTTTGCCGCCACATTCGCAGGTGTGTACATCTTCTTTGGAAACGACCATCTTACCGCAGGTTTCGCAATAAAAGGCAGGAATACGGTGTCCCCACCAAAGCTGACGGGAAATACACCAGTCATGCACATTTTCCATCCAGTTCATATAGGTTTTAGAAAAACGGCCGGGAATGAACGAAATCGTGCCGTCCTGCACCACGCGCATCGCCTCTTTTGCCAGCGGCTCCATTTTCACAAACCATTGTTCGCTGGTAATCGGCTCTACGGTGGTACCGCAGCGGTAGCAAGCACCGACATTGTGGCTGTGCTCCACCGTTTTGATAAGCAGGCCTGCCTTTTCCAAATCCGCCACCATGGCGCGTCTGGCCTCGTAGCGGTCCATGCCCTTATAGGGGCAATCAAAGGAAATTTTCGCATCGTCATCCATCACGCGAATCTGGGCAAGACCATGGCGCTGGCCTACCTCAAAGTCGTTCGGGTCATGCGCCGGTGTGATTTTTACGGCACCCGTTCCGAATTCCTTGTCTACATATTCATCGGCAATAATGGGAATTTCACGGCCGACAAGCGGCAAAATGAGCGTCTTGCCCACCAGGTCACGGAAGCGCTCGTCCTCCGGATTTACCGCCACCGCGGTATCACCCAAAAGCGTTTCGGGGCGTGTGGTAGCGATTTCCACAAAGCCGTCCTCGCCCTTGATGGGGTACTGAATGTGCCAGAAATGTCCGCCCTGCTCGCTGTATTCTACCTCGGCATCGGAAAGCGCCGTGCGGCACTGGGGACACCAGTTGATAATGCGGTTTCCCTTGTATATAAGTCCCTTTTCATACAGGTTTACAAACACCTCACGCACCGCGCGGGAGCAGCCTTCGTCCATCGTAAAGCGCTCGCGCGACCAATCGCAGGAGCTGCCCAGACTTTTCAGCTGGTTGATAATTCTGTCGCCATACTGCTTTTTCCAGTCCCACACTCTTTCAAGGAACTTTTCACGCCCCAGGTCGTGGCGCGTAAGCCCCTCCGTTTTGCGAAGATGCTCCTCTACCTTAATCTGCGTGGCAATACCGGCATGGTCTGTTCCCGGTACCCACAGCGCACTGTAGCCTTGCATTCTGCGCCAGCGGATTAAAATATCCTGCAGCGTTTCGTCCAGCGCATGTCCCATGTGCAGCTGCCCTGTTACATTGGGAGGGGGAATTACAATACAGAAAGGCTTTTTGTTTTTATCGGGAGAGGCTTTGAAGTACCCCTTCTCCTGCCAGCTCTGATACAGCTTTTTTTCTACCTTTTGCGGTTCGTAGGTTTTATCCAGTTCTCTCATTTTAAGGCTCCTTTCTATTTATCGGTCCGCAGCGCGTTTCTGGTAATCTTGCCCGAGGTTGTTTTGGGAAGCTGTGCTACATACTCAATTTTTCTCGGGTATTTATACGGCGCCGTCATTTTCTTTACATAGCTTTGCAGCTCTTTTGTCAGCTCCTCGGAAGGGGCAAAGCCCGGCGAGAGCACAACAACGGCGCAAACAATCTGGCCGCGTATTTCATCGGGCCGCCCTACAATGGCGCATTCTTTTACGGCCTCGTGGGTGTTTAATATACTCTCAATCTCAAAAGGCCCTATGCGGTAGCCGGAGCATTTAATCATATCGTCATTCCGCCCGACATACCAGTAATATCCATCCTCATCCTCGTAGGCAATATCGCCGGTGTGGTATATGCCATTCTCAATCGGATTGATTTTTTCGCCGTCAAGATAGTAGTAATCAAGAAGGCCTACCTGCTTGCCGTCCTTTACAAATATAACGACTTCTCCTTCTTCGCCCGGCGAACAGCGCCGGCCTTCGGCATCTATAAGGGCTACATCGTAAAGCGGAGAAGGCTTGCCCATGGAGGAAGGGCGGATATTAAGCCACTCGAAGGAGCAGGTAATGGGCGTTCCCTCGCTCTGCCCGTAGCCTTCGTGAATATAATGGCCGCAGAGCTTATAAAAAGCGCTGTTAACCTCGCCGCTTAAAGGCTCGCCGGCCGTGGCAAACCACTTTATGGACTCCAGATGCTCACGCCCTACACCGGCTTTCAGCAAAAAGCGGTACATCGTGGGCGGAATGCAAAGAGAAGTGGGTTTAAACTCCTTCATGTGCTCCATCAGCTGCTCGGGGCTAAAACGAATCGGGTCATAGCCTAAAATGGCGCTGCCGCAAATCCATTGGCCGTAAATATTGCCCCAGCCGAACTTCGCCCAGCCGCTGTCGGATTGCGTAAGGTGCAAGCCGTTATTTTGTACGCATTGCATGTATTTCGCCGTCATAATGTGCCCCAAAGGGTAGGTGCGGTTATGCACCGCCATTTTCGGGTAGCCTGTCGTGCCGGAGGTGAAATAAAGGAGCATCTGGTCCTCATTTTTCCCCTCATCCGGCTCGTCATACAACGCGCAGCTTTCGTATTCTTCGTTAAAATAGGGGTACCCCTCCACGCCTTCGTCACCGGCGAAAATCACCAGGCATTTTGTGCGGAGTGCCTCTATCTGCTGGCAAACAAAATCGTCCTTTATCGCAATTACGCATTTGGCATCCGCCTGTGAGAGGCGATAGTCAATATCCTTGGCACGAAGCTGAATGGATGCCGGAATTAAAACGGCCCCGATTCGGTGGAGCGCCACCGCAATAATCCAGTACTCATATCTTCTGCGGAGAAGGGTAAGCACCCTGTCACCGCGCTTTATGCCCATTTTAGTAAAATAGGTTGCCGCTTTTTTGGAAAGAACGGAAATATCCGAAAAGGTGAAGGTACGGGAAAAGCCGTTGTCATCACAATACACGAGCGCCCGCTTTTGCGGCTCCAGTTCTGCCCAGGCATCTACGACATCCCGCGCAAATTCAAATTTCTCCGGCACCTCCAGACGGAAGTTCTCCTTAAAATCTGCATAGCTTTCAAATTCCGGTTTTTTGACAAATCTTGTTAAAAGTTCCATTTCTGCATTCCTTTCTTCCCCTATGGTCGGGCGGCCTCTTGTGCCTTTGTAAAAATAAAAAAATCATCCATCCTCTATTAGGACGAATGACTCGTGGTACCACCTAACTTCGTTCTGCTTTCGCAAAACCTCTGCCGGCACTTTTCATGCCGCTTCCCATTTTACGGTTGGAATTTCCGTCGAAGTCTACTCAAAGCAAATGCCTTTTTCGGTCCGCAGCTCCAAGACTACTTCCCTGCTCCTCCACTAAAGCGCTTCCACCATCCGCTTCTCTCTATAAGCTTACAAAACAGGTACTCCTTCTCTTCATTGCCTTTGTGCGATATTTATTTTTTAATAGTATATCCCATTTTTCGGGCTTTGTCAAGCTTTTTTTCTATTTTTTTAAATTCTTGCTTTTTACAGGTGACCATGCTATACTAAGGGAAGAAAGAAGGGACACCATGCAAAAAGCAGAGCTTATCGCAAAATATGCAAAAACAAGTGAAGACAAGCTCCTCCTGGCGCATATTTTAGACCGGGAGGCCGTATGTATACAAAAGAATATTCCCGTGGAGGTCGGTTTCCTGGACCCCCGCCAGCAAGCGCTTATCCTGTCCATGCAATCTGCCTTCACGCTCCGGCCCTCTCTTTGGGGCGGCTATGCAGATGCGGAACGGAAAATGCTTTTTTTCCTGCCGGACTATATGGACGAGCCGCCGGAGGATGCCCTCTCCGTTATCCGCGCTCGGCATCGGGACAGCCGCCCGCCGCAGCACCGGGATTACCTCGGTAGTCTCCTGGGGCTTGGGGTGGACCGCGCAGGTGTGGGCGATATTTTAGTGGAAGAGTGTGGCGCGCAGTTTATCGTGCGTTCTTCCCTCTCGGATTTTTTCGCCACGCATTATACCGCCGCCGGTCGCGTGGCACTTTCCGTTTCCGTTTTGCCGATTTCCGCTTTGGAAATTCCAGAAAGCGAGCCGAAATACAAAACCGCTTCGCTGTCTTCCCTTCGCGCCGATGCCATCGTGGCGGCTGCTTTTTCCGTTTCGCGCACCCTAGCGAGTGAGGCTGTGCGCGCAGGGAAGGTGTTTGTGAATAATCTTCCTCTTACCAAGGCCGACAAGCAGCTTTCTGTCGGCGATAAAATCCGCTGGCAGGGAAAGGGGCGGCTTGTTTTGGAGGAAATTGGCGGCACCAGCCGGAAGGGCCGGCTTTTTGTCACCTTTCGCTTTTAAAAATTTACATAAATGAATATTTTGTAAATCTCCTTTAAACAAACTGAAAACCCTGTGTCGTTTCGCTTGACAAAAGGAGATTTTTCCTATACTATTTATCTCAACGCTTGCCAAAGGAGGTACTTTTATGGAAAAGAGTACAGACATAAAGGGGAAAAAACGAAATAAAAAGTTTTGGTTTTTGCTGTCAGGCGCCGCCTTGCTTCTTGCCTTGGCCGCCTTTTTTGTGGCGCGTTCGTTCTGGCAAAAGCAAGAGACGACAAAGGAGGTTACCGCCACCGTTTCCCGCGGAAGTATTGTCCGCACGATTGAGGGAAGCGGCGTAATTTCCGCCAAGGACCAATATACCATCAGCGCCCTCGTTACGGGCGAGGTCCTTTCCGACACCTTTTCGGAAGGGGATATGGTGGAAAAGGATTCTCTTTTGTATGTAATTGACAGTACGAAGATGGACAGTACTCTTCAGAAGGCTGACTCTACTCTGGAATCGGCAAAGCTCTCTTATGAAGAATCTCTGGAAACACTTGACAACCTGACGGTAAAGGCGCCGATTTCCGGTACGCTTTCCTCCCTGTCTGTCCGCGAGGGCGACGAAATCTCCTCCGGACGGCAGGTGGCTGAAATTATCGCGGCTGACCGCATGCGCCTTACCCTTCCGTTTCTGGTAGCAGATGCTGCTGCCATTTCCCCCGGCGATGCCGCGACTGTTGTGCCGGAGTCCGCACCCTCCCTTTCGCTTTCCGGCACCGTGGAATCGGTTTCCGGTGGCAGTATGCCAAATGCTCTGGGGGTAGCCGTAACACAGGTGGAAATTCTCGTAGATAATCCCGGCGGTATTCTGGATGGCTCCCGCGCTACTGCGACTGTAGGTGACTACGCCTGTAATGCAGCCGGCACCTTTTCGTATGAAGCTACAAAAACCGTTGTCGCGAAAACAGGCGGCACCGTAACAGGTCTTTCGGTAAAGCAGGGGGACCGCGTAGAAGCCGGCTCCGTTTTATTTACTCTGGAGAGTGCCGCAACCAGCCGCAGCATTGAGCGCAGCCGGATTTCCTATCAGGATGCCGTCCGTAGCAGGGATAATACATATGACCAGCTGGAGGATTACCGCATCACCGCGCCCATCTCCGGCAAGGTAATCCAGAAGAATGTAAAAAGCGGCGATAAGCTGGAAAGCGGAAGCGGCGGAAACGCCTCCTCCATGGCCATTATTGCCGACCTTTCGGTTCTGACCTTTGAAATGAGCGTGGATGAGCTGGATATTGCCAATGTGAAAGAGGGCCAGCGCGTTCTCGTTACCGCGGACGCGGTGGAAGGACAGAGCTTTACCGGCCATGTGGAGAATGTGAGCATCGTGGGTACGGCGCAAAACGGCGTTACCTCCTATCCTGTCAAGATTACCTTAGACGGAGCGGAAAATTCCGCGCTTATTCCCGGCATGAATGTAAGCGCAACGATTGTTATAGAAGAAAAAACGGACATTTTACTCATTCCTGCGGCGGCCATTTCGCGCGGTAATATGGTAACGGTAAAGGGCGAGGCCCCTAAAACAGAGCCTGCGCCGGAAAAAGAAAAAGCGAAAAATAAACCGGCGGAAGGTGAAAGCGATGCCGCACGCGTAGAGGATAAGGCCGCGGCACAGAGAAAGCAGACAGAGGCGCCTGCCGGTTACCATTATGTGCGCATTGAAACCGGCATTACAGATGGCACCTATATAGAGGTTGTATCGGGTCTAGCGGAGGGAGATATTATCCTTCTGCCTGCCTCGGCCGGCGATAAAAATGCCGCGATAAGCTTTACACCAAATGCCCAGAGTATGCCAATGGGGATGGGGATGTCCATGCCCGGCGGTATGGGTGGCATGGGCGGCATGGGCGGCGGTATGCCCGGCGGAAACCGCGGCGGCATGGGCCGCTAAGGAGGGAAAGGCTTGATTACACTCCAGAATGTTTATAAAATCTATTCAGACGGGGATAACGAAATTCATGCGCTGGACGGCGTTTCCCTTCATGTAGCAAAAAGCGAATTCGTGGCCATTGTCGGCGCGTCCGGCTCCGGCAAATCGACTTGCATGAATATTATCGGCTGTCTGGATGTGCCAACAAGCGGCACCTACCATCTAGACGGCATAGATGTCAGCACCATGCACGAAAAGGAGCTGGCACATGTGCGAAACAGGCGGCTCGGCTTCGTTTTCCAGCAATATAATCTGATTCCCAAACTGAATATCTTAGAAAATGTGGAGCTTCCGCTTCTCTACCGCGGCATTCCTGCCGCCCAGCGGCGCCGGATGTCGATGGAGGCGCTCGAGCGTGTCGGCATTGCCGACCGCTATAAAAAGCTCCCCTCCCAGCTCTCCGGCGGACAGCAACAGCGCGTGTCTATTGCGCGTGCGCTGGCGGGACAGCCGCCTGTTATTCTGGCAGACGAGCCTACCGGCGCGCTGGACTCGAAAACAGGACAAGAGGTTTTGGACTTTATGAAACAGCTGCATAAGGAAGGCACAACGGTTGTCCTCATTACGCATGATAATACGATTGCCGCGGAAATCCCCAGAATTATTCGTATTCATGACGGACTAATTGTTTCCGACAGCGGAAAGGAGGCGTCTGTATGAACCTGCAGCAATCCCTGCGCCTTGCGCTGAAAAGCCTCGGTGCAAGCAAGATGCGCTCGTTTCTGACGATGCTCGGCATCATCATAGGTGTAGCGGCTGTTATCATTATTGTAAGCCTGATGTCCAGCCTCACAAACTATGTCATTGCCACCTTCGAGGATATGGGCGCAAACCTCATTACCGTAAACATTTCCGGCCGTGGCGGCAATCGCGCTGTTTCCCCCGACCAGATGCAGGAGCTGGCGCTCGATAATCCGGACGCCATCGGCTATATTTCTCCCAGCCAGTCCTTCCGAGCCACCGTAAAGCACGACACGGAAAATATTTCCATGCAGGCAACGGCTGTAAATGAATATTACGATGAAATCAAGCAGCAATCCGTACAGGCGGGAAGACATATCTGTTTTTCGGATGTTGCGGAGCGTAGTCGAAACTGCGTGGTGGGTACATATCTCGTAAAGGAATTGTTTGGCGGAGAAAATCCGCTCGAGGAAACGGTTTATGTAAACGGGTATGCGTTTCGCGTGGTAGGCGTCCTGGAAGAGCAGGGGGACAGCACCGCCTCGGGCGCGGACAATGTCCTGCTTCTCCCCTACACCACCGCCAAACAGCTGACCGGCATGAATATCCAAACCTATAGCGTCAGCGCGGCCAGCAAGGATACCATTGATGAAACCAACACCATTTTAGAAGAATTTTTACTCGAAAAATTTGAGTCCGATGATTATTTCACCTTGGTAGACCAAGCTGCAATTATCTCGGAGCTGAATAAGCTTATCGGCATGATGACCACCATGCTCGTTGGTATTGCGGCGGTTTCGCTTTTGGTAGGCGGCATTGGTGTTATGAATATTATGCTCGTATCCGTAACAGAGCGCACGCGTGAAATCGGCATCCGGAAATCCCTCGGTGCAACGCCCTGGGATATCTTAGGGCAATTTTTGGTGGAGGCCTGTGTTACCAGCGGTATCGGCGGTGTTGTTGGCATACTGTCCGGTATGGGCGGCGCCTCGCTTGTGGCCTCCCTTATCGGCATTCCCTTCACCCTGTCGGTTCCTTCCATTTTGATTGCCTTTTCCGTTTCTGCCGCCATTGGCATAGGCTTTGGATATTTCCCCGCCCGAAAAGCATCACGCCTCAACCCCATCGATGCGCTGCGTTACGATTAAGAAAGGAGTTTTTTATATGCTTTTGAAAAAACTATCCGCGGCCGTTTTGGCACTCACCCTCGCACTTTCAGCTTTACCTGCCATGGCGACCGAAGAACGGGAGGATGGGCGTCTTTCCCTTTTGTCGGCGCTTGGTATTATGGAAGGGTATGACGATGGCTCCTACCGCCTGGAAAACAATTTAACGCGTGCCGAATTTACCAAAATAACGGTAACCGCCTCCGAAAACCGAAAGGCTGTTTCGAGCGCCATGGCTGTTTCGCCTTTTGCGGATGTTCCCTATTCCCTCTGGTCTGCTCCCTACATTCAGCTTGCGGCAGAAAAAGGATATGTAAACGGGTATCTCGACTCCACCTTTCGTCCCGATAGTCCCATCACTTATGCGGAGGCCGTGGCTGTTTTCCTTCGCCTTTTAGGCTACCAGAACAGCGATTTTGGCGCCCTTTGGCCACACGGACACATGGAAATCGCAACGCAAATCGGCCTTACAAACGGCGTTTCTCTGGACCCTGCTGCAAGCATTTCGCGCGGCGATACCGTTACGCTTTTATATAATCTTCTGGATGAAAACTTAAAAGGCACGAATACAAAATACATCTCTGTTTTAGAATGCAATTCTACGGACAATATAGTTGTATATGCTACAAGCGCTGAGGACACCTCTGTTCCCTCGGATAAAGTGGTGACCTCTGCCGGCACCTTTAAAAAAGGAAGCCGATTTTCGGCAGACTGGGTTGGGCGAACGGGCAAGCTGTTTTTGGAAAACGGGGATACCGCTGTTGCCTTTGTGCCCAAAGCGCAAACCATGCGCACCTTTTCTGTGACGGCAAAGGTGGGAACGGACCTTGTTTTGGATAATACCATTTACAACTGGCCGGATACCCTTCCCGTTTATTATAAATCCTCCGTCACTACCTACGCCAAGTCCTATACGGATGCTAAGGTCGGCTGTACCTTCACCCTCTTTTATGATGCGGATGGCATAGCGGAGTACGGGCTTTTACGAAAGGCCGCGGCCGCACAAGCCGATACCCTGACTGTACGGCAAGCTGCTGTATATTCGGTCCTCGGCGACGGCATTATCACTTATGCGGATGGAAAGATGGAAAAGCTCACCCTGTCGGATGGTGTTCCTCTTTATAAGGATGATGTAGCATCCGGCACGCTCCAGAAAAGTCAGCTTAAAATGGGCGATTTGCTGCAAATCGTATACGACGCGGATGGCGATGTGGACTTTGTTACGCTCGACACCGACGGTATAGACGGCCCGTATACGGTACAAAATTCCGGCTGGACCTCTCATTTCTCTGTAAAACCCACCACAACCATTATGCGTGATGGGGAAAAGGTTTCGGCCTCCGACATTGAGGTACTGGATATACTCTATTACTCCGAGGCGCTCGATATGATTTTAGCCTATACCGATAAAATCACAGGTGTATACAAAAGCGCCTCCCCCTCTAAGGATGCGCCCACGATGGTCACGATATCGGATACCACCTATTCGATTGAAGGTATAGACGCCTTTCATAAGCTATCCGGCGGCGGTCAGTTCTCGTATGGCGACACCGTTACGGTGCTTCTGGGGCGCGACGGCGGTATTGCTGATGTCGTCACAAACGCAGACTATAGCCGCGTGGTCGGATTTGTTACTGCCACCGGCACGACCAATTACGAAACTACGCTTGGTGCGCTTTACACGGGCTACTCTATCACCCTTACCGGATGCGACGGCAAAACGCTTTCCTTTGAGGCGGATAAGAATTATGAATCCTACTTAAACCGTGTGGTTTCCCTCTCGTTTTCGGACGGTAAGGCGTACGCAACCCTTTCGGAAGGCTCACTTGTCAGCGGAAAAGTAGACGCACAGGCCGGCCGCATCGGCTCGGAAACGGTTTCGCCCTCCGTGAAAATTCTGGATACCTACACACCCTCTCAAACCGGGAGCGGTAGCGCTATGGCGGTTTTTTTACCGCGGCTCGACGGCGTAACGCTTTCTGAAAAGCAGGTTCTTTATGTCGGACGCGATAGCCAAAATCGTATTTCCGAGCTTATTTTAAACGATGTTACAGGAGATATGCATGCCTATGGCGTGGTAACCAAAGCCAATAATTCTTCCTCCGGCATGCATGTTTCCGGCAGCTACAGCTATATCATCGATGGCAAAGAAGGTACCCACCAGACCTCCGGCTCCTCCTTTTCCGTAGGCAGCGGTGCACCGGCAAAGTTTAGCTACGCCGGTGGCCGAATCAGCTCCATTTCCCGTCTTACGGAAATGCCGGGGTTGATTGCGGAAATTGGCCAAGGCTATATCCGTTATGCGGATGGGAGCCGCTACAATACCAGCGATGCCGACATCTATGTCAAGGATTCCGGCTCTGTCTATAAAAAGGCACAGGCAGAGGACATAAAAGAAGGCTATACGCTGCGTGCCTACTATGACCGCTCGCCTTCTTCCGGCGGCCGCGTTCGCGTTATTCTCGCCACGAAATAAAAAATGAAACCTTAAAAGGCAGAACGAAAACTCGTTCTGCCTTTGTTTTGCTGTTTTTTATTTTACCAGAAGGCTCTGTCCCGTCATTTCCTCCGGTTTTTCCAGCTGCATCAGTTCCAGCATGGTGGGGGCAATATCGGCAAGGCGACCATCGGTGCGAAGGGTGACATCGCCGGCACCAGCCACCAGAAGCGGCACCGGATTTGTGGTATGCGCCGTGAAGGGGCTGCCATCCTCTGCATACATGCAATCGGCGTTACCGTGGTCGGCCGTTACCAGTGCAACGCCGCCGGCCGCTATAATGGCATCTACCACC
Source organism: Clostridia bacterium (assembly GCA_045535515.1). GTDB lineage: Bacteria > Bacillota > Clostridia > UMGS1883 > UMGS1540 > SIG447. The sequence goes on along the minus strand of JAZSLT010000025.1, from coordinate 30,636 downwards.
TCGCCCACGCAGGCATCCACCGTTTCCACCGCGCGCACCGCGCAGTCAAAAACGCCGGTATGGCCTACCATGTCGCAATTTGCAAAATTCAGGATAATAACATCCTGCTCTGTCAGGCGCGCCAAAACAGCTTCCTTGACTTCTACTGCGCTCATCTCGGGCTTTAAGTCATAGGTGGCTACCTTGGGCGAAGGAATCAGCACCCTGTCCTCTCCCTCGGCCGTTTTTTCTACGCCGCCGTTGAAGAAGAAGGTAACATGCGCATATTTTTCCGTTTCCGCAATACGGAGCTGGGTGTATCCCTTTTCGGAAATATAATCGCCAAAGGTGTTGGTCAGCTTCTGCGGACGGAAGGCCACATCTACATTCGGCATGGTCGCATCATACTGTGTCATGCAGACATAGGTCAGCGGGAAGAACTTGCGCGCAAAGCCGTCAAAATCCGGGTCCACAAAGGCGCGGGTGATTTCACGGGCACGGTCGGGACGGAAATTGAAGAAAATAACGCTGTCGTTTTTCTCTATCTTTCCGGCATCGGTCGTGGCGGGTACGATAAATTCGTCCGTCACCTCCTCCTCATAGGAAACGCGCACATATTCGGCCGCATTTTCAATTTTCTTGCCCTTGCCGCGCGTCATCACCTCATAGGCTTTCTCTACGCGGTCCCAGCGGTTATCCCTGTCCATCGCATAATATCGGCCCATAACAGTAGCAATCTCACCGACACCGATTTTCTGCATCTCCGCTTCCAGCGCCTCGATATAGCCGGCACCGGAGGTGGGCGAAACATCGCGGCCGTCTAATAGCGCATGCACATATACCTTTGTAAGACCATGGCGCTTTGCCATTTCCAGAAGGCCGTACAGATGCCGGATATGGCTATGCACACCGCCGTCGGAAAGTAACCCCATAAGATGGAGTGCGCTGCGGTTTTCCTTGCAGTTTTCCATCGCAGACAAAAGCGCCGGATTTGCAAAGAAATCCCCGTCGGCAATCGATTTTGTTATGCGCGTCAGCTCCTGATACACAATTCTGCCGGCACCGATATTCGTGTGTCCCACCTCGGAATTTCCCATCTGTCCCTCGGGAAGTCCCACATCCATACCGCTGGCCTGAATATTCGTATGCGGATATGCAGAAAACAGACGGTCAAGATTCGGGGTGGCGGCCTTTGCAATCGCGTTGCCTTCGTTTTCGGGCGCTGTTGCAAAGCCATCCATGATAATCAGCGCCATGAGTTGTTTATCCAAAGTTTTTCTTCCTTTCTATTTTTGAACACCTGAAAACAGAGCCGGTGAAAGGGAATCCATCTTCCCTTTCACCGCATCATATTGGTTCTAGACTTTTTAGCTGTTGGCGATTACCGTAAAATCGTCAGCCTTAAGGCTTGCGCCGCCTACAAGGCCGCCGTCAATGTCGCTACAGGCAAACAGCGCTTCGGAATTTCCTGCATTTACGCTGCCGCCGTAGAGAATACGGATTTTATCGGCAACCGCGGCGCCGTACAGCTCGGAGATAAGAACGCGGATAGCCGCGCACACCTCATTGGCCTGCTCATTCGTCGCCGTCTTGCCGGTGCCGATAGCCCAGATAGGCTCATAGGCAATCACTAAAGATGCTGCATCTTCTGCAGAAACATTCATAAGTGCCTTCTTCAGCTGCATACGAATCCACTCAATCGTAATGCCGTCCTCGCGCTGTGCTAAGGTTTCGCCGCAGCAGATAACGGGGCAAAGACCAACCTCCAGCGCCTTTAAAACCTTCTTGTTTACTGTTTCATCGGTTTCGGCGAAATATTCGCGTCTTTCCGAGTGGCCGATAATAACATGGGTAACACCCATTTCACGAAGCATGCCGGGTGCAACCTCGCCGGTGAAAGCACCCTTATCTTCAAAGTACATATTCTGTGCGCCTACCATGATTTTTGTACCTTCGGCCGCCTTTAAAACGGCATCCAGACAAACATACGGCGGGCAAACGAGAACATCGTTTTTCGCATTCTTTGCCTTTTCGGCTAATTCCTTCATCAGCGCGGCCGCCTCGGAAGGTGTTTTATTCATTTTCCAGTTGCCGGCTGCAAGTTTCGTTCTGCTCATTGTCATTCTCCTTTTTCTTATTTATCTTCCAGACAGGCAATACCCGGCAGGATTTTCCCTTCCAGGAATTCAAGGGAAGCACCGCCACCTGTGGAAATGTGCGTCATCTTGTCGGCAAAACCAAGCTGTTCTACCGCCGCGGCACTATCGCCACCGCCGATAATCGTTACGGCATCTGTTTCGGCCAGGGCCTTGGCAATCGCAATCGTACCCTTTGCCAGAACCGGGTTTTCAAAAACACCCATCGGGCCGTTCCATACAACCGTCTTGGCGGTCTTCACAGCCTCGGCGAAAAGGGCCTGTGTCTTCGGGCCGATATCCAGACCCATCTGGTCCGCCGGAATTGCATCTGCCGCCGTTGCTGTTACGGCAATTTCTGCATTTATCGGGTCAGGGAACACAGGCGATACCATCGTGTCAATGGGCAACAGCAGCTCTACGCCGTTAGCCTCCGCCTTGGCAAGAAGGTCTTTCGCAAGCTCCAGCTTTTCGGCATCAAAGAGAGAAGTACCGATTTCATAGCCCTTTGCCTTTAAGAAGGTGTAGGCCATACCGCCGCCGATAATCAGCTTGTCTACCTTGCCGATGAGGTTTTCAATAACGGCAATTTTGTCGGAAACCTTCGCACCGCCGAGGATAGCCACAAAGGGACGCTCGGGGTTCGAGAGGGCCTTGCCCATAACATCCAGTTCTTTCTGGATAAGGTAACCGCATACAGCCGGCAGATAATCGGCCACGCCTGCTGTGGAGGCATGGGCGCGGTGCGCCGTACCAAATGCGTCATTTACATATATTTCCGCTAAAGAAGCCAGCTCCTTGGAGAAAGCGGCATCGTTCTTTTCTTCTTCCTTGTGGTAGCGGACATTCTCTAAAAGTACTACATCGCCGTCCTGCATATCCGCCGTCAGCGCCTTGGCACTTTCGCCGATAACATCGGCCGCCATCTTCACTTCCTTGCCGAGATGCTCGGAAAGACGCTTGGCAACAGGTGCCAGACTATACTTCGGATTTACCTCGCCCTTCGGACGGCCGAGATGCGAGCAGAGAATGACGCGCGCGCCATTTTCCACGAGATACTTTATAGTGGGTAATGCACCTAAAATTCTGGTTTCATCGGTAATGTTCTTGTCCGCATCCAGCGGTACATTAAAGTCACACCGGACCAAAACCTTTTTTCCGGTTACCGCAATGGATTCAATGTTCTTTTTGTTCATAGCTTTTCACTCCTACTAAAATTTACATCTTATTCTACACTAAAAGTCCCTTGAAATCAAGTGAAAATTGAAAAAAACAGTAATTTTGCGAAATTTTCTCTTTCCCTTGCTTGACAGGCCGTTAAAATATAGATATAATATTACTTAAGATAGGAGTGTGTGAACATGTCGGAAAAGAAAAAAGCGCTGGAAGCAGCGATGGGGCAAATTGAAAAACAATTCGGCAAAGGTGCCGTTATGAAAATGGGCGAAAATACGCATCTGAATGTAGAAGCTATCCCGACCGGTTCGCTGGCGCTTGACATAGCGCTCGGTATCGGCGGTGTTCCGCGCGGCAGAATCGTGGAAATTTACGGGCCGGAATCCTCGGGTAAGACTACGGTTGCGTTACATATTATTGCCGAGGCGCAAAAGCGCGGCGGCGAAGTTGCTTTTATTGACGCTGAGCATGCGCTCGACCCGCATTATGCCAAAAACCTCGGCGTGGATGTGGACGAGCTGATTGTGGCACAGCCCGACACGGGCGAGCAGGCACTTGAAATTGCCGAGGCACTTGTTAGAAGCGGTGCGCTCGATGTTATTGTTGTGGACTCGGTAGCCGCGCTCGTGCCGAAGGCCGAAATTGAAGGCGAAATGGGTGACTCCCATGTAGGTCTGCAGGCGCGTCTTATGAGTCAGGCGCTCCGTAAGCTTGCCGGTGTTGTGAACAAGTCGAACACAACCGCCATCTTTATCAATCAGCTCCGCGAAAAGGTGGGCGTAATGTACGGAAACCCTGAGGTGACGACGGGTGGCCGCGCGCTTAAATTCTACGCCTCGGTGCGTCTGGATGTACGCCGCGTGGAAGCGATTAAGGTGGACGGCAACATCGTCGGCAACCGCACGCGCATCAAGGTAGTGAAAAACAAGGTGGCTCCGCCCTTCCGCGAGGCGGAATGTGATATTATGTACGGACAAGGCATCTCCCGCGTAGGTAATATTTTGGATTTGGCGGCCGAATACGGACTTTTGGAGAAGAGCGGCGCGTGGTATTCCTACGAAGGTCAGCGCATCGGGCAGGGCAGGGAAAACGCCAAGAAATTCCTTTTGGATAATCCCGAAATTATGGAAACACTGGACCAGAAGGTGCGCGAAAAGGTGGGCGCCGGCAGCGCGGCGGCCGAGGCGGAAGAATAATTTTACCAAAAACCTTGCATTTTTATCCCTTTTATGATATAGTGTAGGAAAGGCAATGAATGGGAGAGTAGGCAGAAGGTACCTTTTTAAGAGAATAAACGCCGTCGGCTGGAAGCGTTTTAAAGGGAAATCGGCTGAAGTTCACCCGGGAGCCGCGCTTTTGAAACAGGAGTAGGAAGCGCCGTCTGGTGGCATGTTACGCCCCGTATGAAGTGCCCGCGAAAGCGGGAATTAGGGTGGTACCGCGAGTAAAATCGTCCCTATCTGTTTTGCAGATATGGGCGATTTTTTGCATGTAAAGGCCACGGGGCCGACAAAATGCAGAAAGGAAAAGAAGTATGAAAGAAAGAATAGAACAAATGCGGAAAACGATTGGCGAGACGCTCTCGACCATACAGGACCGCGAAGGCTTTTCGCGCCTGAGAGAAAAATACCTCAGCCGCGCCGGCGAAATTCCGGGGCTTATGAAGGCGATGAAGGATATCCCGAAAGAGGAGCGCCCGGCCTTTGGTAAAATCGTAAATGAATTTAAAGAGTGGGCCGAGGCGGAATTTGATAAGGTAGAGGAAGTCCTCAAAAAAGCAGAGCTTGCCGCTAAAAATGCGAGCGAGGCCGTAGATGTTACGATGCCCTCGGTGCAGAACGAAACCGGCTCTCTCCATCCCGTTACCATTACGAAAAGTGAAATTATTTCCATTTTCCAGAGCATGGGCTTTGAAATCTTTGAAGGCCCCGAAATTGAAACGGATTATTATAACTTTACCGCGCTGAATGTCCCCGAGGACCATCCGGCGCGCGCCGAGCAGGATACCTTCTATATTACCGATAAAATTCTGCTCCGCACACAAACCTCCCCCGGGCAAGTACGCACCATGGAGGCCAAAAAGCCGCCAATTAAGGTGCTGAGCCCCGGCAGAGTTTTCCGTTCCGATTACGATGCCACCCACTCCCCCATGTTCCACCAGATGGAAGGCCTTGTTGTGGATAAGAACATTTCCGTTTGTGACCTTTACGGTATGCTGGATTTGCTGGCGAAAAAGCTCTTTTCCGGCGACACGAAAACGAGGCTTCGCCCCTCCTTCTTCCCGTTTACCGAGCCGAGCGTAGAGGTAGATGTTACCTGCTGTGAATGTGGCGGCAGCGGCTGTAAGCTCTGCAAGGGGACCGGCTGGATTGAGGTTCTTGGCGGCGGCATTGTAAACCGTGTAGTTTTGGAAAACTGCGGCATTGACCCGGAGGAATACTCCGGCCTTGCCTTCGGTATTGGTATAGACAGAATTGCCATGCTGAAATACGGCATTAACAACATTCACATTCTGTTTGATAATGACATCCGTACGCTCAGGCAGTTTAAGAAGCAACAGAGATAAGGAGGGAATACGATGAAAGCACCACTTAGCTGGCTCCGTGATTATGTAGATATAGATATCCCTGCCGAGGAGCTGCAGGAAAAGCTTTTCTCCAGCGGTTTTGAGGTGGAGGAGCTGATTTATCTGGGAGAGGCCGTAACGAAATGCGTTGTCGGCGAGATTACGCATATTGAAAAGCATCAGGATTCCGACCATCTGCAAATCTGCAAGCTGGATTGCGGCGAAGCATGGGGACGCGATATACAGATTGTAACAGGCGCGCAAAATGTTTTTGTGGGCGCACGCGTTCCGGTTGCGCTGGACGGTTCCACCCTCTCCGGTGGCATCAAAATCAAAAAGGGTAAGCTCCGCGGCGTAGAGTCTTGCGGTATGCTCTGCTCCGGTGAGGAGCTTGGCATTACGGAGGATTGGTACGAGGGTGCCGGCGTTTACGGCATTCTGATTTTGCCGGACACCGCTCCCATTGGCGAAGACATACGGAAAATTGTGGGACTGGACGATTATGTCCTTGATGTTTCCATTACCGCAAACCGCCCCGATTGCCAGTCTATTCTGGGACTCGCGCGCGAGATTGCCGCCATACTGAAAAAGCCTCTGAAAATGCCGGATTTAACTTATACTGCGCATCCCGAGGCCAACCGCGATACTTTAAAGGTTTCGGTGGAGGCGCCGGATTTATGCCCCCGCTATCTTGCGCATTATGTAAAGGATATTAAAATTGAACCGTCTCCCCTTTGGATGCGCAAGCGCCTTGCCCTTTCGGGGCTTCATTCCATCAACAATATTGTGGATATCACAAACTTCATTTTGCTGGAGCTTGGTCAGCCGATGCACGCCTTTGACCTTACGGATTTATCCGGCGAAGCGATTGTGGTACGGCGCGCGAAAAATGGCGAAAAAATCGTAACGCTGGACGAAAAGGAGTTTACGCTCTCGGAAAATAACCTTGTGATTTGTGATGCCGAAAAGCCGGTGGCCCTTGCCGGCATTATGGGCGGCCTGAATAGCGGTATTAAAGATACTACCCGCGAGGTGGTGTTTGAGTCGGCCAAATTTGCCAGAGACAGCATTCGTAAAACCTCGCGCAGCCTCGGGCAGACCTCCGATTCCAGCGCCAAATTCTGCAAGGGTGTGGATGAATACACAACGCACTGTGCTATGCAAAGAGCGCTCCACCTCATAGAGGAGCTTGGTTGTGGCACGATTTCGGCTACCGCCTTTGAAAGAGCGGCGCACGAAATCAAACCCACTAAAATCGAAACCACCTTTGCGAAAATCAATCGGGTGCTGGGCATTACGGTACCGCACGAAAAGATAGTGGAAATTCTGAAAAGCCTTGCCTTTTTGGTGGAAACGGACGGAGATGCGCTTACCGTTACGGCCCCTGCCTACCGCGAGGATGTGTTCGGGTATGCGGATTTAGCGGAGGAAGTCATCCGGCTTTACGGCTACTCGCATATTACGCCGCAGCTTCTGCCGTTTGCGACCGTTACAAACGGCGGCCTTACCGAGGCGCAAAAGCTGGAGCTGAAAGCGAAAAATGCCCTCGCCGCGCAAGGCGCCTTTGAAACGGTTACCTTCAGCTTTTATTCCTCGCGCGAGCTGGATATGCTGCGCCTTCCCGAGGACAGCCCCTACCGGCGCGCCATACGCCTTGACAATCCCATCAGCGAAAACTACTCGCTGATGTGCACAACGCTGGTGCCGAACATCATCCAGATAATGGTGAAGAACTTTAAAAACGGAAATGCCGCCGGTCGCTTCTTTGAGCTTGCGAATGTGTACATTCCGGACACACTCCCCCTCGAAAAGCTGCCGCACGAGCAAAAGACTATCGTTATCGGTGCCTATGGCGAAGGAGAAGATTTCTTCCGCGTACGCGGCATTGTGGACGGACTGGCCGATGCGTTCGGGCTGGCCTTTGCCTATCGGAAGGCCGAAAAATCCTTCCTGCATCCCGGCATTACGGCCGAAATTCTTTTAGACGGCGATGTGATTGGTTATATCGGCAAGCTTTCTTACGAGGTCTGTGAAGAGATTTCTCTCGCCGCGGATGCGTTTGTGGCCGAGATTAACTACGAGCTTCTCCAAACGCACTTTTCTTCTACCATGAAATACGCGCCCCTGCCGAAATCTCCCGATGTGGTGCGCGATTTTGCCTTTGTCTGTGATGAGGGTATTTCCTGCGGCGAAATTGAAGAAACGATGCGAAAGGCCTGTAAATATATTATCAGCACGCGTCTTTTTGACATATTCCGCGGCAAGCAGCTGGGCGACGGGAAAAAGAGTATGGCCTATACTGTCACCTTCCGCGCACAGGATAAGCCCTTTACGGACGAAGATGTTACCCGCATGACGGACAAAATTTTGAAAACGCTGGAAAGAGAGCTGGGAATTACCCTGCGTTAGGAGGATACCATGAAATATACGATGCAGATTGCGGGCCTTAGCCGCTCGCTCACCCTTTGCCCCATCGGTGAAAATTTATATATCGGTGCCTTCATTATGTTTGGCGATGTGGAGCTTACCTGCGCCGCCGCCAAAGCACTTTTAGCCAAGGCGCCGGACTTTGATGTGGTGGTTACGGCGGAGTCAAAGGGTATCCCCCTTTGCTACGAAATGGCACGCCAGAGCGGAAAGCCGTATGTGGTGGCCCGAAAGGGTGCAAAGCTTTATATGGAGGATGTCCTGACAACCGAGGTACAATCCATCACCACAAAAGGCGTGCAGACGCTGTGCGTGGGCAAAATGGAGCGGGATATGCTGGAGAAAAAGCGCGTTTTGCTCCTTGATGATGTTATCAGCACAGGGGCATCGCTCGCCGTTTTGGAAAAGCTGGTGACGGATGCCGGCGGCGAAATTGTCGGCAAAATGGCAGTTTTGGCAGAAGGTGAGGCAGCCGACCGCACCGATATTTCGTTCCTTGAAAAGCTTCCGCTTTTTGATAAGGCAGGGAACCCAATCGAATGAGGTAAACTATGAAAACTTCTTTTGGCGGATTTTTAAAATATTATAAACCTTATATTGGAATTATGGCGGCCGATTTATTCTGTGCCGCCTTTTCCAGCGTGTGTGAGCTTGTCTTTCCCGTGATTGTCAGGGAAATTACCAATCAGGCCTCGGCAGGAACCCTTGTGATGTCGCTCATTTTTCGTCTGGGCGGCCTCTATATGTTTCTCCGCCTTCTGGACACCTTTTCCAATTACTATATGAGCAACATTGGCCATGTGATGGGCTCGCGGCTGGAAACCGATATGCGGCGCGATTTATTTGCCCATCTGCAAAAGCTTTCCTTCCGCTTTTATGACAATGCCAAGGTGGGGCAGATTATGTCCCGCATAACGCATGACCTTTTTGATATTACAGAGTTTTCGCACCATTGTCCGGAGGAATTTTTTATCTCCGGCATCAAAATTGTGGGTGCCTTTTTAATACTTCTCCGGATTAATGTACCGCTGACTTTGATTTTGTTTCTGCTTTTGCCGCTGATGCTCCTGTCGCACATTTTCCTGCGGCGGAAAATGAAGGACGCCTTTGCCTATCAGCGCGAACAGGTGGGCGAGCTCAACGCCGCGATTGAGGATAACCTCCTCGGCATACGCGTTGTAAAAAGCTTTGCCAATGAAGACTACGAAAGAAAACGCTTTGAAAAAGGTAACCAGCGCTTTTTAGATGCCAAAAAGCGGGCGTACCGCTACATGGCTCTTTTTCACGGCGGCATCCGCTTTTTCGACGGGCTTATGTATATCGCCGTCATTATGATAGGCGCGGCCTATCTGCTGGCCGGAAAAATTACGCCGGCCGATTTTCTGGCCTACCTTTTGTATATCCAGACGCTGATTGCGTCCCTTCGCCGCCTTGTGGAATTTACCGAGCAGTTCCAGCGCGGCATCACGGGGATTGACCGTTTTATGGAAATCATGCGCGAGCCGGTAGATATTGCCGATATGGAAGGGGCAACCCCTCTCGAAAATGTGCAGGGACGCGTAGAATTTTCCGATGTCAGCTTCCGCTATTCCGAGGAGGGGAAAAGTGTTCTTTCCCATATTGATTTGCAGGTTTCCCCCGGTGAAAGTGTTGCGCTTGTCGGCCCTTCCGGCGGCGGAAAAACTACACTTTGTAATTTAATTCCGCGTTTTTATGAGGCAGTAAGCGGCCGTATTTTAATAGACGGACAGGATGTACGCGAGGTGACCTTAGCCTCCCTTCGCAAAAATATCGGCGTGGTACAGCAGGATGTATATCTTTTCGGCGGCACGGTAGGGGAAAACATACTGTACGGAAGGCCCGATGCCACACGGGAAGAGATGGAGGAGGCGGCCAAGGCTGCCGGTGCACATGAATTTATCACGGCTTTGCCGGACGGGTACGATACCTATGTGGGCGAACGCGGTGTAAAGCTTTCCGGCGGACAAAAGCAGCGCATTGCCATCGCGCGGCTCTTTTTGAAAAATCCGCCCATCCTGATTTTAGATGAGGCCACCAGCGCGCTGGATAACGAAAGCGAGAGGCTTGTGCAGTCTTCGCTCGACCGCTTAGCGCACGGCCGTACCACCTTCACGATTGCGCACCGCCTTACTACCGTGCGCGGTGCCGATAAGATTTTAGTGCTGACGGAAAACGGCATCGAAGAAACCGGCACACACGAAAGCCTTTTGGAAAAGGGCGGTATTTACGCAAAGCTCCACCATTTATATACCGAGTAAGACAAAATGCCACCTCCCGTTTTCCGCGGGTGCTCCCTGCATTTTCCGCAAGATTTGGGCAAAAAGCAGAAAATATATACCACCCCTTGTAAGACAGGCTGCTTTGTAACCATTTTGTAAAAATAATGCTGGCACTTTGTCACGAAAGCTGATATAATGTTTATAGCGGGCGGCCATAGGTCGCCCGTTACAGACTGTCGATAAGGAGAAACCCATGGTAAATTACAAGATTTCAGGCTCTGCGGGTCTACCGGCCTTTCCGGTGGCCAGCGCCTTTGTAGATAAATATATGCCGGGCGCCAACGCCACCTTTGTCAAGGTTTATTTGTATGGCCTTAGGCTCTGCTATGCCGTGGGTACAAAGCCTGACAATGCGCATATCGCCGAAGCGCTGGACCTTTTGGAGTCCGATGTGGTAAAGGCATGGCACTATTGGGAGAAAAAAGGCGTCATCCGCCGTGGCGAGATGGGCGGCATTGAATTTGTAGACCTTACCATGGAAACCCCTGCTCCGCCTCCGGTACAGGACAAACCGCAGGAAAAACCCCAGTATAAAGCACGCGATATTGCCAATGCCATTTCCGAGGACAGAAGAATGTCCATGCTCCTCGATTTTGCGCAGAATGTATTTGGGAAAACGCTGGGTACGGCGGAAACGGCAACCCTCTTTAGCTTTTATGATTGGCTAAAGCTCCCATTGGAGGTTATTATGATGCTTCTGGAGCATTGTGCGGCGCTGGAAAAATACAGCATGCGCTATGCGGAAAAAATTGCGATTGCGTGGTCGGACGAGGGGATTGACACGATAGAAAAAGCCGAACAGCATCTAAAGAATGCCGACAAGCGCGCAAAGCTTTCCCGCAAATACAAGCGGATGCTCGGCATTTGCGGCCGCGATTTGTCGGATGCGGAATATGCGCATATTCTCCAGTGGAGCGAAACGATGGGTATGCCGCCGGAGCTTATTAAAACGGCGTATGAAAAGGCCGTTCTGGCCACCGGACATGCTTCCTTCCCTTACATAAATGCGATTTTGCAATCCTGGCACAGGCAGGGCATTACGAAAATGGAGGACCTCGCCCGCGATGCGGCGCCCACGGTCCCGAAGGTACAGCCCGGAAAAAATAATAAGTTTTTAAATTACCAGCAGAGCGCGGTGTATGATTTTGATGCCTTTGAAAAGCGCGCGCTGGAAAAAAGGATAAAGGAACATGGATGAGAAAAGCCTTTCTAAAATAAACCGCGCATTTAATGCACGGAAAAAAGAGCGCGATGCACTTCTTGCCTTTCGGCGGGAAGAGGTTTATCGCGCTGTTCCTCGTGTGCGTGAAATAGATAACGCCATTTTCGGCGGCGGTATGCGTATGCTGTCCGCCGTATGGCAGGGAAACGAAACGCCGCAGGCAGCAGCGGAGAGCTACGCCGGGGAAACGGCGCGTCTTACGGCCGAAAAGCGCGTTCTTTTAAAGGAAGCCGGCTTTGCTGCGGACTATCTGGAGCCGCCGTACACCTGTGCGCATTGTAAAGATACCGGTATGCGCGAGGGGAAGCTTTGCAGCTGTTATCTTACGCTTTTATCGGAAACACTTGCCGCAGAATCGGGTATGGGAAAGCTATTGCAAAAGCAAACCTTTGATACCTTCAATCCGCGGTTTTATGCCGATACCCCTGTCGAGGGACAAAAGCTTTCTCCGCGGGCCAACATGGCCACAATTTTCAGAACCTGCCGCCAGTTTGTGGCCGATTTTAAAGCGCATAGTGATAATTTATTTTTATACGGCAATCCCGGTCTTGGCAAAACTTTTCTTTCCAGCGCCATCGCCAATGCGCTTTTGAAGGAAGGTATTTCTGTTTTGTACCAGAGCGCGGGGCAAATTGCCGATATTTTGGCCGAGGCCCGCTTTGGAAGGGGCGAAAGTGAGCTTCGCACCGTTTTGAAGGACCAGCTTCTCCGCGTGGATTTGCTGATTATAGATGATTTGGGAACGGAATTTATAAATTCCATGACCGATGCCGATATTTTCTATATCGTAAACAGCCGTATTCTGGCGGAAAAAAGCACCATTATCAGCACCAATCTTTCCCTGCCGGATATCGGCCGCGTGTATTCTGACCGTATGCTCTCACGCATTATGGGACACTATACGCCACTCTATTTTTATGGTACGGATATAAGGAGTATGCAATAATGTATACATTTACAGAGCCGACTGAGGTCAAGCTGATTATTTTATATATTATACGGGGATTTGGTGAAGCCATTGACAATGGCCAGATTACCGATATTTTTATGGACTATGAATTTGTGGATTATTTCACCATGCAGCAGTATCTTGACGAGCTGGTGGATACGCGCCTCGTTGATATTGATTTACAGGAAGGTCGCCGCCTTTATTTTCTGACGGCGCACGGCATGGATGCCTATGATACCTACATGAAAAAAATTCCCGTTTCGGTACGGGAAAAACTGCTTTTAACCATTCGCGCATATAAGAAAAGGGAACGAAATGAAGCGGATATTTCGGCTTCGTTTCATCCCCTAAACGAGCTTTCCTATTCTGCGGACCTTTCGATTCGGGAAAGCGGCTTTCCCCTTTTGGATATCCACCTGAGCGTGGGCGCCAAGGAAACGGCGCGCGAGGTTTGCCGCCGGTTTAAGGAGGACCCCCAGAAGGTCTACGCGGCGCTCCTCGAAATTTTGACGCCGCAGGAGGCTCCTCCGCCTTCTACAGAAGAATAAAAAGTATGGGTGCTGAAAAGCAAGCTTTTCAGTACCCGTTTTTTATATCTCTACGCCGGTAATGCGGCTGATTTCCTGCCAGAGTTCTTCCTTCCCCGTTCCCTTTTCTCCCGAAAAAGGAAGGAGTACATCCTCGCCGGAAAGTCCTAAGGTCTCCCGGATAACCCCAAGATGCTCTTCGATTTTCGTTTTCGGCAGCTTGTCTACCTTTGTGGCCACCACCGTAGCGGCCCCAAACCGGTCGCGTATCCACTTATACATCATCGCATCATTCGCCGTAGGCTTATGTCTGGCATCCACCAAAAGCAACACGCCGCGAAGTGCCTGTCTTGTATGGAGATAGGTGTTTATCATCTGCCCCCATCTCTCCTGCTCTTCCCTAGAAACGCGCGCAAAGCCGTAGCCGGGTAAATCTACAAGAAAAAGCTGGCTGTCAATATTATAAAAATTGATGGTGGCGGTTTTTCCGGGTGTTGCGCTCGTTCTGGCCAGCTTATTCCGGTTTAAAAGCTTGTTGATGCAAGAGGATTTGCCGACATTGGAGCGGCCTGCCATGGCAATTTCCGGCATCGCGGTCTGCGGGTACTGCACAGGCTTTACTGCGGAAATCGCAAGACTTGCATTATGTATATTCAGTTTCATACTATCCCTCCGATTTCTTCCACCGTTTCGACAAGAAACTCGGGCCTGGACGCCCGAAGCGCCGCATGGTCACCAAACCCGTACAAAACGCCGATGGTCGGCAAACCATTGGCTCTGGCGCCCTCCACATCGTATATGGTATCCCCTACCATAATGATACTGTCGCTCTCCGTCAAACGCATGGCGGCGCGCACAATCTGCTCCTTCTTGTCCATTTTTTTATCGAAGCTGGCGCCCACAATCTCTTTGAAATATCCTGCAAGCTCCCATTCCTCCAAAATGATACGGGAGTAAGAGGTAGGCTTTGCCGTAACGACAAAAAGCTCCCGTCCGCGCTCTCGTAGTGCCTCCAAAAGTTCGCGGACTCCTGCATAGGGCCTACATTCATGCAGGCCGCGTTCGGCGTAATACCGGCGATACTCTGCCAGCAGCTTCTCCGCCATCTCCGCATCCACACCGCAATACCGCACAAAAGACTCGCGCAGCGGCGGCCCCACAAATTTTTCACGCACCTCGTACGCAAGCGGCGGCAAGTCGAATGTTTCCAGCGCGACTCTTACACCCTCGGTTATGCCTTCGGCGCTGTTTATAAGCGTGCCGTCCAAATCAAAAAAAACCGTCTTGTACATAGCTTCTCCTATCTAAAAGGAGGCATGCGCCGCAAGCCTCCCCTTTTTTAGTTCCGTATCAGATTTCTCCAGTCCAAATCGCCGCGGCTGAGTCCCAGTACCAAAACCTCCGCCGTAGCCATATTCGTAGCAATCGGGATAGTGTGGACATCGCAAAGGCGCAAAATGGAAGCCACATCCGGCTCATACGGCATGGCCGTCAACGGGTCCTCAAAAAACAAAACCATATCGATTTCATTATAAGCAATACGCGCCCCGATTTGCTGGTCTCCCCCTTCTGTGCCCGGTAAAACCTTCTGCACGGGCAGGCCGGTGGTTTCTTCTACCAAATCGCCTGTTCCGGCTGTCGCATACAAATTATGCTGCACCAAAACCGCTTTATAAGCTGTACAAAACTGAACCATAAGTTCTTTTTTCTTGTCGTGCGCAATCAGTGCAATATTCATATGTACTCCTCTCTATCCAGTCAAAATTTATAAAAGCATCCCTTGCGGTCAGCGAGAAAAAAGCCTTCGTAAGCCCTTTCTTTTCGGGCGCATGTCTAAAAGCGGCACCTTCTCCCCCATGATGCGGCGGGCAATATTGCGGTAAGCGGCACCGGCCGGGCTTTTCGCCGAATCTTCCATCACCTCACCGCGAACGCTCCCTATGAAAACGGCCTCATCCTCCGGCACAACGCCGATAAGCTCTATCGCCAGCCACTCGATAATCTCCTCCACGCGAAGAAGAATTCCTTTCTCCGCCATGTCCGGCCGCATCCGGTTTATAATAAGCGCACGCCTTTCTATACCTGCTGCCGAAAGCCGTTCCATCACCCTGTCCGCATCACGCACAGCCGCCGTTTGCGGCACCGTTACCACAATGGCACGGTCGGCCGCGGCAATGGCATTTTCAAAGCCACGCTCAATACCGGCCGGACAATCTATGAGAACATAATCATAGCTTTCACGCATTTCGCGGCACAAAAGCTTCATTTTTTCCGGACTTACCGCATCCTTATCCCTCGTCTGCGATGCGGCCAGCAGCCACAAATTGTATGTTTTGTGCTTGACCAGAGCTTGCCGCAATCTGCATTTTTGCTCCACGACATCTACGAGGTCATACACAATTTTTTCTTCTAATCCCAAGGCAACATCCAAATTTCGCAGGCCGATATCCAAATCGATAACCGCAACGGATTTCCCCTGCCGGCAAAGGGCTGCGCCTAAGCTCGCTGTCGTCGTTGTTTTCCCAACGCCGCCTTTTCCTGAGGTAATGACAACTACCTCGCCCATAGCTTTCCCCCATTTACATTTTTTGCTTTTTTTAGTATATCATATTTGCCCGAAATAGTCTATCCTTTTTTTCATATTTTACATTTTTTTATGCGGTACAAAATTACGGAAGGAGTGTATTGGTTCTGGCAAAGGTGTCCTTCTCCGTTTCAAAGCTGAAATAGGTTTCAAAGACCTCACGCACCGCGATAGCGGCATTCGCACCATGCACACCCTCTTCAATGACAGCGCAAACGGCAATCGTGGGGTTGTCGTAGGGTGCAAAGCCGACAAAAATAGCATTGTCGTCCCGCCCCGACACCTCGGCGGTGCCTGTTTTGCCGCCTACGGGTATGGGGAAGCTTTCAAAAACTGTGCTGGCCGTTCCCAGCTCTACCACATCGCGCATCCCCTCTAAAATCGCTTGCCGGTTCTCCGGCTTTATCGCAATTTCCGAAAGCACCGTTGGCTTCGTTTCCTGCAAAAGCCGGCCGGTTTCCGCGTCGCGCACGGCCTTCACAATATGCGTTTTATAGCGCGTGCCGCCATTTACAATCGTTGCCAGGTAATTAGCAAGCTGCAAAGGGGTAAACAAATTTTTCGACTGCCCGATGGCGTACTGCAGCGTATCGCCCGGCACCCATTTCTCACCGTCACGCGCGCTTTCTTCGGGGCTTGCCAGCTTGCCGGTATTCTCCTCTTCTGTAAGCTCAATGCCGGTCGGCTCTCCCAGCCCTAAAAGATGGGCGTAGGTACTCATTTTTTCAATGGTGGTGCGTCTGGCAATATCGTAGAAGAAATAGTTACACGAGTGCTTCAGCGCCTCGGACACATTCACCTCGCCGTGCGTAAGCCCTGTGCCGCGATAAATCCAGCAGGCCGGCTGATAATCGGGATAAAAGCGATAAATGCCTTCGTCCTTTATGGTATCCTCCGGCGTGATAATTCCTTCCTCCAGCGCCGCAACCGCCGTCGCCATTTTAAAGGTGGAGCCGGGTTCATAGGCGCCGCCTATTGCGCGATTGAACATCGGCAGGTTTTTATCGGTGCTGAGGCTTTCGTAATCTTCATAAAAACGAGCAGGGTCGTATGTGGGATAGGAGGCCAGCGCCAGAATTTCTCCCGTATTTACATCCACCGCCGCCAGCGCACCGCAGGCCGCATTGGCCCCTGCACCCTCTTCATACTCACTTTGCGCCCGTACATAGGAAATGGCTTTTTCGAGCGCCTCCTCCGCGCTTTGCTGGAGCGGCAAATCGAGCGTCAGCACCACATTGTTGCCCATCTTGGTTGCCCGTTCCTTCACGGTGCGCACACTCTGCCCGTCCAGGCTCTTTTCCACGCGGTTCAGGCCATCCTTGCCGCGCAGGAAATCTTCTAAATAACGCTCAATGCCCTGCTTGCCGATGATGTCATTGAGGGCATAATTCTTTTCGCGAAGTGCCTCGTATTCTTCCTTGTAAATCTTCCCTGTCTGCCCTAAAATATGTGCCGCGGTGGTGCCGTTGACAAACCGGCGCACCGGCGAGGTTTCAATCACAAGACCGGGGAAGTCCATTTTCTGCTCATACAGCTGTGTCATCAGAAGGTGCGAGATGCCCTCGGCTATCGTGTAGGCAGTATCCTCCGAAAACCCCGTCTCTTCCATTTCATACCGCTGTCCGATAAGCTTCCGCCGTATTTCTTCCGAAAGCCCTGTGCTGATTTTATATTTCTCCGCAAAAGCGGCAAGCACAGCGCTTTTATCCGCCTCCGGCGCAAGCTGATGCTTTTTCTTCCAGCTTGCAAGCTTTTCGCCCTCCAAAGAAAAGCCGCGTCCTACGACCGGAAAACTGTCTGTGACCGCGAGCCCGTCATCCTCGATTTTCTGTATAAGACGAAGGAGCATCGCATTTAGCGTCTCCTCATCCATTTCGCGCGTTTTATAAAGGCGGACGGCAAAAACTGTTTCGTTTGTTACCAGTGCCTTGCCGTTTCTGTCCAGAATTTCGCCGCGCGGTGCCTTTACCGCACTTGTTTTAATAAGCCGGAGCCTGCTCTGCTCTAAATACGCGTCACCATTGACCACCTGTAAATCCACCAGACGGCCAAGAACCAAAAAGGCAAATACTAAAATCAGAAAATATACAAAACGATACCGTTTCACAGGCGCGTCCCCCTTTCTTCCTTCGGGCGGCTGAGCCGCGTTATGGGGCGGAATAAAATCAGCTGCAAAACTGCTGCGTATGCGGCCGTTGGCAAAATGATGCGAAATAAGCTGAAAAGAAAGCTCCCTTCGCCCCAGATGGTGGAGCCAAATACGCAAAGCACCACCTCACAAAGGAGAGAAGCCGCAAAAGTAATTCCCGCCGTAAGGAGGGGCGATTTTTTATAGACCAGCTCTAAAAAGGCACGCGCCCCCAGCGCAACATACAAATACAAAAGGGCATGAAAACCAAAGGTTCTCCCCCAAAAAATATCCCAGAGCGCACCGGCCAACAGGCCATAAATGCCCGCTTCGACAAACTCGCCCGCCATCGCCATAGCGATTACCGCCACAAGGAGAAAGCGCGGAGATATGTGCAGTATTTCCATGTAGGTTCCGAGAGTGCTGTCCAGCACAAAAGCCGCCAGAAGCACCAGTACCTTAAAGACATGCCGCATGTCGTTCCTCCTACTTCCGAATAACCATAACTTCCGATACCCGGTCAAAATCCACCGCCGGCTCTACCACCGCTTCATAATAAAGTCCCTGCGCATCTACCGAAAGGCTTTTGATTTTCCCAATCAAAAGGCCCTCGGGATAAATGCCGCCAAGGCCTGAGGTTTCTACAAAATCGCCCTCGGCAATCTCCGCATCACGGGAAAGATATAAAAGGTGGCATTTGCCTTCTGTCATAAGCTCCACGCTTCCTTCCACCACCGCCGCATCGCCTGTTCTTTCCACAATGCAGCCGACCGCACTTTTTGCGTCAATGATGGAAACGACGCTGCTCCATGTACTGCCCACCTCATAAATGTACCCGACCAGACCCTTGTCCGTCAGCACAACATCGTGCTTTCGAAGACCATCTTTCGTTCCTTTATCGATTTTAAAGGCGCTGTACCACGCGCCGGGGTCCTTGGCTATCACCCTCGCCCCTACCATTTCGTACTCTGTGTGCGTTTCAGACAGGGATAAAAGGCCCCTGAGGCGTTCGTTCTCATTTTGAAGCGCGTAAAGCTCCCGCGTCTTCGTCTCCAGCTCCGATATGCGCGCTGTCAGCTTCTCGTTTTCCTGCCGGTAATAGGAATTGGACTTAAAGCTCGTGAAAAAGTTTTCCGTTGCAGTGCCGATGCTGCGGAAAACACGCTGGACCGGCGTTGCCACCGTTCCTATTGCATCTCCTAAAAATCCCGCTTTTTCCCCTTCTGCAGTGGATATCGCCATAAAAATCAAAAGGATAACCGTAAGGATTGCCAGTATAATAAAAAATTTACTCTTAAAGAAATCTGCCATTTTTCTTCTCCCATCTATAGGTTCATATCGGCAAAAAGACGCTCTACCGCATCTACAGGAAGCCCCACAACATTTTGGAAATCGCCCTCGATTTTTTCCACCAGCGCGCCTCCCTTGCCCTGTATGCCATACGCGCCTGCCTTATCCATCGGCTCACCCGTTTTCACATACGCAAGGATTTCCTCCTCCGAAAGCGTGCGGAAGGTAACGAGGGTTTCTTCGCAGATTGTTTTCATCCGGCCATCCTTTGCGGAGATAACCGCAACCCCTGTATACACAGCATGCGTTCTGCCGGAAAGCATGCGGAGCATACAAGCGGCATCTTCTGCATCAGAGGGCTTGCCCAGCACCCGTCCATCGAGGACCACAATCGTATCCGCGCCAAGGAGGATTTCCTCTTCCCTTTGCGCGGCTGCCGCGGCTTTTGCAGCGGCTAAAAGCTGTACACCAAGGCGTGGTGCAAGACCGGAAAAGACAGTTTCATCTATATTGGACGGTCTGACTATATGCGAAATGCCGGCCGCCGACAAAAGCGCCCGCCGGCGCGGCGAGGCCGATGCCAGAACCAATACTGTATTGCTGTTCAAAACCCACGCATCTCCCTGTTTCCGTTTTTTTCATAAAAACCCAAAATCTTCTTTCCTTATATTATACAATAAAACCCGGCGAAAAGCAAAGGAATTTTAAAATTTTCCCACTTTCTTCTTCTCCATGGCAAAAAAGCCGGTAAAATCGCACATTCCGGCCTATCCGACAAAGAGAATAAAATTTTTTCAAAAAAAAGCTTTACAAACGGGAAAAAATATGCTATACTACTAGGTAACAAATGCGAATGTAGCTCATCCGGTAGAGCGCCACCTTGCCAAGGTGGAGGTAGCGAGTTCGAGCCTCGTCATTCGCTCCAGTGTAGGCGGCGCATTTTCATGCGTCGTTTTTTCGTTTTGGCAAAGCCGATATACTGTATGCGGCGAATGTGAGGTTGGCCGTCTGCAGAGCCAGGAAATGCCCGGATGCCTCGATGCTGCCCTCTGCATGCATCTGTAAAAGCATACAGAGGCAAAGGTATAAAAGCAGTACCGCCTTCCGCACCGCTCCGCGGATATGGGTGCTAAGAGAGGTGAGGAAAGCAGCAGCGGAAAACAGAAGCCATGCCGCCGCCATACCGCCGCTCGAGGCAAAAAGGAAGGACAGAACTTCGCCAAAAGACCCGAGCACCATATACAAAACGAACCGCGGGAGCGAGGCCGGGGCAAGCCGTATGCCGGCTATCTTGCTGCAGAGAAAAAGCCCGAGTATGGCAAAGAGCACCGCGCCGCACATGGGCGCGCCGCCCCACAGGAGGGCGAATAAAAGGGCCGCTATGCCGGAAAGAATAGTACGCAAGGTCCGTCACCTCTTATTACAGAATAGTTTTAGTATACCTTTTGAAAGGGAGATTATAAGCATGAAAACAAAATTTTCCACAAGAAACCTTGTCCTTTTTGGGCTCTTTATCGCGCTTGAAATTGTTTTCACCCGCTTTCTGCAGGTTTCTATCCCCTTGTCCAAGGACCGCATCAGCCTCGGTTTTATCCCCGTTAGCATGGGCGGCATGCAGTTCGGGCCTTTGGGCGGCGGTATCATTGCCGGTATAGCCGATTTAATCCGGGCCTCCCTCTTGCCCGATGCCGGTGGTGCCATAAATCCCCTGTATACCGTAACGGCCGTCCTAAAAGGCGTGCTTTACGGTGCATTTTTATATAAAAATACGGATTGGAAACGCATTCTTCTCGTATCCTTCCTGATTTTCCTGTTTGTAAATGTAGGGCTGAACTCCGCCATCACCGCCTTTTCCTACGGCGGCACCTTCCTGGCGCGTGTAGCCGTAAAAATCTGGCCTAACCTTGCGAATTTCCTTTTACAGGTTGCCATCTTAATTCCGGCGCTCCCCACCATGCGAAGGAGGCTTAGGTAATGTTTGAAAACCGCGAAGAGAAAGAACGCGCCATCTTAGTCGGCGCACATCGTGGCCTTCGTAATCCTTTGGAGGATACCACCGAGGAATCCATGCGCGAGCTTGCACAGCTTGCCGAAACGGCCGGCGCCGAGGTACTTGGCGAAATTGTGCAAAACCGCGAGGCTGCGGACAAGGCCACCTTTATCGGCGAGGGAAAACTGGAAGAGGTGCGCGAGATGGCTGAAAATTTAGAGGCCAATCTCCTGATTTTTGACGATGAGCTGACAGGCTCCCAGCTTAAAAACATTGAAAAGCTGACAGAATGTCATGTCATTGACCGAAGTGCGCTTATCCTTGATATTTTTGCCGGGCGGGCTCTGTCGGGAGAAGGCAAATTGCAGGTAGAGCTGGCACAGCTGAAATATGCGCTGCCACGCCTTACGGGCGGTTACCGCTCCCTGTCGCGGCAGGGCGGCGGCATTGGTACACGCGGCCCCGGCGAAACGAAGCTGGAGTCGGACCGCCGACACATCCGCACCCGCATCGGGGCGCTGGAAAAGGAAATTGAAGAGCTGGCCCGCCACCGCGAGCTGCTCCGCGCGCGGCGGCGCAAGAATGAGGTACCTACCTGCGCGCTGGTGGGATATACCAACGCCGGCAAGTCCACGCTTTTAAATGCACTTACCGATGCCGGCGTGCTGGCCGAAAATATTTTGTTTGCTACGCTCGACCCGACGGTGCGCGCCCTTTCCATGGCGGACGGGCGGGAAGCGCTTATGATTGATACCGTCGGCTTTATCCGAAAGCTTCCCCACCATCTGATTGAAGCCTTTAAATCCACTCTGGAGGAGGCGGTGACGGCCGATGTCCTCCTGCATGTGATTGATGCCGCGAGCGACGAAATGGAAAACCAGATAACGGTTGTAAACCAGCTTTTAGACTCTCTCGGATGCGGCACAAAACCCATGCTTTCTGTATATAATAAATGCGACAGGGCCGGCTTTACGCCGCGTCCGCCGCACCCGGAAAAGGCCGTTTATATTTCCGCCAAAATCGGCGAAGGAATCCCTGAATTACTGGAAGAGCTTGACCTTATGCTGCCGGGAAGAAGACAGAAAATGACGCTTTTGGTCCCTTACGCCGATGCCGGCATTTTGCATGCCATCCGCACAGACGGGGAGCTTCTCTCCGAGGAATATACGGCCGAGGGGATAGAGGTTCTCTGTATGGCTGATGCGGCGCTGTATGCAAATCTGAAAAAGTTTTTACGGTAGGAGGATGCGCCTTGCAAAATTACAAAACCGTGGCACGCGAGGCCACCGCAGAATTTACGGAAAAGCGCTCCCGCTTTATCGCGCAGGTTGCCCCTGTGAAAAACGAAGACGAGGCGCTGGCCTTTCTGGCCGATGTCCGCGCCCGGCAAAAAGAGGCGCGGCATAATGTGTATGCCTATGTTTGCCGGGAAAATAATATCAGCCGTTTCAGCGACGATGGGGAGCCTTCCGGTACAGCCGGTCTGCCCGTTTTGAATGTGCTGACAAAGCAGGGCATTACGGACACCTGTATTGTCGTCACCCGCTATTTTGGCGGCATTCTGCTTGGCGCGGGAGGCCTTACTCGCGCCTATGGGAAAAGCGCGGCGGACGGGGTGCTGGCCGCCGGCGTTTGTGAAATGATATATTCGGAGCTTTACCGGATTTCCATGGAGTACCCGATGCTCGGAAAAATCCAGCACATTTTGGGCGAGCGGGCTTTTCCCATTTTGGAAAGCGATTTTGGTGTCACGCCTACCTTACTGGTTTGTACGGAAAAGGTACGCGGCGAGGAGCTGAAAGCGGCGCTCACCGATGCTTCGGGCGGAAAAATTACGATTGCGCCTTGCGGCGAAAAGTATTGTCCGAGGGAAATTTCGGGGGAGGTTTTTTAATATGGAGAGCTACAGCTGTTGTTTTACCGGGCACCGCATCATTCCCCAAAGGGACAGAGAAAAGCTCACGGAGGCTCTCCGCATGACCATCCGCACCTTTTCAGAGTCGGGCGTTGGGGAATTCATTTGCGGCGGCGCGCTCGGCTTTGACACGATGGCGGCGACGGAGGTCCTTCGGCAAAAGGCGGATTTTCCGCATATCCGGCTTTCTCTTATTCTTCCCTGTCGCGACCAGGCGGCCAGATGGAACGCCGCGCAAAGAAAAATATATACCGAAATTTTAGAAAAAGCCGATAAAATCGAATATCTGTTTGAACGCTATGTACCCGGCTGTATGCAGATGCGAAACCGCCGGATGGTGGACCGCGCCGATGTTTGTGTGGCCTATTATAACGGAACATCGGGCGGCACAGCCTACACGATGCAATATGCCAAGGAAAAAGGTGTGCGCGTTTTGCAGATACCGGTAAAGGAGGAACCACAGTGGGAAATTTAACGGACCCGCGCTATATCCGCGCACTTTGCGAAAAATTTAATTTCCGCCTCAAAAAATCGCTCGGCCAGAATTTCCTGCATGACCGCGGCGTTCTGGAGGCCATTGTGGAGGCGGCCATCCCGGAGGGCGGCGGTGCGCTGGAAATCGGTCCCGGCTTTGGCGTTCTGACCGAGGCCCTTTCCGAAAAAGCGGAAAAGGTGGTTGCCATTGAAATTGACGACCAGCTTCTCCCCGTTCTTTCGCACACGCTGGCCGATTGCCCGAATGTGACGATTGTGTCGGGCGATGTTTTAAAGCTGGATTTGGACACACTCCTCTCCGAGCAGTTTGGCGAAATGCCTGTTTCGGTAGCCGCTAATCTCCCTTATTACATCACCACGCCCATCCTGCTGGCCCTTCTGTCTCGGGGATTGCCCCTTCGCCGCATCGTTGTTATGATGCAAAAGGAAGTGGCCGACAGAATTATGGCGCGCGAGGGTGGGAAGGATTATGGTGCGCTCACGGTAGCGGTGCAGTACCGCTGCGAGGTCAGCCGTGTCTGTCGCGTGCCTGCCTCCTCCTTTTTCCCGCCGCCAAAGGTGGATTCGGAGGTGCTTTGCCTTACCATGCGCGAAAATCCCCTTGTGCAACCCAAAAATGAGGATTACTTTTTTGCGCTTGTCAAGGCCGTCTTTGCCCAGCGCCGGAAAACTCTTGTAAACGGGCTTGCCAACGCCGGGCGGTTTGGTTCCAAGGACAAAATCCGCGAGGCCGTCGCGAAGATGGGCCTTTCGGAAACTGTGCGTGGCGAAACCCTGTCCATCACCCAGCTTTCGGCGTTAGCTGACATGCTGTACGAATAATTTTAAAAAACTGAAAAAAAGTGTTGCAAAAGGAAAAATTTTGTTGTATACTATATAATAGAGAATTTTGTTAAACAATTATCAAAGGAGTGTTTTGTAAATGACAACAAATGCAAATGTTAAAGCATGGCTTGACGATATGGTTGCCATGTGCAAGCCGGACGAAATCGTCTGGATTGACGGTAGTGAAGAACAGCTGGAGGCTTTACGCCGCGAAGCCGTTGCCTCGGGTGAAATCATTAAGCTGAACGAAGAAAAGCTGCCCGGCTGCTACTATCATAGAACAGCGGAAAACGATGTGGCTCGTGTAGAGGACAGAACCTTTATCTGCGCCACCACCAAGGAAGAGGCCGGCCCCACTAATAACTGGATGGACCCTGCTGAGATGTACGCCAAGCTGCGTAACCTCTACAATGGTTCCATGAAGGGCCGCACCATGTATGTAGTTCCCTACTCCATGGGCCCGGTTGGTTCTCCCTTCTCCAAAATCGGTATTGAGCTGACAGACAGCATCTATGTTGTTCTGAACATGGCGATTATGACGCGTGTAGGCAAGGCCGTTATGGATTGCCTCGGCGATAGCGCTGATTTTGTAAAGTGTCTGCACGCCAAGAAGGATGTAAATCCGGACGAGCGCTACATTGTACAGTTCCCGCAGGATTCTACCATCTGGTCCATCAACTCCGCATACGGCGGTAATGTTCTCCTCGGCAAAAAGTGCTTTGCACTTCGTATTGCTTCTTACCTCGGCTGGAAGGAAGGCTGGATGGCGGAGCACATGCTCATCCTCGGTCTTGAAAATCCCAAGGGTGAAGTAAAATATATCGCAGCTGCGTTCCCGTCTGCCTGTGGTAAGACGAACCTGGCTATGCTCATTCCGCCGGCATACCTGAAGGAAAAGGGCTACAAGGTATGGACAGTTGGTGACGATATTGCCTGGCTGCGCATAGGCGAAGATGGCAGACTGTATGCCATAAACCCCGAAGCCGGCTTCTTCGGTGTTGCCCCCGGCACCAGCGAAAAGACGAACTTCAACGCTCTCGCCTCTACCAGACAGGGTACTATCTTTACAAATGTTGCCATTAATAATGAGGATATGACCGTATGGTGGGAAGGTCTTGACAAGAATCCCCCGGCCGATGCAACCGAATGGAAGGGTGCAAAGGTAAACGGCAAGGAATTCACCGCTGCCGGCAACAAGCTGGCACACCCGAACTCCCGCTTTACCGCACCGGCTAAGAACTGCCCCTGCATTTCCTCTGAATTTGAAAATCCTGCCGGTGTTCCGATTTCCGCTATCGTATTCGGCGGCAGACGCGCAAAGACCGCTCCGCTGGTATACCAGGCAAGAGATTGGGAGCATGGCGTATTCGTAGGTGCTACGATGGCATCCGAAACCACAGCAGCCGCTGCCGGTGCAGTAGGTGTTGTCCGTCGCGACCCGATGGCTATGAAGCCCTTCTGCGGCTACAACATGGCGGAATACTTTGCACATTGGCTCGAAATGGGCGAAAAGCTTGGTGACAAGGCACCGGCTATCTTCCATGTAAACTGGTTCCGTCAGGACGAAGAAGGTAACTTCATGTGGCCCGGCTTTGGCGACAATATGCGTGTTCTGAACTGGATTTTGGACCGCTGCGAAGGCAAAGCAGATGCGAAGGAAACGGCTATCGGTTACCTGCCGAATGCTGCTGACCTTGACCTTACCGGTCTTGACATTGATGCCGCTACGCTGGACGAACTGCTGAGCGTTGACAAGGCTGTCTGGGCAGAAGATGTAAAGGGCATCAAGGAATACTTTGCACAGTTTGGCGATAAACTTCCTAAGGGTATTGCCGACCAGCTTGCAAAGCTTGAAAATAACCTCAAATAATAACAAAATCCAAAACCGGCACGAGAAAATCCTCGTGCCGGTTTTTATATTCGCCAAAAAACTGCCGAAGGCAATACCTCTGCGGAGCAAATATCACTTGTTAAAACAAATACCACTCGCCGAAAGGCGAATAAAACTGCCGAGCGTCCTTCCAGACACTCGGCGTATGGATTGCTTTTTTAAATCTTTCTTATTCCAGTTCAAATGCGCCTGTATACAGTCGGTAATAAGTGCCCTTTTGTGCCAGCAGCTCGGCGTGGTTACCTCTTTCTATAATTTCGCCGTTTTCCAGCACCATAATCACATCGGCATTCATAATCGTGGAGAGCCTGTGCGCAATGACGAATACGGTACGCCCCTCCATCAGCTTATCCATGCCGCGCTGTACAATGGCCTCGGTGCGCGTATCAATAGAAGAGGTGGCCTCATCGAGAATCATAACCGGCGGGTCCGCCACGGCCGCGCGGGCAATCGCGAGGAGCTGTCTTTGCCCCTGCGAAAGGTTCGCGCCGTTATTGGAAAGCTCCGTTTCGTAGCCGTTTGGCAGGCGCGTGATAAAGTCATCAGCCCCTGCAAGCCGCGCCGCCTCTATACATTCCTCGTCTGTTGCCGCAAGACGGCCGTATCGTATATTCTCCATGACCGTTCCGGTAAAGAGGTTCGTTTCCTGCAGAACAATACCCAGAGAGCGGCGTAAATCGGCTTTTTTAATTTTGTTGATATTAATGCCGTCGTAGCGGATTTTACCGTCCGCAATATCATAAAAACGATTGATAAGATTGGTAATCGTTGTTTTGCCGGCGCCGGTTGCCCCGACGAACGCAATCTTCTGCCCCGGCTTTGCATATACGGAAATGTCCTTTAGAACGGGTTTTCCCTCCACATAGCTGAAATCCACTTCCTTCAGCTGTACATCGCCTTTTAAAAGCGTATAAGTAAGGCTCCCGTCCGTATGCGGATGCCGCCATGCCCACTTGCCTGTCCGGTCCGGGGACTCCGTTATCGTCCCGTCCTCCTCTACCGAGGCGTTGACAAGCGTAACATACCCGTTATCCTCCTCCGGCTCCTCACGCATCAAAGAGAATAAGCGCTGCGCGCCGGCGATACCCATTACAATAGAATTTATCTGCTGGGAAAGCTGGTTGGCGTTTCCGGTAAACTGCTTTGTCATGTTCAGGAAAGGAACAACAATACTGATGCTGAAGGCGAGGCCGGAAATACTCACATTTTTCGCACCCGTCAGGATAAAGATGCCGCCGGCAATACCGGCCAGCACATATAAAATATTACCGATATTCTGATTGATAGGCCCCATCATGTTGGCATACGCGTGCGCGGTGCGGCTATCGGCAAAAAGCTCCTCATTTACCGCATCAAAGTCTGCCTGGCTCTTTTCTTCGTGGCAAAATACCTTCACGACCTTCTGCCCGTTCATCATTTCCTGCACAAGGCCCTCCACGCGCCCCATCGCTTTTTGCTGCCGCATAAAGAATTTCGCTGAGCCGCCGCCGACCTTCCCGGAGATAACAATCATCGCCAGGGCACCGGCTAAAATCAAAAGCGTCATCCAGAGGCTGTAATAGAGCATAATCCCTAAAACGCTTATAAGGGTTACCCCTGCACGCAAAATGGCAGGGAGTGATTGCGAAACGAGCTGCCGGAGCGTGTCGATATCATTCGTGTAATGACTCATAATATCACCGTGCTTATGCGTATCAAAATAACGAACGGGGAAATTTTGCATTTTGTCAAACATCGTAAGGCGAAGTTTGGACAAAAAGCCTTGCGTGATATACGCCATCAGCTGGGTGTAGAGAAAAACGGCCAGCATGGAAAGCAGGTACAGTCCCACCAAAACGCCTAAAATCGGCACAAGCTCAGCCCTGGCGGCCGCCCAATCGCGCGCCGGATACCATTTTTCGATAACGGCAATCACCTTCTGTATACACACATCCGGCACCGCCGCCACCACCGCGGAAAATAAAATGCAAAAGACGGATAAGGGAAACAGCCGCGGATAATACGAAACTAGCATTTTTATAATGCGCCCGAAGGTCCCTTTTTCAATGGGCATGGGTGGCCGTTTATTCATTTTCTGCATCTTCCCCACCTCCGTTTGTCTGTTGCCGATAAATTTCCTGATAAATTTCGCAGGTTGCCATAAGCTCGTCATGCGTGCCGGTATCCACAATTCGTCCGTTATCCATGACGAGAATAAGGTCAGCCTCCGCCACGGACGCGATACGCTGTGCGATAATAATTTTCGTCGTCTCGGGCAGGTAGGTACGAAGACCTGCGCGGAGAAGGGCATCTGTTTTCATGTCCACCGCGCTGGTAGAATCGTCCAAAATCAAAATCTTTGGCTTTTTGAGAAGGGCGCGGGCAATACAAAGCCTCTGCTTTTGTCCGCCGGATACATTGGTGCCGCCCTGCTCTATTTTCGTGTCATATCCATCCGGGAAGCTTTGCACAAAGCCATCGGCCTGTGCAAGGCGGCAGGCCTCTGCCATCTCCGCCTCCGTAGCCTCGGGATTACCCCAGCGGAGGTTCTCCTTTATCGTGCCGGAAAACAGAAGATTTTTCTGCAGCACCATCGCCACCGCATTCCGAAGGGCGTCCATATCATACTCTCTTACATCGCGGCCACCCACACGCACCGTCCCCTCCGTCGCCTCATAAAGACGCGGAATGAGCTGCACCAGGGAGGATTTTCCCGAACCCGTGCCGCCGATAATCCCCACCGTCTGCCCCGAGGCAATATGGAGCTGTATATCGGAAAGCGCGTATTTTTTAGCCTTCGCGGAATATTTAAAGCTTACCGCCTCAAAGTCAACCGAGCCGTCCGCCACTTCTATAACGGGTGACGCGGGATTTTGCAGCGCCGGCTTTTCCGCCAGCACCTCGGAAATGCGCTTTGCCGCTTCGGCAGAAATCGTCAGCATCACATAAATCATGGAAAGCATCATAAGGGACATTAAAATCTGCATGCCGTAAGTAAGCATGGCGGAAATCTGGCCGATATCCACGCCTGTACCGCCATCCGTCACCACAAGCTTTGCTCCTATAAAGAGAATGACGACGGTGTTAAAATACATACAAAGGTTCATAAGCGGCGTATTCAGCGCCACAATGCGCTCCGCTCTTGTAAAATCCTTGCGGATGTTTTCTGCCGCCACACCAAATTTTTCCTTCTCGTATTCCTCGCGCGAAAAGCCTTTTACCACACGCATACCGCGCACATTTTCCTCAATGGACTCATTGAGCCGGTCATACTTTTTAAAAACGCGCCGGAAGGCCGGCATCGCCTTTTTGCCAACGGCATAAAGGCCAATCCCCAAAACAGGGATAACCACCACAAAGGAGGTGGCCAGTGCGCCGCCCATCCTATATGCCATAAGCACAGAAAAAATGAGCATAAGCGGGCTGCGGATGGCAACGCGGATAAGCATCATAAAGGCCATCTGCACATGCGTAACATCCGTTGTCAGACGCGTCACCAACGAAGAGGAAGAAAATTTATCCACATTTTCAAAGGAATATTTCTGAATACACGCAAAAAGGTCATGCCGCAAATTTTTGGCAAAACCGGCAGATGCCTTGGCACAGGTCAGCCCGGCAAGACCGCCGAAGGCCAGCGACACACACGCCATAACCGCAAGCCACATTCCGCTTTTTAATATGGACGAAAGCGCCGCGCCGGCCTTGATTTCATTGACCAGACCGGCCGTAATAAACGGGATTAAGGTTTCCAGCATTGCCTCTCCCACAATAAATACTAAAGTAAGAATGGTAGGCAACTTGTATTCTCTTATACATTTTGCAAGCCTTTTTATCATTTTTTGCCTCCGCTTTTCAGAAAAACTATACCTATAATTATACCTTTTTATAGCAAAAAAGTCAAGGCGCGCCTTTGAACATTTTGTAAACAATAATATTTTTTGAAAAAAGAAATTTTTTTCTTGACATTTGGAATGGTTTATGCTAAAATAGTAAAAGTCATGGGGGTATAGCTCAGCTGGGAGAGCGCTTGAATGGCATTCAAGAGGTCAGCGGTTCGATCCCGCTTATCTCCACCATCACCCGCGAAAGCGGGTATTTTCTTGTAATTTCGCGCATACAATTTAAAACCTGTAGGGGTATGATGTAATGGTAACATGCCGGTCTCCAAAACCGTTCTTGAGGGTTCGAGTCCTTCTACCCCTGCCAGCGTCGGAACAAGTTTCGCTTGTTCCGATTTTTTATGCAAAAAATCAATCAC
>JAZSLT010000023.1:0-18394 GCA_045535515.1 Clostridia bacterium | reverse complement strand
TCAAGGGTACCCCGTTCGACTTGCATGTGTTAAGCGCGCCGCCAGCGTTCGTCCTGAGCCAGGATCAAACTCTCAATAAAAATACTTTTATTGAGCTTTTCTCTAAGCTCTTGTTTACTTTTTTGTACTGGCTTGTACTTACCTGTCTGATTCGACAGGTTTCTTTACTCAAAAATTTCTTCTTGAGCCCTTTTACGCTATCTAATTTTCAAAGTCCGGCGCCACATCCGCGGCGGAATTTCATTCTACCACACGATGCCCGATTTGTCAAGAGAAAAATTACTTTTTCAAAACAAATCGCTTTCGTGCGACAGCTTTAATAGTTTACCACGCGCCAGGAGAATTGTCAAGCTTTTTCTGAAAATTTTTAATTTTTTTATTCCACAGTGCACGAAAAGTGCGTTTTTTCGGCGTTTTTCGCGCGTGGTATTTCGGCAAAATTCGAGTGTTTTCTTTTATCTTTCCTAGAAATCCCCTGTCACTTCGGTAAGACTTCCGTTTTCGCAAAGGTATACGCCCTGAAACAATCGGGCAAAGCGCACATGTTTATAAATAGTTCTGGCCGTCTCCCCCGCATGATGCGGCAAATACTTTTCTACATTTACCTCATTTTTCAGAAAGGCAAAGCATGCTTCCTTAAAAGGAAGGTCGGATTCGTAGGGGACTTTCGCTGCCGGATTCGTCAGAAGGTCTGCCCGTACATAGTCTGCAAGGTCATCGGAGGGAAAAATCTCCGGCAAATGCGCGTATCGCGTTTCTATCTTCAGGGGGCGGCGGAGCATTCCCTTTTCCTTATAGTAGGTATAAATTTTTTCAAGCACCGAAAACGGCGACAGATATCGGGCAAACAGGAATTCCATAGTCCTTTTGAAATTGCCGCTGTTGTAGTAAATTTCCAATATTTCCTCTATGTCTTTCAGCAAAATCAGCTCGGCAAACGACATCCACCGGTTTGCCATGACCTCATACGGCGGTTTCGTTTTATAGATATACCCCATCTTCTCTGCCTCTTCACGGATACGGGACCCCTTTAAAAGCTTCAGAAAGCCGAGCTGCAAAACATGCGGCCGCATGGCCATCACATCGTCGAAGGACTTTATAAAGCTCGCCAAATCCTCATAGGGCAAACCGGCAATCAAATCCAGATGCACATGGATATTCCCCATCTCCATAAGCCGCTTTACATTCTTTACTATGTCCGCGAAGGCAATATTTCTCCCGATGGCCTGCATCGTCTTTGGATTCGTTGTCTGCACGCCGATTTCAAACTGGATAAGGTCTTTCGGAGCTTTCTCCAGCACCGCAAAGCTCTCCTCATCCAATAAATTCCCTGCCAGTTCGAAGTGGAATTTCGTTTTGCCTCTGTTCTCTATAATAAACCTGAAAAATTCGGCGGCTCGTTTTCTGTCAGCGTTGAAGGTACGGTCCACAAATTTTACAAGCGGCACTTCGTTTTCTATGAAAAACAAAAGCTCGCGCTTTACTCTGTCCATGGAGAGATATTGCACACCGGCACCCTTTCCCGAAAGGCAATAACTGCATTGAAAAGGGCAACCGCGCGCGGACTCATAATAGATAATTTTAGAGCGGAGCTCCCGAATGGTTTCATCATACGGGAAGGGATATGTATTTAAATCTCCTGTCGCACAAAGCGGTGTTTCTTCTATGCCTTCTTCGCTCCGCCAGGAGAGCGAGGGTACGCTTTCAAATTCCTTTCCGTCCGACAAGGCTCCAAGGAGGGCGTGCATGGGTTTCTCCCCTTCCCCACGCACCACAAAATCTACCGCCGGATTTTCCATTAGCAGGCTTTTGGCGTTATAGGAAACCTCGTGTCCTCCTAAAATAATTTTTAGCTTTGGCTGCACCTTGCGCAGCATCTCAGCTATATATAAAACCTCTTCCACATTCCATATATAACAAGAAAACGCGATAACATCTGCTTTTTCTTCATATAAGGATGCTATCACGCCATCAATGCTTTCATTAATGGAATACTCCCGGACTACGGGCGCAAAAGCCGCACAATATTTAGCAATACAGCGTACGGCAAGGCCGGAATGTATATACTTTGCATTCAGCGCCACAAAAACAGTTTTCATGCTTATCTCCGTTCTTTTATTCCGGCAACATGATGGCCAGGGAAGCGTTTGTATATCTTTTATCCTCGGTAACCTCCCGTATGATGTGCAGCCAATCGGGAGTTTGAAATTCCTCCATTTCGGCCGAAAGCTCCACCTCTAAAAAGGCCTTGTCGTTCCAAAAAGGGAAAATATCGATTTCTAAAATATGCCCTGAAAACGGTACACAGTACCGTGTCTTTTCGATGGGATTTCGCATAGGGTCTGCCGTTTCCAGAAGTTTTTTGTATGCCGTTTCTGAAATTTCTTCTTCTGTTTCTATGCGGCGGAAATCCGATATGCGTTTTTTTATTGTTTTTATAAAGGTAATTTTTCCCTGCTCCGTAATTTGACGAACACGAGCGCTTTCCCCTGCCGGCGCACAAAGGTAGGTCTGCACAATAGAAAGACGGCGCGCCGCCTTTTTCTCGAGAAAGGGTATGTCCGGATAAGCAATTAAAAATTTTCTTTCAATTTCAAAGTCTTCGCGTTTGCCTTTCATATAGTTCCCCCTTTTTGTTGCCACGCTCTTAAAGAGCCGAGCGCTCCGCAGTTCGGAAACTTCGTTTCCGTCTGCTCCGACGAACCTTGGTTTCTCTGTACACTCCCGCAGCCATAAAAAACACCCGGCACTGCGCACCGGCAATACCCCCGGCACTGCGCACCGGCAACACCCCGGCACTTCGCACCTGTTTTTATAGGAATAGGATACTCTGCGCTTGCACTTTTTCGACCGCCTTTCGGCGGTGCCCGAAAAAGAAGCTTCGCTCGAGACTCCGCAGCCCGGAAACTTCGTTT
The DNA here is from genome assembly GCA_045535515.1 of Clostridia bacterium. Classification (GTDB taxonomy): domain Bacteria; phylum Bacillota; class Clostridia; order UMGS1883; family UMGS1540; genus SIG447. The sequence continues at coordinate 15,479 of JAZSLT010000023.1, read as the reverse complement.
CCGTCTGCTCCGACGAACCTTGGCTTCTCTGTACACTCCCGCAGCCATAAAAAAAAACCGGCACTTCGTACCGGGTGTTTTTTATGGCTGCGGGAATAGGATTCGAACCCATACAAAGTGAGTCAGAGTCACTCGTGCTACCTTTACACAATCCCGCAAGATTCACAACATCTGGTATTATAGCACACTTCAATTTTCCTGTCAAGTCTTTTTTAAAAAAATTAAAGTAAAAGAATAGAATCAGAGTTCATTAAAGTTCAGGATATACCTATCGGCTGCCTGCTTCATCTCTTCCATAAATGCCTTAGAGGATATATCAAACACGCCTATCGTTTGCATTCCCGCCTTTTTCGCCGTTGTAATGGCGTTTATATTATCGTCCACAAAAAAGCATTCTTCCACGCTTTTCCCGAGCCGGCGGGCCGCCTCTATATATATTTGCGGTTCTTCCTTCGTATATGCAAAATCGTCGCTGCTCCAGACATTATCAAACAAATCATAAAGACCAAGTCTTTTCAGGCAGACATCCAAAACAAGGTGCGGACTTGCAGTGAGGACATTGAGGCTGTGCCCTTCTTCCTTTAACTTTCTGAGCTTCTCCATGACAAACTCTTTGGCCGGAATGTTTTGGACATAGTCCGCCGAAATATAGCGGATGGCCGTTTGGATAAATTCTTCCACTGTCATCGGAAGGCCAATGCTTATCAGATATTCCGCGGTACCTTTATAGCCCATCGGCGTGACGATGCTCACAACATCCTCGGAATAAGCCACATTATTTTCTTCCAGTATGCGAATGAGTGTTCGGGCATACGCCGGCATGGAATCTACTAAAGTTCCGTCAAAATCAAAAATGTAGGTCATGGTACTCTCCTTTTTCACCCGGCATTATAGCATACCGTAATTTTATATCCCGGCAGGGAAAATTCCTGAAAGACTACTTCTGCCTTCTCCCCCTCGTGCATAATCGTAATGTTTTCCCCGAAATCCACCGTAAGCTTTCCGGGAGAAAGCGAAAGTCCTTTTCCGAGATACTTCACATAGCTTTCCTTCACCGTCCAAAGCCTTATAAATTGTTCCTTTTTCGGCTCGCCTCCAAGCTTTGTAAGAAGTGCATATTCCTTCTCGGTGGTCACCCTTTTTATAACACTTTCGGAAACTTCCGAAAGCTTTTCTATATCTATCCCGATTTCCTTATCAAAGAACGCGCATACCGCATAAGGCTCACTATGAGAAAGGCTGAAAAACAAATTCCGGCACCCTTTAAGATACGGCTTTTTATTTTCGCCGCACACAAGAGAGGCATTTTGTATGCCGAGCCGCGAAAGTCCCTGCTCCAGCAAAACGCCGGCGCCGAGGGAAAGATGCTTATCTTTCGGCAAGCGATAGGCATCCACCTTTTGTTGGCGTTCCCGGCTCACGGCAGAGTATGCCGCCCAAAACTTCTCTTCATCGGCAAAAACAGAAGTGTCCAGTATAGTCACCAATGGTTTTTCAAAAGCATCCATAACGGCAACGCGCTTTACAGGTTATAATATTTATCAAACTCGACAGGATGCGGAATGGCAGCTATCTCGCGACATTCCGCCCGTTTTGTTTCGATGAATTTTTCAATCATAAATTCCGGGAACACGCCACCTTTTGTCAGATAATCATGGTCTTTTTCAAGGGCATCCAGCGCCTCCTCCAGGGAAGTGGGCAGGTGACTGAGCTTGGCTTTTTCTTCATCGCTCAATTTATAAAGATTCATGTCGTAGGGGCCCCAGCCGTTTGCGCGGGGGTCAATTTTATTCTTGATTCCGTCAATGCCTGCCATCAGAATAGCCGCATAGCAGAAGTACGGATTACAGGTTGCATCCGGATTTCTCAGCTCAAATCTTCGGAGCTCCGGTGACTTTGCGTATGCCGGAATACGGATAACCGCGCTGCGGTTGGAAGTGGCATATCCGACAGTAACCGGTGCCTCAAAGCCCGGCACCAAGCGCTTGAAGGAGTTTGTGCTGGGATTGGTGAGGGCGCAAAGGGATGCGATATGTTTAAGAAGGCCGCCCATAAAATAATGCGCTTCCTGACTAAGGTTTGAATAGCCGTTATCATCCGAAAAGACCGGCCTTCCATCCTTCATAAGGAGCATGTGTACATGCATACCGCTTCCTGCCTCACCGGCCACGGGCTTTGGCATAAAGGTTGCAGAAAGGCCGTATTTTCTGGCAGTATTATGAATAATATACTTAATCATCATGGTAGCATCGGCCATCATGGACATTTTCCCGAGATGCGGCTCGATTTCAAACTGGCCGCCGGCCCCTACCTCGGGGTGATGATAATTCAGCGGAATGCCGGCCTCCTCCATAAGTAAACACATTTCGCTGCGTGCTTCATAGGAGATATCAAAAGGCTTTGCTACATGGTAGTTTTTTTGCTTAGCCACCACATTGCCGCTCCCCTCAATTTCGCTGTTCCAATGCGCCTGCATAGCGTCTACATGCGCGCTGATGGTATGGGGCGAAACCTTCCAGCCCGCCTCATCAAATAAATAAAATTCAAATTCCGGAAGAATCAGCATCGTATCGGCGATGCCTGAATCCTGTAGGTATTTTTCGGCCGCCAGCACAATGTTTCGCGGATACTGCGGCAGCGGACGGTTTTCGGGATTGTCGATTATCATCGCGTTACCCGTCATAGACAAGGTGGGAATATCGCAAAAAGGCTCTATGAGAGCTGTATCGGGGTCCGGAATAAACACCATGTCGCTCTTTTCCACGACCGCATAGCCGTAGTTGGAGGCATCAAAGCCGATGCCGTTTTTCACGGTGTCCTCATTAAAATTTTTAGCCGGAATGGTTACATGGCGGAACTGACCGGCAAAATCCACCATCTTAAAGTCAACCATTTTTATATCCTTTTCCCGGATGAGCGCCATAATGTCCTTGACTGTTTTTTTCATCTGCTTTTCCTCCCAAACATTTTTATCTGTCTTTCTTATCCGCACAAGCATCTCCGCTTGCCTTCTTCGCACAAGTCCCCGCATACGGGCAACCCCTGCAATCGCCTGATTTTTTTCGGTTTTTATAGGTGCGGACAACCGAAAGGATAATCAATGCGAGCAATATGATGATAACGAAAACATTCCCCATACAGGCCTCTCTTCTAAAAAAGCGAACTTCCCTGTTCGTTTTTCGTATATATGAATAAGTCGGAGCAAAGAAACTTCACTCCGACCTGGTGCGGATAAGAGGACTTGAACCTCCATGAAATTGCTTTCACATGGACCTGAACCATGCGCGTCTGCCAATTCCGCCATATCCGCATATTTATTTTGCTTTCCTTAGGAAGAACGCAACCCGAAGGTGGTGGAGACAACTGGAATTGAACCAGTGACCCCTTGCATGTCAAGCAAGTACTCTAACCAGCTGAGCTATGCCTCCGTAATCGAACAGATTGTATTATAGCACACATCTGAAAAAAAAGCAAGTGTTTTTTAAAAATTTTTTTAAAATCTCTTCCGGCCCTTTTACATCGGGATTTTCCCCCTTATAAAAGGCAGGAAAAAATTTCGTCCTCACCAATCGTCCCCAGCCTGCATCCTTTTATGGCTTCCCTTATCGCCTCGGCCGAGTGCATGACGCCGCAAAGCCGCGCGGCAAGCGGCTGTGCATCGTCCAGAAAGTCGCCAAAAATACGGGCATCCTGTATCTTCCCGTCCCGGATATCGAGAAAGACCTCAACGCCACCGCCGGGAAATCTGTTTTTGGTATGAAAGGCATACTTCGGGGAATATCCATAGTTCCATTCGAAAGTAGAATACTTTTCCTTTTGCAGCCGCTCGGCCGCCTTTATATCCTCTTCCGTCAGCATATAGGGTGTAAACGCCTCTGTGCTTTTTACGAAATCACCAAAGGCACGGCGAAACGCCGCCGCATCCATCGGTAAAAGCTCGGAAAGGTTCAAAACACGGCTTTTCACAGAGCGTATGCCTTTAGAAAGAATTTTCTCCTCGTCCGGCCGAAGCGCGCGTGACAAATGTGTCATATCCGCGCCGATTAAAATCGTTCCGTGATGCAAGAGTCTGCCTCGGTGCGCATACTGGGCGTTCCCGGAAATCTTCCGTCCGCCAACCTGCACATCGTTTCGCCCCGAAACGGTGGCTTCTACCCCCTGTGCCCCCAGAAAGTCACACAAATTTTTCGTAAAGCCGACATAATCGCCAAACCCTTCGCGGTTGACAATGTATGTGAAATTCAGGTTGCCCATATCGTGATACACGGCACCGCCGCCGGAAAGGCGACGGACAACCGGAATGCCCTCGCGTGTTACATACGCATAATCAATCTCCCCCATGGCATTCTGATTTTTGCCGATGATAATGGAGCTTGTATTTTGCCAGAGCATGAAAATTTCTTCCTGCCTGCCAAAAAACAAGTGTTCTTCCAGTGCCAGATTAAATGTCGGGTCACTTTGCGGACTCTCAATATAAAGCATGGGGTTCTCCTTACAGCAGCCTGATTTTTTCGTATATCTCCGCCTGAATTTCTTCCGGTACCATCCCGTCAAGCGGCGCATTGTATTTGGCCACCTCTTTGACGATGCTGGAGCTTAAATACTGATTCTGCGCCTTCGTCATCATAAACATCGTTTCCACTTCCGGCGCGAGCTGGCGGTTTATCAGCGCCATCTGGAATTCATACTCAAAGTCGCTGACGGCGCGAAGGCCTTTTACAATAACCGTCGCCTTTTTCTCGCGCATGAAATCGACAAGCAGGCCGTCAAAGCTGACCGCCTCTACATTTGGGATGTGCCTCGTTACCCGACTTATGAGTTCCTCTCTCTCCGGCACAGAAAAAAGCGGACTTTTGCTGCTGTTTTTCAAAATGGCAACATATACCTTGTCAAACACCTCGGCCGCGCGTTCTATAATATCAATATGGCCGTTTGTGATAGGGTCAAAGCTACCGGGATATACGGCTATACGCATTATTCTTCCTCCTCGTAGCTGTTTTCGTGACGGATAAGCTCCCAGGTAGAATTAATCAGATTTGCAAAAACGGGGTTTTGCATAGCCTCGCAAACAAAGCTTTGCCTGGGGGAGTTAATATCTTCGCCGGAAATTTCCATCAGGTTATACTGCTTGCAAAAATCCTTCACGCGCAAAAGCTGCTCCAGTGTATTGCGGGAAGGCATATAGGTCACCGCGCGAAAGCCGAGAGAATGCAAGGTTTCAAAAAGCTCGAGCAGATAATCATCCTCAAACTTCTGCGTTTTCTTGTCGCCCGTTACGGAATCGCCCACATCGCCAAGATACGCGTACGCCACAATGGCATCCACTTCCTTGCCGAGGGCAATAATGTCGCGGACATCCGGACATTCCTCTGTCGCCGGAATATAGATTTTTTCAATCAGGCTGCTTTTGAGCACGCCCAAAAGGTCATACGCCCGATGCGGATTTTCGGCATCGGCCAAAAAGCCGCGAACCTTATCGGAAAGGGCCATTCCCATAGCGGACAGAAGGCCGCAGATATCGTCTGTTTCGGCAAGAAGTTTTTTTGCCAGCGCAAACAGGATATGGCGCTCTGTAATGCTGCCCCCCTCATGTAAAAGAGAAAGCGGAACCACATCCTTCTCAAAGTCCAGCGCGACAGGCGTAATGGCGTTGATTTTCTCCACCATTTTGCGGTTTCTTTCGTTGCGTTTTTCTGTATAGGGTGCAAAAAACGCGGCTACACGGTCAATATATTTATGCGGCAGGGCATGAATGGTAACATACGCGATGGAATCCTGGTCGGGATTGTTAATACGCCGGCCTGCGATTGGCGTATGTAAAAAGCTGCAACGGCACTCGAGACCTATTGTTGTGGCAAGACCGGCAATTTTACCGGCTTCTATAAACTCGCGGCAGCCGCCCACCGAATCGTGGTCCATGATGCCGGCCGTACGAAGTCCGCTTTGTCTCGCCATCCAGATAGCTTTCGTCGGCGAATACGGCGAAAACGAATAGGTGGTATGAATATGGTTGTTCACATGGCCACCGCTCTCCGGTGCCGGCGTCGTTTCTACCAGCTTACGGAGGGCATCGAGGCGGATATCCACATTTTTATCATTGAGTAATGCTTCCATGCTCGTTTCCTTTCTTATTTCAGCATTTCCTGTCCGCCGGTTACGGGAATGGCCTGTCCCGTTTCGTATTCCTGCTCCATGCAGTAATAAACGGCACGAACTACATCTATAACGCGGCAGCCGCGGTTCATAGGAACCTTTGCCTCATACGCGCGTTTAACATCCTCAATCGTTTTGGCCCCCGGCACCTTGCCTGCTTTCAGATACTGCAGGAACAAGCCTTTTTCCGGGTCTGTCCACAAAGGACCATCGAGAAAATTGCCCGGGCAAACGGCATTTACCTTGATATTGAAGGGCGTAAGCTCCAGCGCAAAGCTCTGGGTAAGACCAATGCCGCCGAATTTACTGCCGGCATACGCGAAGTTTTTATTGCTGCCCACAAGGCCGGATTTGGAGTTAATCTGGATAACATCCATATAATATTCCGGCGCAAAACGATTTTGAATTTTCATATATTTTACAGCGTATTTTGTGCAAAGGAAATACGCTGTGTAGTTTACCTTCGTAACGAGGTCCAGCATCGGCACGGTCATTTCCTCTAAATTGCCGGCGCGCACAATGCCGGCGTTATTGATAAGCGCATCTATGCCGCCGAAGGCCAGCACGGTTTCTATGTACATTTCGGCAACCGATTCCTCACCGCTTACATCGGCCCCAACGGGCAAAGCCTTCCCAGTTCCCCACTTTTCCGAAAGCTTTTCGGCATTTTGGCGGGCCAGCTCCTCATTCAAATCGGCTATGACAACATTGGCACCCTCGGACATAATTTCCTCGGCAATACCCTGTCCAAACCCTTGCGCGCTGCCGGTTACCACGATGATTTTTTCAAAAACGCGGCCGTAGGGTACGCCTTCCTTCGCGTTTGCAGTTCCCGTAAGAGGACGGCCTGTTGCCGCTAAAAACTCGGCCTTTGCTTTTTCTGCCAATGCCTTGGTTTCCCCATGGGCAAAAACGCCAAGACCGCCAATCGCCACGACCTTCGGAAGGCACCCGTTTTCCTTCCGGAAACCGGCTATTTTTTCTTCCAGCGCTGCATACTGTTCTTCCGCCGTTTCTGCCTTATCGGCAAAAAGTGCTCCTGCAGATGCGGCCAACTCCCGCGAGATGGTTTCGTCCAAAAAGAAGGTGACGATAGACCCCTTCCCCTCGCCCCATAATTTCATACGAAGCATCGGCGCAATTTCCGCCGCAAAGCCGCGGACCGTATTGTTCATTTCTGCCATTTTAAATTCCTCCTTCATTACTGTACAAAAAGATGTTCTAATAAGATTTTAATACCAATTCCGATTAAGATAATGCCACCGGCTATCTCGGCGCTCCTTTTAAACCTTTCCCCGAAAACGGCGCCGATTTTAACGCCCACGGCAGAAAGCAAAAAGGTAGTAATTCCGATTACGGCAATCGTGGAATAAATCTCCATTTTAAGTACCGCAAAGGAAATACCGGCCGCCAAAGCGTCAATACTGGTGGCCACCGATAAGACAAACATCGTTTTAAACGAGAGGCAATCGTCCCCTTCCTCTTCCTTTTCAAAGGCTTCGCAGAGCATTTTAACGCCCAAAAAAGCCAGAAGTCCAAACGCAATCCAATGGTCAAAGGCTCCTATCCGACCGGCAAAGTTTACACCGATAAAGAAACCGATTAAGGGCATAAGCGCCTGAAATATCCCGAAGTAAACGCCAACTAAAAGCGCATGGCGAAACCGGAATTTCTGCATGCTCAGGCCCTTGCACATTGCCACGGCAAAGGCATCCATCGAAAGTCCTACTGCCGTAATCATAAGTCCCGCAAAATCCATATTGTTTTCTTCCTTTCGTAATTACGGTATATTATATCTTTTTTATCCTCCCGTGTCAATGGGCGGGACGAAAAAAACGACCACGATTTGGATTTTTTAAAAAATATTACTTTTATATGTAAAAAGGTGTTGCATTTTTCTTATATTTGCGTTATAATTTTTAAAGTTATTATGTAGAGAGGAAGCGATACCAATGAGTAAATTTTTAGACCGAATCATCGAACGCGCAAAAACCGACAAGAAAACCATCGTGCTTGCGGAGGGTGAGGACATTCGCACCATCCGTGCGGCGGCTATGGTTTTGGAAAAGGACATTGCCAATATCATTATATTGGGCAAGGAAGCTGACATGCTGAAGATGGCCGCAGACGAAGGCCTCAGCCTCTCAGGTGCCACTTTGATTAACCCCGCCGAGGCGGCAAATCTCCAGACCTTTGCCGATGGTCTTTATGACCTTCGCAAGGCAAAGGGTATGACGCCTGAGCAGGCCTTTGAAACCGTAAAGAACAGCTTGTACTATGGTGTTATGATGGTAAAGCTCGGCCTTGCCGACGGTATGGTAGCCGGTGCTGTAAACTCCACCTCCAATGTACTTCGTCCCTGCCTCCAGATTTTAAAGACTGCACCCGGCACAAAGCTGGTTTCCGCATTCTTTGTTATGGTTGTGCCGGATTGCGAATACGGCGAAAAGGGTGCCTTCATTTTTGCCGACTCGGGCCTTAATGAAGACCCGGATGCCGAGGCTGTTTCTGAAATCGCCCTGTCCTCCGCCAAGTCCTTCCGCACACTTTTAGAAGCTGAACCGAAGGTGGCTATGCTTTCTTATTCCAGCTACGGTAGTGCCAAGAGCCCGCTGGTAGAAAAAATGCAGAAGGCTACCGCTCTTGCCAAGGAAAAGGCACCGGAGCTTGCTCTCGACGGCGAGCTGCAGCTGGATGCCGCCATCGTACCGGAAATCGGCAAATCCAAGGCACCGGCCAGCCCGATTGCCGGCCAGGCCAATGTTTTGGTATTCCCCGACCTCAACGCCGGTAATATCGGCTACAAGCTTACCCAGCGTCTTGCCAAGGCGGAAGCCTACGGTCCTATCACGCAGGGTATTGCAAAGCCCGTTAACGACCTCTCCCGCGGTTGCAGCGCCGAAGATATTGTGGGCGTTGTTGCCATTACCTGTGTACAGGCACAGAACCAATAAGAAAGGAAGCGAATATCTTGAAGATTTTAGTTATCAATGCCGGCAGTTCTTCCCTGAAGTATCAGTTTATTGATATGGATTCTATGGATGTAATTGCCAAAGGTCTTTGCGAACGCATCGGAATTGACGGTCGCCTCAAGCACACGCCTGCCGGAAAGGATACCGTTGTACTGGACCTCACCATGAAAAACCACACCGACGCTATCGGTTTTGTTATCGATGCGCTGACAGATAAGGAGCATGGCGTTATCTCCAGCATGGAGGAAATCTCGGCTGTCGGTCACCGCGTAGTACACGGCGGCGAGCTCTTCTCGGAATCTGTTATTATTGATGAGGGTGTTAAAAAGTCCATTGAAGAATGTATTGAACTGGCGCCCCTGCATAATCCGGCAAACCTTACGGGTATTGTGGCCTGTGAAAAGGTAATTCCGCATGCAAAGCAGGTGGCTGTATTTGATACGGCCTTCCACCAGACCATGCCGGCAGAAGCCTATTTATACGCCCTTCCCTATGAATACTACACGGAGTACAAAATCCGTCGCTATGGTTTCCACGGCACTTCCCACAAATATGTTACCGGCCGTGCGGCTGAGCTTCTGGGAAAACCCGTGGAAGAATTAAAGCTGATTACGCTCCACCTTGGCAACGGCTCCAGCCTTGCCGCTGTAAACGGCGGAAAATCGGTAGATACCTCCATGGGCTTTACACCGCTTGCCGGTCTTGTTATGGGTACGCGCAGCGGCGATATTGACCCTGCCATTGTATCCTTCGTAGCCGAAAAGGAAAATCTTTCTGTGAAGGAAGTTTCGGATGTCTTAAATAAGAAATCCGGCGTGCTGGGTGTATCCGGCGTCAGCAGCGATTTCCGCGACCTGGATGCGGCCGCTGCCGAAAACGAACGCGCAGGTCTTGCGCTCGATATGTTCTCCTATTCTCTTAAGAAGTTTATCGGACAATATATCGCCGTTATGAACGGCGTAGATGCTCTGGTATTTACGGCCGGCATCGGCGAAAACAATGTTGCCCTTCGTTCCCAGATTGCCAAGGAGCTTTCCTTCTTCGGTCTGGAAATTGATGAGGAAAAGAACAAGATTCGCGGTGTGGATATGGATGTCAGCGCACCCGGCGCCAAGGTGAAAACCTTGGTTATCCCCACAAACGAAGAGCTTATGATTGCACTGGACACCAAGCGACTTGTAGAAGGCTAAGAAAGCGCAAATATAGAAATAAAGCGTTAGAGTGCAAAAATTCTAACGCTTTATTTTTGGAGGAAATATACACATGAAAAAAACACTACGATTTCTTTCATATTTTATCATGGCGGCGATACTTTGTGTGATTTGGACTTTTCATGACATCACCCTTTTAGCGGATGCTTCCTTTTTATTGCCCTACCTTCTTTGTGCCCTCTTCTGCCCTTTTCTGGGGATTTTACCGCTCTTAAAATCCCTTCGCGGTGTTTTAAGTGGCGTGACGGCAGTATCCTTTTGCTTTGGCATCCCCCTCGGTATGGCGCTGGATTCTTTTATTGTTTCTTATCTGTTTCTGTTTCTCGGTGCCCTTTCTCTCGGTACGCGTATGATTTCCCATTCTCTGCCTGCCGCCACCTCGGCCGAAGCGCTCCTTGCTTTGCGCGGCGTGCCGAAAAACCGCGTGCGGCGCGTTTCCCTTTTGCGAATTAGCTTTGCCTTCTTTTTTGAAAAGAGCGGTATTTTAACAGGTTTTCTTTGCGTGCTTTATCTCTGCATCCGGCAAAATTTAAGTCTTTCCTCGCTATGGAGTGTCTCTTTTCTTACTCTTTTGGTATCCTTTTTGGGATTTGTGCTGTATCTCCTTTTGGGCGCGCCCGAAGCCGCTCCGCTCCTGCCCCAGCCGAAAAAGAGAGGGGTTGTGCTTCCTGCCATTTTTTCGTTTTTATTGCTTCTTGTATTTTTCTATGTGTATATCGGGTATATCTATACCTCGCCCGAGCCTGCGCTCGAAAACGCCATCCGCATAGTCCAAACTATTTTAACGCCGGCTCTCGTATCCGCCGCCCTTGCCTTCCCTGCTGGCATGTTCCTTGGTTTTTTACTTTCTTTATGCGGCGCAAGATTTTTCAAAGCGGTCTGCCAAGGCTTCCTTTTGCTCCCACCGCCGCTTACTTCTTCGCTCTTTTTCCTTTTTGTAAAAGCGGAATTTCCGGCTCTTTTTCTGCCGCTTGTTCTCTGGAGCGCGCACCGCATGCTGCAGAGCAGGCTCGCCGTTCGTCCCTACCGAAAAACCCCTATGCCCGGACGCAAAAAAGCCATATCGTGGCCGCTTTTTCACCTTGCTAACCTCTCACTTTTGCCCCGACTTTTTGCATGGAGCATCTTTTCCGCCTTCTTCCTGCATTGTCTTTCCTCGGGTAGCCTTTTTTCTCTTTCGGAAATTACCATGGCTTTTGCCGGCTGTATTTTAGCCAGCATCCTGTTCCTTTTATATTTACTTTCTTTTGTGACAAAGGAGGCGTGCCGTTATGAATAAAGCCTTTCTTTTCGATAATATTTCACTCTCCGTTGGCGGAAAAAGCATTTTTTCCGGCATCAGCATGGCGGCGGAGCGTGGTGAAATCCTTGCCGTTTGCGGCCCCGGAAGCAGCCACATGCCGTATCTTGCCAATCTTTTGTCGCGCTGCTATGATGCGCCCTATTCTCTCACCGGTCAGCTTTTTATTGACGGAGCCGATGTGGAGCGATTAAACGAGGAAGAAATGCGGTTTTTCCGCATGATGAATGTGGCCGTTTTGCCGTCCGTAAAGCCGGATACTTCCCTTCGGATGTCGGTACAAAAATACATTCTGCTCCCGTTTCGGGAAGGCGTGAAAAAAACGAGCCACGATATTATGACAGATGCAAAACGCATCATGGAGCTTTTGGGCACAGGAAATCCCGAACGGATTTTACGAAAGAAAATGAGTGCCCTTTCCACAAAAGACTTGCGCGCAGTTATGTATGCCGCCGCGCTGGCGACCGACCCTGCCGTCGCCGTTTTCTTTGCCGATGCTGAGGATATGACGGCGCAGGAGGTGGAGGACCTTTATATGCTCCTTATAAAGGTCGCCAAAATCAAAAATATTGCCTTGTTGTTTCTGACGGCCGACTTGCCCCTTGCCCGTCGGTACGGCGAAAAAGTTTATGTGGCAAAGCAGGATAAATTGTTCCTTTTGGATGGGACGGCGAACCCTTATGTGCAGTTTCTGGAAGAGGCGGCCGAAATGAAGCCGCTTACCCTTCCGCCTGCCGGCGAAAAAGAACTGCTTACGGCGGCAAGCGTTGTTCCCGCGCGAAAAATGAAACGCATGTATTTTACCTTGCATAGCGGCGAAATCCTTGTGCTTCCCCAAAGAAACGGGTTGTCCGTATTTTCCGGAAAACACCGGCCCGTCAGCGGTCGTCTTACTGTCGGGCGCGTCTCTATACGGAAAAGCAAAGCCTTTCGCAAGGGTGTTTTTCCGATATCTGCCTCCATGCTCTTCCCACCGGCACATACCATTGACGCGGTGCTTCGCGCCTTTGCGCTTCGCCCCTCCACGCGCCTGTCCACCGCACAAATTTATATGAATTTAGGCCTTTTGCCCGATTACGGAAAAATGGCGGTGCCACAAGGAAGCGTGTACGAAACCTTGCGGCTCGGGCTTATCTGCGCCGCGGCAGCCGAGGCCCCTTTGCTTCTGGTGTCGGATATCGACCAAATACCGTCGGCGACAGACCGATATGAAATTCTGACGCTTTTGTCTGCCGTTTGCCAGCAGACCGGCGCCGGCGCCCTTGTTTTCTCCGACCGTGAGGGTGTGCAACGCGCTGTGGGCACCCTTCTTGACCCCAAGGCGCGCCTTTCGGCATCGCTGGAAGAAGCTGTCCCCTTGGCCTGACGGAGTTTTTTACGATTTCGATAATTCTTTGTGAAAGGAAATACCATGCCATGCGTATGCGTCATAAGAAAAATGAACAACAGAGACTGGAGGCCGTTCGTGCGCTTTTTGCCGGGGAAATGGCAGAGCTTTCCGAAAAACGCCCCCTTCATCTTGAGATAGGCTGCGGCAAAGGCGGCTTTATAACCGAAACGGCGCGCCGTAACCCCAATGTGCAATTTCTGGCCATCGAAAAGGTTTCCAGCGTTATTGTGCTGGCTATGGAAAAGGTCTGGGCCGCCGAGCTTTCCAATGTGCGGTTTTTTCTCGGCGATATTATGAAGCTTTCTGACCTTCCGCTTTGCGGCTGCGTAGACCGCATATACCTTAACTTCAGCGACCCGTGGCCCCGAACAAAGCATGCAAAGCGCCGTCTTACCGCTCCTCCCTTTCTTGCGCTTTATAAAAAGCTGCTGGCGGAGGGTGGCGAGATTTATATGAAAACGGATAATGTGCCGCTCTTCGATTTTTCCCTTGCCTCCCTTTCCGAAAACGGCTTTACTCTCGAAAGCGTAACGAGGGACCTGCATGCGGAGGCCGACCCCGAAAATGTGGTAACGGAATACGAGGCAAACTTTTCTTCCCAGGGCATTCCCATCTGCCGGCTCAAGGCGCGAATGAACTGAAAATTACTTTTTTTGAAAATAATGCTTGCTTTTTCTTCCTGTGTATGCTATACTGAATGTGCTTTGGAGGCATAGCTCAGCTGGTTAGAGCGCTCGCTTCACATGCGAGAGGTCGTAGGTTCAAGTCCTACTGTCTCTACCACCAAAACAGAACGATTCAGATGCCATATCTAAATCGTTCTGTTTTGATAAAATAAAAATGAATAAAAACGGGAGCTTGTAGTACAGGCTGAGAGGAAGGTATGACCTTCGACCGAGAACCTGATTTGGATAATGCCAACGGAGGGATGCCTGAGCGCAAGGTTTAGGAATAACAAAGTATAAATGGGAGTTACCAAATCGGTAGCTCCTTTTTTGTTGCAAATTTTGGAGGTGAATGAAGTGGTAAAAATTAACGGAGAACTATTTGATGTTGCAGGTATAAGTGTAAAAGCATACTTGCTTGCCGGCGGATATGATTTGATGCGTGTTGCGGTGGAGCGAAACGGGGACATCGTTCCAAAAGCAGAGTACGAAACAACCCGGCTTTGTGACGGTGATAGTGTTGAAGTTGTAAGCTTTGTAGGAGGTGGTTAATATGATACCTAATAAAACGGAGTGGATAAAAGCTCTTGAAGAAAGACACGGAAAAGAATTGCAGAATAAGCTTTCCTCATCAACCGTAGCAATTTGCGGTCTTGGCGGACTTGGCTCAAATATTGCAATCGTGCTTGCGAGAGCGGGTATTGGCAAGTTAATATTAATTGATTTTGATAGGGTGGATATTTCCAATTTACACCGTCAGCAATATAAGCCTTGTCAAATTGGTATGTACAAGACCGAAGCTCTCGCTTGCAATCTAAAAGAAATTGCCCCATATCTTGAAACAGAAATACATACTGTTTACATGGACGAAAGCAATTATTTCGACCTTTTACAGCGCGCCGATATCATTTGCGAAGCGTTTGACAATGCGGAAGCAAAAGCTAACATTGTAAATTTTGTTTTATCGGAAATGCCGACGAAATACATTATTGCCGCTTCCGGCATGGCAGGGCTTGGCAGTTCAAATGCAATAAAAACGAGAAAAATTTCTAAGCGCTTTTATCTTTGCGGTGATGAACAGAGTGAGGTTAAAAATGATATAGGACTTATATCATCAAGAGTTATGCTATGCGCTGCACATCAGGCACATACGGTTTTAAGAATCATAGCACATAAATTTGAAGTATAGAGAGGTACAGAAAATGAACAACGACAAACTTATTATAGGCGGACACGAATTTAATTCCCGTTTTATTTTAGGTTCGGGAAAATACTCCATGAAGCTGATTGATGCAGCTATAAAAGATGCAGGAGCAGAAATGATTACGCTTGCCGTAAGACGAGCAAACACAAAGGAACAAGAAAATATCCTTGATTACATACCAAAGGGAGTTACACTTCTTCCCAATACAAGCGGAGCAAGAAATGCCGAAGAAGCGGTAAGAATTGCCCGTCTTGCCCGTGAAATAGGATGCGGTAATTTTGTGAAGATTGAAATTATGCGTGACGCAAAGTATCTTCTCCCCGATAACGAAGAAACAATCAAGGCAACAGAAATCCTTGCAAATGACGGATTTATTGTTATGCCGTATATGTATCCGGACTTACATGTTGCCCGTGACTTGGTTAATGCCGGTGCCGCAAGTGTTATGCCGCTTGCATCTCCCATAGGCTCGAACAAAGGTTTAGCCACAAAAGAGTTTATTCAAATTCTTATTGATGAAATTGATTTGCCGATTATTGTTGATGCAGGAATCGGTAAGCCTTCACAGGCTTGTGAAGCAATGG